>JBAQNF010000108.1:0-7308 GCA_049303555.1 Candidatus Moraniibacteriota bacterium | reverse complement strand
TTCCTGGAGCTTCTACGAGTTCGATGGACTCCAAGGACTCTTGGTACGTTTCTTCACGCTCTTTGGTGATACTCCGGATATCGGCATCACCTACGGCGTTCGTGTCGAGGTCGTCATCACCACACTGGCTCTTGGTGCTTATGCCTATTTCAAGTCCAAGCGCCTGACCAAGGCAGTACTCATGTCACTGCTCACCTACAGTATTCTCTTTGTTCTCGGTACATTTCCATCATGGATCACACTCCTCGTGCTCTCCTTTGAAAAAGGCCTCCTGGCTATTTCTAGCAACGACGTCGCCGCCCTCTTCCTGACACCAGAATACGTCCTCGGTCGTGACCTCGTAGATTTCAGAAGTGTTCTCAATTACAAAATGAGCCTGGTATATGCCTTGCTTCTCGGTGGTCTGATCGGACTTTTTACCTTCCAAAAATATCCCACCTACTTCTCTGCGCTCTGGAAGAATGCTCGCATCCCCCAGCTCATCTACCATGCTGGACTCCTTCTCCTTGGCATGCTCTTGGCACTCGTTTTTGCAGATGGAAAACTCGAGTTGGAATTCTTCCACCTGCTTGGCATCGGCGTCCTCCTCTGCGCCGTCGAAAGCGCCTGGCTCGCTTCCGTCATCGTCAATGACCTCTACGACACTGCTATCGACGCCATCACCAACCCCAACCGTCCACTCATCGAAGAAACGATTCCGCAAGAACACTACCGGGTCATCGGTGTGATATTCTTTTTGCTCTCCCTTCTCTTTGCTGGCATCGTCAGTTTCTCGGCTCTCCTTATCATCCTCTCCTATCAAGCACTGGCCTGGCTCTACTCAGCGCCACCCCTTCGTCTGAAAAAATACCCTGGGGTGGCCACCCTCATCGCTGCCGCTGCCGGCATTCTCGTATTGATTGCTGGATTTGTCTCTGTCGCTCCCGCGCACACTATCGATTCACTTCCTCTTTCCCTTGTTTCCTATCTCTTCGTCGCCTACCTCCTGGCTCTTCCTATCAAAGACTTCAAAGACATCGCCGGCGATCAGGCCGATGGCGTCTATACCATTCCCGTTCTTTTGGGCGCCTACTGGGGCAAACAGGTCATCGGCAGCCTGACCTTTCTCCTCTTTGCTTTCAGTCCACTCGTGCTTCACATGCGCATACTCTTTCTTCCAGCTCTCTTCTTTGGCGGACTGGCCTTTGTGGCGCTCCAAAAAGGAACAAGCGAAGAATCATCATTCTTCGCCTTCCGCAAACTCCCTCGTATTATTCTCACCATCACCATCCTCTATGGTCTGGTCGTCACGCTATTCCTTTTCTAGTTCACCCATAGGTTCGCCAGTTTCTCCCAGTCCTCGACAGAAAGCGCCTGTGCCCGGATATCGCTCCGTAATCCCAAGTTCCCAAGCTTCTCCTCTACCTGTTCCCGAGGCAACGAGAAACTCGTAGCCAGATTGTTGGCCAGAGTCTTTCGTCGTGCGGCAAAGCCAGCTCGTGCCAGACGAAATACTTTGCGATCTTCTTCTCCGTCATAAGCGCGCCGTGGAACGATATGGATAACCGCGCTATCCACTTTTGGTACCGGTTCAAAGGCTGTCTTCGGGACAAACAACTTTTTTTCGACCGTAGCATAGTACTGCGCCATGACCGAAAGCAGGCTCATGCTCCCGGGCTTGGCCGCCAAACGTTCGGCCACTTCATTCTGCACCATCAGTGTCAGCGACTGTGGCTGAGAACGCAGTGACAACAAGGTTCGGATGATAGGCGCCGTGATGTAGTACGGAATGTTGGCGATAATTTTATATGAATGTTCGGCAAATCCTGATGATTGCAACAGCTCCTCTAAATTGATATCCAGGATATTTCCTTCCAAAATAGACACTTTTTTTGAATCAACATACTGTGTCTGAAGGCGAGTTGCCAATTCATGGTCAAGCTCAATCGCCAAAAACTTTTCCACTCGTGAAGCAAGCGAAAAAGTAAGCGCTCCCGTCCCAGGACCAATCTCGAGCACCCAGTCTGTTTTCTGTACTTCCGCCACAGCAAAAATCTCTTCGATGATACTCTCATCTTTGAGAAAATTCTGCCCGAGTGATTTTTTCGCCACCACTTTTTTCATGCTGTTTGATAATTGTTGACTGCTAATTGACTATCTCTTCCATCTTCACGTTGATCACGCCCGCTCCGACTGAGGCGATCTTGGCAAAGGCCACCTTATCGAGATCAATAATCCGTCCCGGCACAAATGGCCCGCGGTCATTGATCACCACGATGACACTCTTGCCGTTTTCCGTGTTTGTCACCTTAACATAACTCCCCTTGGGAAGCCAGGGGTTGGCAGCGGCCATCGTCCCCGTCCAGGCATACCACGAGGCGCCCCCACTGTGACTCTTCCCCAGCTTCACATACGTCCCCTGCGTCACGATTTCTGTCACGGGTTCTTTTGCTCTCTCCGTCCGAAGGAGTTTCCGGTTCACTTCTTTTCCATCATGCGAGCTTACCCGATAGACCAGCCGATCCAGCCCCTTCTCTCCTTTCTGAGTCACCACATTTTTGCGCCATGAAAGATCACTATCCTCATTTGTCTTCTTTTCAAAAGCCACTGCTTTTTCTATAATTTGTTCTTTGATTTCTACCCGAGTAACAGCGATGTTCAGACTCCGCGAAGCAAACGTTTCTTTGGTCGGCTGTACGATATCATCCTCATCCAGAGAAATACCAGCCTCCCCAAGTGCCTCGCCCACTGATGTCGAGAGCACCTGATATGTTCTTTGTGTCCCATCGGCCTGTACTCTGATTTCGTGCGTGCGTGCCACAAAAATCTTCATCCTTGGGGTAAGGGCTGTTTCCGCCAAAGGAAAAACAAATTCTTTCTCACGCAGTGCCAGTCCATGTGTCTGCAAAAATTCACCGACTGTTTTTTCAGAAACATTTTGAAAAGAAAATTCTAGTCCGTTATCCGAAAGAAAAACTTCTTTCGAAATACCAGAAAAATGATCTGCTTCCGGCCACCAGACAAAAACACCGCCGACAAAAACCGTAAGAAAAAATACCCCAAACAAAAAGGGGTGTTTTCGCAGCTGCATTTTGATCATTCGTTTTCCTCTCATGTGCTATTCCTTAAACCGATACTGGAGTGCCTCGGCAATATGCGGAAGCGCAATCTGTTCTGCTCCCTCGATGTCAGCAATAGTGCGCGCCACCTTCAGCACCCGCATGTAGCCACGGGCCGAGAGCTTCATCCGCGAAACAGCCTCGCGCAATACGGTGCGTGTTGCCTCATCAATGACGCACACTTCCTTCACTGTCTGGCTGGTCATCTCGGCATTGGTACGAAAGGGTTTCGTCGCAAACCGTTCTCGCTGCGTCTCGCGAGCCTGCTCGACGCGCTTACGAATATCGATACTCTTTTCACCATGCTGCCCCTCTTCATCGAGTTTTTCAATTTTGAGCCGCGGTACGTCAACATGCAGATCGATCCGATCCATAATCGGTCCAGAGATTTTCAGTCGATAGCGATTGGCTTGGGCTGGAGCACAGGCACACACTCGCTCTGGGTCACCAGCGTAACCACACGGGCACGGGTTCATAGCAGCAATGAGCATGAAACGTGCCGGAAAACGAAGTGATCCTTTGACACGCGATACCGTCACCTCACCATCTTCCAGCGGTTGACGGAGATTTTCCAGTACAGCTCGCGAAAACTCAGCGAACTCGTCGAGAAACAGTACCCCTCGATGCGCCAGACTGATCTCGCCTGGCTTGGGGTAGGCTCCGCCGCCGACCAAAGAGGCAGCGCTCGCCGTATGGTGCGGTGATCGAAATGGTCTTTTGGTCACCAGAGCATCACCCCGTTGCAGCCTCCCCGCTACCGAAAATATCTTCGTCACCTCCAGACTTTCTTCGAAGTCCAATCGTGGCAGAATAGTCGGGAGCGTCTTGGCCAAAAGCGTCTTACCGCTCCCTGGTGGCCCCACAAAGAGCACATTGTGCCCACCAGCAGCCGCAATCTCCAGTGCTCGTTTGGCATGCTCCTGTCCGCGCACATGACACATGTCCGATTCCGTGTCTTCTTCTCTCGGTTCTTCCACTTCTGATACAAATGCCTTGATCATTTCTTCTTTTCGGAGATGTTTGATCAAATCAAAAAGATTCTTCACCGGTATCACCCGTATTCCAGAAACGAGCGCTGCTTCCTTGGCATTGTCTTCTGGAACATACAGCTCGTCAAAGCCCTCTTCTTTGGCAAAAAGCGCAATCGGCAACACTCCCTGAACTCGCCGTACCATGCCATCCAGAGCCAGCTCACCGATAAAGAGTTTCTTTTCAGAATCAAACACCAACTGTTCTGTCGCCAAAAGAAACCCGAGTGCCATTGGCAAATCATAGATAGGCGTATTCTTTGGCAGATCCGCCGGTGCCAGGTTGACCGTGATGCGACCACTCTGGTGCGGCGGCTTGAAACCGCTATTCTTGAGCGCTGCACTCACTCGATCACGTGACTCTTTGATAGCCGTGTCAGGCAGTCCAACCAACGTGAAGTTATGCAGCCCCTGAGGCAGCACATCTACCTCAACTTCCACCAAGACACTCTCGAGTCCCAGCGTTGCTGCTGAATAGACTTTGGAAGACATAGTGTAGAATTTCTAATGAATTTCAATTCTAAAGCCCAATTTTCAAAACACAAAGTCCAAACAAAACACAATTCACAGGCTCAAAAACACAGCTCCTCTCTTTTTGTAATTTGTACTTTGTGATTTGTTTGGTTTTTGTGTTTTTAGTTTTGTGTTTTTATACTATCGTGGACAACTTGTTTGATGAGATAAATCCTCACTAATACTCCTATCACTCCAATCGTCAACAATATATCTGCAACATTAAACGCAGGGAACCAACCGAGTGAGATATAGTCCACCACACAACCAGAAGAAACTCGTTCCAAAAAATTACTCAAACCACCAGAAAAGAGAATCACCCACGCCCAAACAAGCGAGGGTTCCTCCTCTCTCCACCATTGTACACCAAAAAGAACGAGTATCCCGAGCGTCGCTCCAAAAAGAATCCCGGCTGAAATATCAACCCCAAAAGCACCGCCGCTATTACAGACACTCTCGGCTCCTTTTTGGAAGATCATTCGTGCTATCTGACACAACAAAAGAAAAAAAGCCACGGAAAATGCACCCAAAAGCACTTTCCGCGGCTGAAATGGCATACTCTAGAGAGCAGTACGAGCGGCTGGATACGCTTCCAGACGATCAGAAGCTATTTCCTTGCCGGTTTCTTCACACACCCCATAGGTTCCCTGTTCCATCTTGGCAAGAGCGTCCGTCACATCTTTCAGTTGGGCTTCGAGATTCTGTTCCAAACCGAGATTATCGACGTATTCTTCAACTTCAGAAGCATTTTCATCAGGATCCGTTCCCATATCTCCCATACGAGTATCATAATTCCCCTCTGTTCCGGCTGGAGTGGCAAACCGTGACAACTCACTCTCCAAATGGCTTTTTTCAGCCAAAAGCTTTTCTTTCAATTTTGTCAGTGTTTGTGTATCAAGCGACATAACATTTCATATCAAAAAATTAACCTTTTTCTTTCTTTTCTCCCTCTAGTATAGCAAAAATCCTCCTTGCTGTCTAGAAAAAAATATGCTCCAGGTGTCGAATTGAAGCTTTTTTTAGGTTTGGATCATACAATATCGAAAGTGCGTCGAAATGATAGGCCCGTGTCTGACATTTTTTCTCTCGTAAGTAGCACTGAGCGATACGATCCAGCTTGCGGAGCTTCTCCCGAGTGATACTCACTTCCGGTAGAATACCGCTCTCGGCCGATCCCAGACGGCTTTTCACCTCGATAAACACCAGTTCTTGGCCTTTTTCAGCCACAATATCAATCTCACCAAGGCGTTTGCCAGAAGCATTGCAATAATTCGTCTCTAGAATTCTGTGGCCCTTGTCCTTGAGATAGCGGCATCCCAGCTCTTCGCCCAGCGACCCAAGTGCAGATGTGTTATGAAATGTTCCCATAGGCTTCATAGTATCACAAAAATATGTGAGACCCCGCAATCCTGCGGGGTTTGTTGTTCATAACCACTCAAGGTCTCGTGGATGAACAACAAAAAAACACCCTTTCGGGAGCCCTGTACTGCTTTCTGTGAGATATGATGATAAAACTATGTTGGTGTCCGGGCGTACTATCGCCCTATAATGAAATTATTTGGCTGTACGCCCGAACGTTGCATGTGCCAACAGGTATCTAGGTTACGTAGCTTACGGGTGAGTGAGCATAGTAATCCATTTGAATCCTGTATTTTGTGCAGATGCATTTTCGCAGCAATCCTAACTTTTTTGCTACTTCTCCCTTCACCGTTCTCTGGCACGAAGCCTTTGTTGTTTTTTTTTATAAGGAACTGGTTTTTTTGTTTCTTTTTGTTTTTCTCCTGCATTTATTATTTTTCAGGAGGTTTTTTGTTTTTGTTTTAGTCTCCGTGTTAGGACGGAGCGGTTCCAGTACATTGCTGGAACTCTTGAACAGTGAAAGAATCCCCGTCACAATGAGGGGGCATTGCGAATGGGAACTCTTTCACCGTTCTGTACGGTTGAGGGGAGCAATTTGTCAAAGAAATTTCAACGTCACAAGTTCATTATAGCAGAAAAATCACCTCGGGTCAATCATACATGACACTCTTTCGCTTCATTAAAGCATTTCTTTTCAAAAAAATACTCTTTTCAAAAAAATAGTTTATTTCTCTCAAAAAAATAAAGTCGCTGACTTATTTTTTTGATAAAAAAACTTTATTACCCAACGAAGCGAGCAAAACGAAAGTAAACTTTCGTTTTCGAGCGAGTGCCGGTAAAATCGCGTGAATGCGCGTTATTTCAAGCCTTTCTTATCAAGAATCGCACGTAAAGTATCTTTACTCGTACCGATAATCCAAGCAGCATCACGCATGGCATAGTCAAACGAAGTATTTTGAGTGGTATCAATATTTACAAAGCGCACTGCCTCAGTTTTGTAAACTCCGGAACGAAAAGCGATCTCTTTCGGTATGACTACACCACGAAACAGGAGCGACTGGAAGAAGGCTGGCAGACTCGCTTCTTTCTGTGTCACTACTTTTTGTGCTTCTCCACCTTTGGCCAGGGTCAATTCTAGTCCAAGAGCGACCTTACCGGCATCATTGTAGAGAAACAACGAAAATGGCTCACCCAAAAGAGCCAGAAGCTCTTCTGGAAGACTGAGTTTCATGAGATAAGCGAAACGGCTGAAGGCAATCGGGTTGTTCTTCTTGTCTGTCAAAAGAAATTCTACCGGCTGTGTCATATTC
>JBAQNF010000107.1:0-6601 GCA_049303555.1 Candidatus Moraniibacteriota bacterium | reverse complement strand
TTACCTTGGCACTGCGAATACGTTTGCCGAGTGATTCATCAGAAGCATCAGCTTCGGCTCGGATGTCTTTGAGACGGAGTTCTGCAACAATCTTTTCAGCGTAGGCACGATGACTCTCACCGATAGGGAGTACTCTCACTTGTACCGGTGCCAGCCAGGTTGGGAACGCGCCGGCATAGTGCTCGATCAAGACGCTCATGAAGCGCTCAATGGATCCCATGATAGCGCAGTGGATCATGGCGATGCGCTCTTTCTCTCCTTGCTCATTGACGCAGACGAGATCAAACCGCTCTGGCAGATTGAGATCAAGCTGGACGGTAGCTACCTGCCACTCACGGCCGAGAGAATCCGTCGCCATAAAGTCGATCTTTGGGCCATAGAGAGCTGCCTCTCCGAGTCCGTCAATATAGTCTACCCCTTCTTTTTTGAGGATACTTTCAATCTGATCTTCGGCATCTTTCCAGATTTCTTTGGTGCCGAGGTATTTCTCGAAATGTTCTGGATCATGTCGGGAGAAGCGTACCTTGAGCGTATCAAATCCGAATGTTTTGTAGAAGATACGAATGATATCCCAAACTTTGAGCATTTCTTCATTGATCTGGCTTCGGCGACAGAACACATGGGCGTCATCTTGGGTCAAAGAACGGACACGTGCCAAGCCGTTTAATTCCCCGGACTGTTCGTCGCGATAACACATGGTAGTGTTGGCGTAGCGCTGAGGAAGGTCTCGGTAGCTCCAGGGTTTGCGAGCATAGATCTGAGTATGATGAGGACAATTCATCGGCTTCATGGCAAATTCATAGCCCTCACGAGTGGTGATACGAAAGAGCTCATCTTTGAATTTGTCCCAGTGCCCGCTCTTTTCGTACAGATCCTTTTTGGTAATATGAGGAATCTCTACCCGTTCAAAACCGTGTTGTTTGCGGAGTTGCCAGACATAGTCATCGAGCAGATTCCGTATCGTGGTGCCACGTGGCGTCCACAAAGGAAGGCCAGATCCAACGAGATCAGAAAAGGTGAAGAGATCGAGTTCTTGGCCGAGACGGCGGTGGTCATTAGCGGGGAGAATGCCGACTTCTTTTTCTGTAGCTATTTTCTGATCAGACATAGTGTTGGTACGATACGATTAAAACGGGCGCTTCCTTATGATAGCGCTTCTTGGCTCTCTGAGGCAAGGCGCTTACTTCTTTTCTTCTACTTCTTGGAAAGAAAGATTGAGATCTTTGGTCAGGTCGGCTGCCTGGTCGTAGGTCTTGCCGTCCTTGGTTTTCATATGGATTGTGACAGGCAGGGTACCGACACCAGACTGCTTCTGGATCAAGAGACGATAGTTCTCTTCGGTGATAGTGGCTGGCAGTTCATACTTGAGCGTGGTCGCGACATCGCTCTGTCCGATCTCGACATCGACGAAGCCGCCGAAGTAGGTTTTGTTGAAGTCTTTGTTGGTGATGACGGCATTGATCCACTTGCGTTCTTGCATGACTGAATCAAGCGGGACAAATGCGCGGAGATAGGTGTGGTAGTCACTGGTGCGCCAGTCGCCACGGGGTGCGGTGTTGCTGTACGTGTAGACGAGCGTGCCGGTTGGTTTTTCTCCAGTAAAGTCGACAGTGTAGTCAAGCTTGCGACGGACATAGTAGTCGGTCTTGAGGGCGCCGAGGTTGGCATCGACGAGCATGAGATAGTCACCAGTCCAGTCGGTGGTGACAGAACCGTCCCAGTGGACGCTTTCTACCAGAGACTGGAGGGTTTCATCGGCGAAATAGAGCATGATATCACGGTTGCGCAGTTCGTTTTGGGCAAACTCAGCGAGCTTTGGGATATTTCCGACAGTAGCGACTCGACTCATGATTTCCGCTGCGATTTTTTTCATAATCGACTTGCGATTCTGTTTCAGCTCTGCGGGAACATCTTCACCCAGGTAGGCACGCTCGACACGTTCTTCGAGCTTGTAGGCACCATCTTCGCTGGTGTAAGTATTGGAGTCACCAGGAATCTGGATGGGACCAGAGACAGCCAGGATGTTGTTGAAGACATGCGAGTTGACGGCGATGACGGCATCAAACTTTTCGCGGCCACCAGCGAGACGATAGAAGTACTGGGCCTTCTCGGCATTGGTTGGGAAATCAGGCGAGAAGTTGGAATCACGGAACTTCCACTTCTTGAGTTGGAGCTTACGGTAGAAAGGATAGGGTGGGCTGATCTTGGTGACGATACGCTGGTCAAGGAGGTTGGCGTCCTCAACAAAAGTAGAGAGCACTTCGCCGTTTTTGGTCTTGATGACAGCATACTGGCCGAGGAAGCCACCGCCTGGACGGAGCTCATCGGCGTTTTGGAGGAGTACTAGGAAAACGCGCACGCGATCGTCTTGCTTGGTCAATTCGGCGACGAGCTGGTTCACCACTTCAATTTCTTTCTTGGTATCGGGAGCGATAGGGAGGAGCTTGGAAACTTTCTGAAAGATATTGAAAGATCCGGCAGCAAATTCGGTTTTGTGTTCTTTGGCATAGAAAAAGGTATAGATACCCGCTCCTAAGACGACGAAAGCAACAACGAGGGCGATGATGCGTCCCTTGGTAAAAAAGGCTAGCATGAGAGAAAAAATAGAAAATTATACTTTTGTAGTGTACCAGGAAGTGAGCATTTCGTCGAGAGTTGCTGCCTCTTTCGAAATACGGTACACTGGTCTCATTCGAAAGCAGTATAAGAGAGGCGGGTATAGTATAGTGGTAATATTTATCTGCCGCAGGCAGGCGTGACCCCACCAGAGGCGGGTAAACTTCCCAAGGAGAATTATAGCGAGATTAGTATAATGGTAGTACATGACCTTCCCAAGGTTAGGGCACGGGTTCGATTCCCGTATCTCGCTCAAACTAAATAATTTTTTATCAAATCGTATGGAATACTTTCGTACAGGAGAGGCCATCAAGGCAGGATGGGAGAAATTTAAGGCACACATGTTTTTTCTGTGGATGGTTCTGGGTGTTTTAGTTGTCTCTCAAATTATTTTTGGTTTTCTGGAAGAGGCAACAAAAGAAATGGGGTTCTTTTCGGTCATCGTTTCTCTTACTACCGCTCTCCTTGGGATGTTTATGAGTCTGGGCTTTATTCGGTTGTATCTCGATCTGATAGACGGTGGCACTGAAGGACGTCTCAGTACGATATTTTCTCCCAACCAGCTCTTTTGGTCGTACGTGGGTGCCTCGATACTCTTTGGGTTGGCTGTGGGTATCGGTTTTCTCCTTTTCATTGTTCCTGGTATCTATTTTGCTGTAAAATATCAGTTTTATGGCGAGTTGATTGTCGACAAGAAAATGAACGCGCTCCAGGCGCTCAAGAAAAGTGGTGAGATAACCGATGGAGTGAAATGGCAGCTCTTTGGATTTGGTCTCGCTTTACTGGGAGTCAATATCCTTGGCGCCCTCGCGCTCGGCATCGGACTGTTTGTGACGATTCCTCTTTCCTCAGTCGCTTACTTCATCGTCTATCGCAAGCTCTCGGTCCGGTTGAATACCGCTACCCCTCTTGAGGTTACGGCTCAGCCGACTGCACCAGTTCAGGCGCTCTAGATCTTCGTGGTGCCAGAGCTTGACAAGCTCTTAAAAAATGTTACACTGTTGAGTCGGTGAATTCGCCGATGTTCTTTGGAGAATCTCTCATGGTTATACCTACACTCGCGGATGGTCAGGGTGTTCGGTTTCGACTCAAGATGGGCGGTCTGTTTGGAACGCAGTGGGTACGTACGAGTATCGTGTGGCTTTCGGAAGACACGCTGGTTGTTCCTGAGGCGCTTTCCTGCAATGGTCTGGCGCGTATCAAGCACGGTCTTGAGGGTTACCTGTACTTGTATATGTGTCGCGATGAAAACGACATGCCATTTGGGCGGTCTGATTTGTTGGAAGGAAGTAAGTTGGTACATGGCTTTGTGAGCGACCTCTCCGTGCGTCTCGACGACGGATCGTGGCTCCTTATACCAAGCGACACCTTGTTCCTGTGAGAGACCACGCCGCGACCCATCAGCAAACCTGCCCCGGTGGGTTTTTTATTTTTTATTTTGTACGGCGTTGAGTGTGGTGTTGATATCCGAGAGGACTGTCTTGGCGAAGGTGAGGGCGTAGTGTTCTGTTTCAAGCGGCGCTGCTATGCGGGAGGTGTCATCAAATGTCAGTCTGATGTTCTCTGGCAGGGTCACGTGTGTACCGTAGTTGAGGAGAGGAAGCAACGAAAGCTTTTTTGGTTCTGGTTGAGCCTGCGGCACTATTTCTTCCGTGTCTTCTGGTACTTCTTCTGGTGCAGGAAGTGGCTCAATCTCCTGAGTGGTCTCTGGGATTTCAGGAGAAATAGTTTGCGGAGTTTCTGCTTCAGCAGTATCTGGTGTCGCTTCTTTTTCTTGCCACGCCCAGCGACTGCCTTTTTCTTTTTTATACACCACATCTTCCGCGACGCTTTTGTCGAGCTTGTATTTTATTTTCTGAAGGACATCGCCATCAGGCGCCCGCAGTTCGATCTTGCCTTTTTCATTAGGAAGGGTGAAGAGCGAGAACTCCCGCGTCAGCTTGGCTTCTCCTTTCGGCTCGATGACAAAGCTCTCTCGGACGGGATGATTGACTAGTTTCTTCCAGCCAGTGGCAATACCAAATCCTTTCTGGTCGACTGCTTTCTTGCCACGATTTTCTATCATGAGCCACTCAGCATCAGAGTCTTTGCCAGTGGGGTTGGGGATCATAGCAGTGATGCGGACATTTGGCTTTGGCATGGACTGTATCACGAGAGAAAATGTCTCTACGACATCATCACTTCCATCGGTGGTCGTCAGCGTTACCGGGTAGGTGCCAGTGTCTTCGTAGGTATGGGAGGTTTCTTCTTTGTAGCTTTTGTGGCCATCACCGAAGTCCCAGGTGTACTTGAGCTTGCCTCCGTCGCTGTCTTTCCCGCGGGCATCAAAGAGTACTGGTACGCCACGATAGCCTTTCTTGGGGATTTTTTCTTTGGTTTCCGGCAGAGTATTTGGTTGATTGGCGGCACCTGGTGTCGGTATGCCACCTCGCCAGCCAGCACTGGTGTAATTGAGCGAGACATCATTTTTTGATGTTTTAAAATTCATTGAATTGATAATTTCCCCATTTTTGTTAAAAAGTGAAAGTATCTCATTGGTATTATTGAGCGTGACGGAGAGTTTGACGTCTTTATTGGGGACAACAAGGTATTGTTGAGGCTCTATGGTGTATTTTTCCGGAAAAACAATTTTCGTGAAAGTTTCTCCCTCTGATTTTTTCTTGATCGCTAAAGCGTCGAGGATTTCCCATCCTGAGATATCGGTTGGTTCCGTCCCGAAGTTGAAGAGCTCGATGAATTCTCCATCATCACCTTTGGCGGAAGGATTTGGGAAGACTTCGTTCAGGCGAATGGTTTTGACAGTAGGTATCGGAGTAGGGGTTGGTGCCGGATTTGGTGTAGGGGGAACCGGGACTATTGGATCTGGACAGCCATCACCATCAAGATCATTATCTGCAATCAAAGCGGATTTCGTGGGGTTCGGAGTTATACCGGTGTCCTTCCATTCTAATGAAGAGGGATCTCTTTCTTTTGATAGGCCGTCTCCTGGGTTGAGCAACACAGGCGAAGAGAAGGGCTCTGTATGACCACCACCGAAAGTTATAGCGTCTTTTGCTGTGTTCTTATCATCGAGGAGCGCAACGGAATTATTGCCCGAAAGCGTGTATTCCTGAGAAGGAGTCGGCATCACGTCGGCGAGCTTCTGGTAGTCCGATTTTGCCTTACTGCTCACCCAGAGGAGGAAATCGTTCGGCATGATAGCGTCACCTTTTTTGAAACTGTAGAGCGGGGATTCTGTGCCGCTTTGTATCCGTTTTCTGAGTCGCCACCCTTCTAGTGGGACGCATATACCCCCTGTATTGTAGAGTTCAATGAAGTCGTCCCCGTTGGTACTTGTGGCTTTGCCGCCGATATATTTTCCGATAGAGAATTCTGAGATGATCACGTTGGCGTGAGCAGATGGAATGAAAAAAAATATATATAAAAAAACAGAGACCCCAGTAAGAGTGATTTTTGTTTTCATAGTGTCAATATCTTTTTTATATCACAAGACTCTTTTGACGACAATTTTTCACATATGACTTCCGACATGTTATACTTAAAGAAGAAAAATAAAGAATATGGAAAAGAAAAAAATAACCAAAACAACAAAGAGTGGAGAGTCCGATACGCACGTCGGTTGGGCAGAGATGCTTCTCGACGGTGTTTTCAAGAGTATTCAGGCTTCTTTCGATGGAGCATTTGATCGGGTGCACCGAATGGGACATGCGTTTCTGAGACGGGTTACACGGCGAGCCTTCCTCTGCCTCTTTGCTTTTCTGGGGATACTCTTTCTTTTGGTTGGGTTTGCGCAGCTTTTGAACTCTTTGTATCCGTTTCCCGGGTCGGGAGCGACGATTGTGGGTCTCCTTCTTTTGCTCATCTGTCTCGTGATCTATGCCTTTGATCAGGGAGACAATGAGAGACTTTAATTTACGGTAAGAATACAGAAACGTATGGCAAAGAAACAAGCAGAGGCCGTGGCGGAGATGGTGAAGGGGAAAGT
>JBAQNF010000106.1:0-3011 GCA_049303555.1 Candidatus Moraniibacteriota bacterium | reverse complement strand
CAGGGTCCACAATTTTGTGGAGCGGACGGATGAGAAGTTTATGCCCCGGAGGGGTAAATCCGACAGGGTCCACTAGAAAAAACCCATGCCGTTCGGTATGGGTTTTCGTTTGGATCAACTTAGAGCGAAATCGTGAAGTCTGTCTCTCCCGTGATGACTCGGGGGTCGACGGGTGTGAGAGCGATTTCTCGGTAGAGAAAACTTTTTTGGGAAGCAGTGGAGAGGGTATGCAGGGAAAGGGCTTTGGCGATGGCAGGAGCCTGATTGAATGATGCGTAGTATTTGAGATCCCCGATGGTTTCGAAGCCAAGGGCATCATAGAAGGGCTCATGTTTCGGGTTGATAGCGATGCAGAGCATGTCGAGAGCATCGCGCTGTCCGCACTGGAGAATGATATTGAAGAGCGGAAACAAGAGCGCATTTTTCTTGAGAGCTTTTTCGGGCAGGAGCTCACGGGCCAGTGTTGTATCGATAGCGAGCTGTGATACTTCGGCGAGACGCAGGCCCTTTTGTCTCAGGAGGTCTATTTCGTCCTGATAGAGCTCATCGAGCGGTAGTCCGTCAGGTGAATCTGCAATAATGGAAACAGTCGCAAGTGGTGTGTTGCCACAGCTCCCCAGGAATGTTTTGGAAGTCGGCTTACTCAAAAAGAGAGTCATCTTGTCATCGACGCTACTTTCCGTTAGGGTGTAGCCGCTTTGTTCATACTGTCGCTGTACGATTTTGGCGGCAGCCTTCCGGTCTTCGATGCTCTGTGCGAGGTGGTATCGGATATCCATACTATTAGGGGAGCTTTGGGTAACGCACTATCTCATCGCCTGTCTGCAAGCCGTTTTTTATTTCTACCAGAGTCTCGCCTGAGAGACCCAGTGTCACTTCAATTTCTTCAAAACCATCCCAGGTGACCCTCTGCACGAATTGTTTTTTATTTTTTTGGTAGAGAGCGCTTCTGGGCGCGGCGAGGACGGCTGCTGCCTGGCCGGATCGTATCTCTGCATCACCAGTCATCCCCGTGCGCCACTCGGGGCGCTGTTCTGTCAGGGATGCGTAGAGGCGATAGTAGACGCTTTCATTTTTTAGGATTTCTTTTGGTTCGATAAATTCGATGGTTCCTTCAAGGGGAGGGTTTTGAGGGAAGGCCTCAAGCGTGATGCTGACATGATTGCCGAGAGCGATACCGGCCATATCTTCCTCTGGGACATCTATTTGCATTTTCAATTCCGTGGTGGCGAGGTTGATAACAGGCTCTCCGATGTTCACTCGTTCACCGGTATCGGGATAGATTTTTTTGACGATGAGATGGTCACGCGGTGAGAGGAGCTTGGCTTGGAGCAATTTTTCTTCGGTAATGTCGAGTGCTCGTTCCGCTTCTTCAAGTTGGAATCGACTGATATCGATGTCCTGGCTGATATTACCGGACTGCTGCAGTCCAAGCTCGCTTTCGGCAACAGTCAGATCTCGACCGGTACCACGGTAGGTATTGAAGGCAGTGGCGAGATCGCTTTTGGCAGTGCTGACATTGGTGCGAGCGGTGGCGAGAGCAGCCTTCCAGGTGTCGAGGGTCTCTTGGGTCAGTCCGCCACCAGCCGTGACGCCATTCAATCCATAGGCCAGATCATCGAGAAAGGTTCTGATTTTCCCGAGCTTTTTTTCAGTGGCGGTGTTTTTCTTGGTCAGGTTGTCGGATGTCTTGAGATCGTTTGCCTCATCTTCCCAGTCAGAGAGTGTGCTTTCGATGGCATGGCGCTCGGACTCTATCTCGCTCTCCAGACTGGCATCACTGAGGGTAAAGCTGATCTGCGGGCTATCACTTCGCGGATTGGTCATGGTCTGGTCGGCCTGATTGCGGATAGCATCATCGGCAGTCGTATAGGCTGCTCGCAGTGCGTCGATCAGAGTCTTTTTGTTTCCGGAGAGTGTTGTTTTGAAGCCACGTACTTTGTCCGAGGAAACGGTGATGACTCCGCTTCGTGTGCCAGCGATGACCTTGGCAAGGTTGGCCTGGCTTTGGCGCATCACGGCCGCTGCTTTCTCTCGTTCGAGCTCGAGCTCGGTCGTATCGAGTTTGGCAAGCTCGCTTTGAGCAGAGACAATGAGTCCCTCCTGTGTAGAAAGCGTATCGATCCTTCCTGCAAAAGGAAAGGAGAGCTCAAAGTCATCTCGGGCGATGAGCTTTGCATTGTTGACAGCAGTTATCTGGGTGATGGTTCCCTGTTCGACGAGAACAGTTTCTTGGCGGGAGTTCTTTTTGTTGAGCAGAGAAGACCATGAAAAATCAGGCCACAGAAAAGACAGACCGAACCAAAAAATGGCACCGAAAATGATAACGCTGAGAGTAGTAAATAGTATGGTTCTCTGCATAGGCTTCTTTCTCAGTAACTGTCTCAAATCTCATGTCTTCAGAAAATATTCAGATTTCGAGCGAAAGCCTTGAAAAGTGAGAAGGGCTATCATGATAACCCGACGAGCTTTGAGAGGCTTGCAGCCGAAATCTGGATATTTTATAAGACAAGCAGGATTTCTTGTGTTAAAGAGGCGCTGAGAATTGAGATAGTTACTTATAGTATAGCGTATTTTGGCGAATTGTGGGGCTCCCTCAATCGTATTTCTGCGACACGGCCATCGCGCATCACAATCTGGCGGTCAGCCTGCTTGGCTTGCTCGGGTTCGTGGGTGACGAGGATGATGGTGCGCTTGAAGGTAGTATGCACGTGATGGAGGAGGTCCATGATGAGCTCCGAGTTTTTTGAATCAAGATGAGCGGTCGGTTCATCAGCAATGATGAATGGTGAGTCTTTTGCTAGTGCTCGGCCGATAGCGACTCTTTGCTGTTCTCCACCGGAGAGGTTCTGTGGGTAGAGGTGAGCTTTCCCCTCCAGGTGGAGGTAGCGGAGTATTTCCTGGGCTTTTTCTTTGGCCAGGCGAGGGGACTTGCCCTGGAGCTCTAGCTGAAAGGAAATGTTTTGAAGGGCCGTGTAGTTATCGATGAGGTTGAAGAACTGAAAGACGAA
>JBAQNF010000105.1:0-4498 GCA_049303555.1 Candidatus Moraniibacteriota bacterium | reverse complement strand
CGATTACACGTCTTCACCCTCTTTATTCTTTTGGGAGTGTATTTTGTGCTGGCTTTTTTTGATCCAGGACTTTTGTCGTATGATCTGCGTCAAAAGTTTCATGTCTTGGCGGATGAGGCAGTGGTTCTTACTGCTACCGTTCTCGCGCCGCCAGTACAGCCGGTAGTGACCGCGACAGCCGTGTGTGATGAGGACACTGGGACGCTCAGTGTCGCGCTCAACTGGGCGGATGATGTCAATACGTATACCTACGATGTCAGTCGTGACAGTGCACCGCTCGTGAGTGGTCTCGCCAGTTCTGCTTACAATGATACTGTGGTGGTAGTGGGCACGACCTATCAGTATGAAGTGACGGCCAATGGTCCGATGGGGCCAGGCTCAGCCACTTCAGATCCGGTTTCGGTGACTACGCCATCCGCATGCGAGATTACAGCCGCCGCTCCGACGGTGACGATTGTTTCTTTTGCTGGGAAAAATGTTGATACCTATGAGGGGGCGCCGCGTGTCAGTGCCAGGCAGCCGTTGTTTTCCGGGACGACCAGTATGGCGAGTGCCACTCTTTTGCTGACAATCGGTTCGAGTTTTTCGGCGCAATTTTCTGCCAATAGCAACGGGTACTGGGAATGGCGGCCGCCACAGAATCTGAGCTCGGGCAGTCATACCTTTACTGTGGTAGCAACGGATCCGGATGACAGTACGAGACAGGCGACAGCCACACTCCGTTTCGACACGCTCAAGGAAGGCAATAACGATAACGATGCGGCCAGTACTTCCAAAAAGACATCTACGACCGATGTTGTGACAGTGACTGCGAGTGCGGGCACGGGCACGGAACAGGGTGTGACAGAAAAAACATCACCACCCTTTCACTTTGCGTTTTCGCTTGATGGGAGCGAACAGTCAGTGCTTCAGGGGAGAGAGCTGAAGATTTTTTTGACACTCCGAGGTCTTTTGGAGAAATATACGCACATCACTGTCCCGATCCGGTATAGTCTCACCGATACGGGATATGAGGTTCTTTTTTCAGAGACTCGTGATGCGTATATCACGGAGGGCGTGACTCTTCGAGAATCCTTTCTCATACCCTCGTACGTAGCGCCGGGGGAGTATCTGTTTCGGGCAGAGGTCATACTCGATGACATGAATATCAGCCAGACATTCCCTGTGTCGGTGAGAGAATTGCCGCTGATCCAGCTCTCCAGTGGTGAAACAATTTCCTATGCGGACATCGTCCGGAATCTGGGGTGGCTCAGTTTCTTCTTTTTGCTCGCGCTTCTTTTGTGGTTGTTGCTCTTCATTCGTGAGTTTGCCCTGTATCTGCAGGGAGATCGGGAAGTGACAGAATATGATTTAAAAAAGGCGGGGTATATACGCCAATAACTCTTTAATCTGGAAAGGTGGTGGAACAGTATGGATATGCTTTTTCTGGGGATGGATGTCATGACGATTATTTTGTTTCTGTTGATTCTTTTGTTTTCTGTTGGTATCGTGTGGCGCGTAGAAAAAGAACTCGACTGGTCGTATAAGTTTTTTGTGGTAGCAGCAGCGAGCGTCCTTTTGGCTGACGTGATCGGTCTTTACGTTACGAGTGGGGAATTTTCGATGGTGCTTTTGGGACGGGGACTTCGTTTGATTGGGGCGGTAGCGTTTTTGGTGAGCGTTCTGCTCATGCGTGATATCGTGCGTAAACTTGATCATGAAAAGCAGTAACAGCAAGAGCTATGGCGTATCTCACGACTCCGAAAATTATCTTTCCGATCGACCCCTATCTGGTGAATGGGGCGCCTTTTGGGAAACGAGCGGTGTATCAGGGGACATTCTGGGGGGTGCACCTTGGTGAGGATTGTATCGCGCCGGCTGGGACGGATGTGCGGGCTATTGGCCGTGGGACAGTGGTCTATGCGGCGCTTCATGCCGGAACCAAGGAAAAGGGCAACTGGGGATATATTGTCATCATCCGTCACAAGCGGCCCCGGTCCAAGGAAGTATTTTATTCTTTGTATGCTCATCTTGGTACGAGCTTCAAGCGTATTGGGGAAAAAGTAGCGTGTGGGGAACCGCTGGGATTTATCGGCGAGGCCTTCACACCGGAGAATGGTTTTTGGGAGGCACATTTGCACCTCGCTTTGTATGTTGGTCCATGGCAAGATGAGGTGCTTCCGGGGTATTGGAAGGAGGGAGAGACACGTACTCGGCCAGAATGGTGGAAGGTACCGAGCGAGTTTATTCGGGACTATACTCTGAAAAGATAGCAGAAAACAGTAAAAGAATCGCTTGAGAGAGCGATTTTTTGCTATGTAGGATTGACAAATAGTGAAAAAGAGCTCACTATCAGGACAACTCAAATTTTGGAGGGAAAAAATGAGAGTTCTTTTTTCAACAAACAGGCTCGTGAGAAACGGGCATTTCAACTGGTGTCCGGCGTCACAGACATTGGGTCACCACGAGTGTCAGCGCTGCCACGGACAGCTGTACTGGTTTGCGTTTGTTGTCACGATTATCGTGGCGGCCCTGGAACTTTGGGGAAGTCAACACACCGGCAGCGTATCGCTGTGGAGTGACGCCTGGCATATGGTGTCGGATGCTCTCAGTTATGCCATGAGCGGAGCGTACGCGCTCCTTGTCTTGTTCCACATCTTGAGAGGGGAGAGGCTCGATCTGGTGAGAAAGGTATGCGAGTTCTTTCTAGGCGCTTTCCTCGTTTTGACAGCATTCGGCATTTTTGCTGATGCCGGGGGTCGTCTCTGGTGGGGAATGTTGCCGGTAGTAGAGCATGGCAGTTTGCTTTTCTCTGTGGCCGCCATCGGTTTTGCGGTCAACGGGAGTCTTCTTCTTTTGTTCCGGACTTTTGGCTTGGGGCATGATCACGGGAGTCAGGCACAACACGGACATAACCATTCCCATGGGACATCTGGGGATACCATCCTGCGGGCGAATTTCTGGCACACCTTTGGCGACGCCGCGTCATCGCTGCTGGTGATGGTGAATGCGATCGTCTTCTCGATCACGGACGATCCCGTCTGGGGGCGTCTCGACCTTGCGGTTTCGCTGGTCATTGCCGCTGTGCTCTTTTACCAGGGCATCGCGACCTTCGCCGCTCAAGAAGAGTAACAGCAAAGCCTCGGACAGAAATATCTGCCGAGGCCTTTTTCTTTTATCAATTTGTGCCCCGAGAGAGAATTGAACTCCCATCACTGGTTCCGAAGACCAATGCTCTATCCATTGAGCTATCGGGGCATATGAGCCTTGCCCGAAGCACTTTCCGTCAGCGGAATGTGGGCGGGTACGAGCGCAAAATTTATTCACTGATCCGCCTCCGACCAGCTGGCGGATGGCGGAACGAGCAATTTATAATATGTTGGCTTCGATGAGAAACAGTGCACCTAACGAGAAAAATATGAAATAGAGAGGAATCTGGAGAATACGAATAGCTTTTTTATAGCGCGCATCCTTCTTGACTATACGCTGTGCTAAACGTATAGCAATTATTCCAATCGGAAAGGCTGCAAATCCTGGGTACGTGATAAGCCAACCGATCCGATAACCAATATCAATGACAAATAACCAAACTATCAAATAAACAGGTCCCCATAAACCGATTGTGGTAATCATGGCTCTACGCCAATCTAAATACCTCTTTTCATCTGCGGAAAATAAGGGGTCTATAGGTTTCGATACAACACCAAAATCAGTTCCCATATTAGTTTGGGTGGATTATTATTGATAATTCATTAGGCCGATGGAGCGTTACTCGTTTTTGCAGCAGCTGTCTCCCTCTTTGCATCCTTCCTGACATTTCGAGCAAGGACACTTGGCAAACAGCATGAGACCGCCGATGATAGCGAGGTTTTTCAGGAATTGCGTCATCTGCATCTGTCCAGCCTCACCCTGCCAGTTCATGTGGTACATGAGAGTGGCAAGCACCGTGAAAACGATGAGCATCCAGGCAGCAGTGGAAGGGCGACAGTTGAAGAGGAGCATCAGTCCGCCTCCGAGCTTGAGCACGATAGCGAAGACCGTTGCAATGGTCGCGATACCGGCCATTCCCCATGGAGTGAGTCCCATAGCGACATACTGTGTCATCCCAGCAAAATTCATGATGAATCCGATACCACCGACTATAAACAACAGGGCAAGGAAAACACGTGGAATGTGTTTTGCTCCTGCGCAACCACTCACTTTGCACATCATAAATGTGATGTTAGAAATTTAAGACCTTACTGTCTTATTATATCACGAAATAAGCCCGTTCTTTTTCCTTGTCAAGGAGGATAGAAGCTCCTTTTTCGCATGATATACTGATATCCATGGAAGCATTTATATTTACCGCCTTGGGAACACAGTGGTCTATCATGCTCGATACGGCTGTTTTTTCTAAGGCTCTGAAAAAGCAAATCCTGGAGGATGTTCAGTCTTTTGAACATCATTTTTCGCGTTTTTTGCCAAAAAGTGAAGTCAATCAGTTTCGGGAAGCGCTCATTGGGACGTACGCCATTTC
>JBAQNF010000104.1:0-16371 GCA_049303555.1 Candidatus Moraniibacteriota bacterium | reverse complement strand
ATTTCGACAAGATCAAGACTGAACTGGGCTGGGAACCGAGTGTGACGTTGGAAGTTGGTCTCGCCAAAACCGTCGAGTGGTTCAAGCAAAACGAGTCTTGGTGGAAAAATGTGAAAAGCGGTGACTACCAGAAGTATTACCAAGAGCAGTATGGGAAAAATTCATAACCTAGGAAAAGCGCTAAGTGATTTAATCCCCTTTGAATTAAAAAGAGGTAGCTCTTTTATTAGTGTAATTACAGCACTGATTCTTGTTGGTTTTTTTGGAGAAATTGGAAAGTGGTTGTTTGAAAAACTTTCAATGATTACACCTCTCTTCCAGGCACTTCTTGCCTGGTCTTCTTCCGTTAAATTTGAACTTACGCTTACGGGACTATTTTTTTACCTTGTGGCACTGATTGTCTTGCTCTTCCCTATTTATAGGTATGTAGATAGAGCGCTAATGAAAAGCGCCAAGGGAGAGATTGTTTTTTTTGATGACTTCAAGTCTATGAATAGGGGATGGTCTCTGAATTATTGGGGGACGACGAACCCTCAAAAAAATTCGAGGATAGAGGGTTCAATGATGATATTCGAAGCTTCTGAAAATGAGGTGCTTCATGAGAGAAAAGAGTTTGGGGCGTATATTGATTTACGAAATGGTATTTATGCAGGGTATACTTATGAGATATCTTGTATTGTGAAGTCTGATCCTGGTACGAATATGGGGTTTCAACTTTGGGTACATGATACCAGAGGAGGAAAAGATGAGGTTAGTAAAAGAGAGCCAGCCATGTTAACTACTCCATCGACTCAATATCAGGAATTGAAGCTTCAGTATGTTGCTAATTCTACAAACGCTTTGAGAATTCACTTACATAATCGAGCAGGAGTCGGGAAAATTTATGTTGATAAAGTTGTTGTGTCGAAGTTGTGAATTTTTGAAACTGGGAAAGTGATTTTATGACAATAGAAGAATTGCAGAAATTTATTGATGAACAGGATGCGTATTTTCGCGCGCGGCGAGCGGGGGACTTTAGCGACCGGGAGCATGTTTTTGCGCGGACGATCAAGCTCGGTGAGGAGTTCGGTGAGCTGTGTGACCAGGTACTAGCTTCGATTGGAGGGCAACGGAAAGACAAGCTGGCTGCCCAAGATGCTGATTCTCTGAAAGATGAGTTTGCCGATGTCCTCATCACAACGTTTATGTTGGCGAAAGCCATGGATATCGATATTATGCAGACGCTCGACCATAAGGTCCAGAAAATCCGTGAACGGCGGGCCAAATAATTATGAAAGCATCATTCCGTTTTCTTGACCCGTGGTTCAAAAGACCAGCCGTGATTCCTCTTGATCAGCTTCCGGAGGAAATGAAAAGTTTAGCGAGGGAAATCGGAAACCAACTGAGTCAGGAAGCGGCGTTGCGCTACGCGTACGATGTTCTTTTGAGGAGGTATCATGGCTACCGGATGCTGACTTTTCTACGTTTGGATCGATTCTTGATTACGGATATTGATACGCTTTGGCAGAAACAAGGATTTCTCCATTGCAATCAGACGAGCTATCTCCTCCGGACGTTCTTGGTGGCGAGTGGGAAGTTTGTGCCGGAAGCTATTGAGTCGAAATGGACACAGATTTGGTTCTTCTCACCACACCAGTACTTAGTGATTACCCTAGAGGGTGGTAAGGAAGTAGAGGTTGATTTATGGGGTAGGGCTTATGGTATCCCGTTTGGGAGCCATGCTCACGGGTTTCAGAGCGGCTCATTTTTTGCTAGAATAGAGGAATGATGGAAAAAAGGAAGATTTTGATCTTGGGGAGTTTGGGAATGCTTGGACAAGAACTGGTCCAGGCTTTTTCTCGTGATGAAAAGTATGCTGTGACCGCTTGGGACCGAGAGGATGTTGATGCAACCAATTTTCCGGCTTTGGAAGAGCGTTTGGCGGCTCTGCAGCCGGATATTGTCGTGAACGCTGTCGCTTATAACGCCGTGGATGCCTGTGAGGCGGGTGGCGATGACTATATGAATGCACTCTCTCTCAACCGGGACGTACCAAAGTTTTTGGCGGAATTGAGTGTCAAGCAGGGATTTTTGTTGGTACACTATTCGACGGACTATGTTTTTGATGGGGCACTCGAGGAAAACAAGGCCACAACAGGCTGCTGCGGTGGCGGGTGTTGTGGGGCTGGTAGCTCCAACCAAGTAGGGTATAATGAAGAGGCGCTCCCGAATCCGATTTCCCGCTATGGTGAGAGTAAGTATGCTGGGGAGCAAGCAGTGCGTAACCAGGCTAAAAAGTACTATCTGATCCGTCTCTCCAAGTTGTTTGGACGGCCTGGGAAGAGTGCCGAGGCGAAGAGAAGCTTTTTCGCCGTCATGCTTGAACAGGCCAGTAAAAAATCGGAAGTTCAGGTGGTGGATGATGAGAAAAGTTGTTTCACCTACGCACCGGACTTGGCACAGGCTACCAAAGAACTGGTTGAATCGGAAAGCGAGTCCGGTACGTACCATCTGGTGAACGAAGGAGCGGCGACATGGTATGAGGCCACGCAAGAACTGTACGCTTTTGCTGAAAAAAATACGGTGGTGACACCAGTGACGAGCGATACCTTTCCACGACCGGCCAAGCGTCCGAGTTGTTCGGTACTCCTCAATACCAAGCGTCCAAAGCTCCGTCACTACACAGAAGCACTCGAAGAATTTGTAAACGAAGGATTATGATTTAAAATTTTGAAATGAGTTCAAAGTTTTTTACTTGATTTGTACTAATAGTATGTTGAAACACGATATTTTGAAGAAGGCTGATAAGGAAATTCAGGCAGCTGTTGTGGGTGAAGAAAAACGCCAGGAAGAGGGAGTGGAGATGATCTCTTCAGAAAACTATGTTTCGCAAGCGGTACTCCAAGCGCTCGGGACGGTTTTAACCAATAAATACTCTGAAGGCTATCCTGGCCGGAGGTATTATGGCGGTCAGGAATTTACCGATGCCGTGGAGACACTGGCTATCAATCGAGCCAAAAAGTTGTTTGGTGCGGAGCATGTCAATGTCCAGCCGCATGCCGGTGCGCCGGCCAATCTGGCAGCCTACTCTGCGATACTCAAGCCCGGAGATACCATCCTCGGCATGGATCTTTCTCATGGGGGACACCTGACACATGGTCATCCGCTGACACTGCCAGCGCAGATTTATCGCTTTGTGGGCTACAAGACTGAAGCGGATGGCACGATTGATTACAAGAAGTTGGAAGCATTGGCCAAAAAAGAAAAACCGAAGCTCGTGCTCGCTGGGTTTTCTTCTTACACACGTCAGCTAGACTACGCAAAAATTGCTGCCATTGCCAAAAAGGTCGGAGCATATTCTATGATGGACATGGCGCATATCGCTGGATTGGTAGCAGGCAAAGTGGTACCCAGTCCAGTGCCGTACTTTGATATTGTAACGACCACTACCCACAAGACGCTTCGCGGTCCACGCGGAGGAATGATCCTGTGTCGTCAGACGCTGGCCAAGGCAGTTGACCGGTCGGTGTTTCCGGGGCTACAGGGCGGTCCGCTCATGAATACGATTGCAGCCAAGGCGGTAGCTTTTGGCGAGGCACTTCAGCCGTCATTCAAAAAATACGCCAAGCAGATACTGAAAAATGCCAAGACTCTGGAGAAAGAGATGAAAAAACGTGGCGCGGTGATTCTTTTCGGCGGGACGGAAAATCATATGATTGTGGTGGATGTGGTCAGTACCTATGGCGTCACTGGGAAAGAGGCCGAGAAATACCTTGATATCGTCGGTATTACTTTGAATAAAAATGTCATTCCAGATGATCCGCGCGGACCGATGGATCCAAGCGGGGTTCGTATCGGGGTGCCAGCACTGACAACGCGCGGGATGAAGGAACAAGAAGTGAAGGTAATCGCCGGTTGTATCGATGAGGCGCTCCGCTCTGGCGGGAACGCCAAAGTATTGCAGGATATCCGAAAGTCTGTTAAAACGCTTTGTAAGCAATTTCCGGTGTATCGTTGAGGGATTAAGAAGTAATAAGCTTGGTGTATGAAAGGAATTATTCTCGCAGGCGGTACTGGGACGCGGCTTCTCCCGCTCACGGCCATCACCTCCAAACAGCTCTTGCCCGTGTATGATCGGCCGATGATTTTTTATCCGCTCGATACACTCATCAAGGCGGGTATCAAGGATATCCTCATTATTGTTTCACCGGAGCACTCGGGAAGCTTTCTGAATCTTTTGGGATCGATGTTTCGTAAGTTTGGTGTGAATTTGTCGTTTATTGTCCAGAAATCGCCGCGGGGATTGGCCGAGGCTTATATTTTGGCCGAAGACTTTCTTGACGGTGAGCCATCGACTCTGGTCTTGGGGGATAATATCTTCGAGAATGATTTCACTGAGGCTATCCAGTCTTTCGAAAAGGGCGGACGAATCTTTGCCAAAGAGGTGTCTGACCCGGCACGTTTCGGTGTGGTGGAATTCGATGAGAACCAGAAGGTACTCTCGATAGAAGAAAAACCAGAAGTTCCAAAAAGCAATTTTGCTATCCCAGGCATTTATATTTTCGACGGCAAGGCGGTAGAGAAAGCGAAGTCATTGGTACCTTCTTCGCGAGGAGAGCTGGAGATCACTGATGTTCAGCGATTGTATCTCAAGGAAGAAGCGCTTGATGTTCGTGTGATATCTGGAGCCTGGTTTGATATGGGGACGCACGAATCGCTGTTTGAAGCCGGGGCGTTTGCTCGGGAGAAGAAGCTCGGAGAACGGTCACACCCGATGATCAATGAAGCTATTTTGGAATTTAGTACTGAATTCAAGAAGATAGTTTCTCTTAAGAAGTAATGTTTTTTTCTATGTCAGATGTCCCAGTTCAGAAGATCAAAAAAGCAGTGATCGCGGTAGCGGGGAGCGGAACCCGTCTGTTGCCGGCAACGAAGGCTATGCCCAAAGAAATGCTGCCTATTGTCGACAAGCCGATTATTCAGCTGGTGGTGGAAGAACTGGTGGCGGCTGGTATTGAGGATATTATTTTCGTAACGCGCTGGGACAAGAAGCCCCTGGAGGATCATTTTGATTATTCGGTTGCACTGGAAGACGATTTGCGTAAGAACGGCAAGGAAGATCGCTATGAACAGATTCATCGTATTGCCGAAATGGCCAATTTCGTCCATATCAGACAGAAAGGACCCTATGGCAATGGGACGCCAGTACTGTCCGCAGCCAGTCTAGTTGATGATGAACCCTTCATCTACTGTTTCGGTGATGATTTGGTGAAGTCGGAGATATCGTTTACCAAGCAGATGGTAGATGAATACAACAAGCACGGACAGCTGATGCTCGGTGTCCAGGAAGTGCCACAGAGTGAGGTTTCGAAGTACGGTATCGTGGATGTCGATCCGGCAACGATGCAAGTGAAGAATATTATCGAGAAGCCAAGTCAGGAAGAAGCCCCGTCGCGCTTGGCTGGTTTTGGTCGGTATATTCTCAATCAAGAGATTATTGATATTCTTCGCTCGACATCGCTGGGAAAAGGGAATGAATTGTGGCTCGTTGATGCGATTCATAATTATATTGCAAAAGGAGGCAAGGTCTATGCGAAGACGGTAGACGGTGGACAGTGGATGACTACGGGTGATCCGCTCAACTACATGACGACGATCTTAGCCTATGCTATAGAACGCCCGGATATCGGTGACCAGGTCAAGGAATATATGCGTAAACTTCTTGCCTAAGAAGCACTCTCAAATCTCGCTGCTGGTATATATTCGAAAGGTGAAATCATGTATTGGATCTACCTCGTCATTTTTGTTCTGGCCATTCTGACCCCAAGGTTTGTTCAGGGTGGCTTCTTTTTCTTGCGTGAAGAGGAGATAGAATCACTGATGATTTTTTGTTTCGGAGCGTTTGGGTTTCTCTTGTATCTGGCCAAAGAAAAGACACTCCTACGGGTTTTTCGGGAGAAACTTCATCTGCAGAAGCAGGCCAATATGATCACTCGCGATCTCTCGGATTCGTACTCGTACATCGGAGAGATGAATCGCAAACTGGACATTGTCAAAGACCTCATCTTCACTCTTCCCAAGACTACGGCTGAAGCGCTGGGAAAAAAGGAAGGTGATATCTACGTTTCTTTGTTGCAAACGGTCAGTCTGCTCGGAAAGACCGACCAGGTGGCGCTCTGTTTCGTCAATACCAGAAAAAAGATAATCGTCAGTATGCACAAAAAAAAGTCCCAGGATTCTTTTGTGCAGCGTGTAGACCCAGAGAAGCTGCTTGCTACCAAGAAGTTTTTTTGGGAGGAAGAAGATTTTGTGGTAGTGCGCTCTCCTCAACAAGCCAAAGGGGTATCAGCCTTCCTGATCTTTGCCAAGACAGCTAATCATATCGAGGACGATGAAGTGTTCAAGATACTTGTTTCTGAAGCGCTCCTTCTCTACTCTCTGGGGCAGGAATATTCAGAAAAAAAAGAACAGTAAGTAACCCTCTCAATTCTCATGTCCTGAGATCCCGCCACGGCGGGACGAGGGGAAAATCTTGAAAAGTGAGAAGGGCTATCGCGATAACCCGACGAGCTTTGAGGGGTTTTGCACCGAAATCTGGATATTTTGTAGGACAAGCAGGATTTTTACTGTACATAAGCGTTGAGAATTGAGAGTGTTACTTTTATGCATATCGGTATTGACGCCCGATTCTACGGATCCCTTGGGAAGGGCTTGGGACGATACACGGAAAAACTCATCGAGCATCTCGAGGCGATCGATCATGACAATACCTATGTCATTTTCTTGCGTCGGGAGAATTTTTCTGAGTACGTGCCGAAGAATCCGCGTTTCAAAAAAGCAGTGGCACAGTATGCGTGGTATGGTTTTGCCGAGCAACTTCTTTTTGTTTGGCGACTGTATGGTCACGCTTTCGATCTGGTGCACTTCCCGCACTTCAATGTCCCGCTCCTCTATCGTCGACCGTTCGTTGTGACAATCCATGATTTGATTCTGGTACACTATCCGACGCTTCGGAATACCACTCGGTTCATCTCTCTCTATTGGATAAAGTTTTTTGTGTATCGTCTGGTCATCGCTTCAGCTATCAGGCGAGCAGAACAAATTATCACCGTGTCGCATTTCACTGAAGCCGATATCATCAAACACTACCCAGGAGCCAAGGGAAAGATCACGGTGACGTATGAAGCAGCTGATTCGTTTTGTCAGATTCTTTCTCCAAGAGAGGAACAGGCGCTGTTTGAGCGTACGGGGCTCTTGATGACGCCGGTAGACGGTCAGGACACAAGGCTATATCATGATATACTGAAACCGTATTTCTTGTACGTTGGTAATGCGTATCCACATAAGAATCTCTCGGTGCTGTTTGCTGTAGCCAGGGCATTTCCGACATATGCGCTGGTGCTGGTCGGGAAAGAAGACTTTTTTTATCGACGGCTGAAAGAAGAGGTGAAACGAGCTCATCTTCAGAATGTTATTTTCACGGGATTTGTCACAGATCAGGAACTTTCAGTGTTATACCGTTGTGCCCGCACCTACCTCTTTCCATCGTTGTATGAAGGGTTTGGTCTGCCGCCACTGGAGGCTTTGGCAAGAGGGACGCCGGTGGTTTCTTCGGAGCGCGGCTCGCTTCCTGAGATACTGGGCAATGCGGCACTTTACTTCGATCCTATGGACGAGCAGCAGCTTGTCGAAGTCGTACAAAAAATAGAACATGATGACGTTCTGCGGAATGAAATGAGACATCGAGGATATGTACAGGGGGCACGGTTTCATTTCAGAGACATGGCCGTCATGACACAGGCGCTCTACCAAATATCCGATAAACGTAATCGTTGAGTATCATGGCATCTTCTTTTCCTCCATCGCAAAAAGGCACTCCATCGCTTTCTGATGTGAAGCGTGCAACAAGGCCGGATCCTTTTTTTCATGCGTCAGGAGCGGCTTCATCTTGGTCGGAGCAAGAAAGGGTATCGTTTCAGGAAGTACCCACTCCTCCTCTCTGGGCAAAACCCCCCAACTCTTCGCCGAGACGATCCGGTACTGTTTCGCGGAAGAGGAAGGGATTTTTTTGGGGAGGTTTGGTGCTGTGCTTTTTGGTGGCAGGGTATTTTTTGATTCAGAAAGGACTGACCCTCAAAGAAGAAAGTCTTGAGAAGGGTGGAAAAGGATATGAGTATATCATGCAGGCGGTCACCAGTTTGAAAGACAAACAATACGTCGAAGCAGCCAATGCTTTCGATCGGGCGTCACAATCATTTGGTGGGGCGAGTGAGCAGCTTTCTTTTTTTGGTGATTTTTTGATTGATACGACTCGTTTTGTTCCGGGGCTTTCCAGGGCAGCTTCGGGAAAATACGCTCTTGAAGCTGGTAAACACTTTGCGCTGGCCGGGAAATCGTTGTCGGAGTTGGCAGCAGGGATTTCAATCTCCCGGGAAGCCTATGCGCAGGGAGAAAAAATTTCACTGATAGATTTTTTTCATCAGGCTCGAGATCCACTTCGGGAGGCACGTCTCTCTCTTGAGCGGGCGGAGCGTGCTCTGGAGAAGGTGAGCATAGATGATATTCCGGAAGACAAACGAGAGAAGTTTTTGTCAGCACGGACGACGCTTCCGGTGCTGCTTGGATTGTTCCAGTCTTTTGAAAAGAATGACGTATTGCTGGAAGAACTGCTCGGGGGGAATGGTCCACGTACCTATCTCTTTCTGTTGCAGAACAATCATGAGATGCGGGCAACGGGAGGATTTATCGGGAGTTATGCGTTGGTTGATATCAATCAGGGTGTCATTCGACGTTTTTTTGTCGATGGGATATTCAATCCTGATGGTCAGCTCAAGGAAAATATCGTGCCACCGAAACCAATTCAAAAGATCAGCGCTGGCTGGAGTCTGCATGATAGCAATTGGTTTCCAGACTTTCCGACGTCGGCAGAAAAAGCTATTTTTTTCTATGAAAAAACGGGTGGATCAACAGTGGATGGTGTGATTGCGCTTACCCCGACGGTTATGCAGAAGTTACTTTCGGTGATTGGACCCATTACGTTGCCACAGTATGGACTGACAATCGATGCTGATAATTTCATCCCGGTTGTGCAGGAACAGGTTGAGGTGAAGTATGACAAGGAACAGAATGAACCAAAGAAGATACTGGTGGATTTGTCACGAGCGCTTTTGGAAAAAGTCTTTGCGTTGCAGGATCGGACTACCTTGCGTCGTATCGCTGAGGCATTTACAGATGGTCTCAACCAAAAGCACGTACTCATGTACATGCGTCATCCTGAAACAGAGCAGCTTATTGATGAGGTTGGATGGTCGGGGCGTCTGCTCCATACACCGAAGGACTATCTTTCAGTTATTCATAGCAATATCAACGGGTACAAGACGGATGGAGTGATCGATGAACGTATTCGGCACCAGGCCAAGATTGAGGCAGATGGATCAATCATTGATACAGTGACAATCACGCGTACGCACCATGGTGGCGACACGCCGTATGAATGGTGGAACAAAGTGAATGCGGATTATTTGCGGGTGTATGTCCCGAAGGGTTCGGAACTGATTGCGAGTTCAGGAACGACCTGGGAGTTCCCTGAGGCGCCGCTCGACTACGAACGGCTCGGTTTCAAGAAAGATACGGATGTCGTTCGTGAGGAAGCAGGCATGACGATTGATCAGAAAAGTGGTGTGCGTGTTTCGACTGACGCTGACAAAACAGTATTTGGAGCGTGGGTCTATGTCAGCCCCAAAGAATCAGTGACCGTCGAGTATCGCTATCGATTACCGTTCCGTATCGATATGGAGGCGCTCGGGCGAGACGAGGTATCTGCGTACTCAGTACTGTTTCAGAAACAAGCAGGGTCACCGGGAAGCAAGCTTTCTTCGAAAGTTATCGTACCGGAGACAACCAAGGTGATTTGGCAGACTGAACCGAATCTGATACCGTATGGACGGGAGCTCCGTCGTGAGACCGATCTGAAGACGGATGTTTTTCAGGGTATGGTGTTGGGTCGGGAGTAGTGTAATTCTCTGTTTACAAGCATGGTAAAAAAAATTGTTCAGTCTGTTTTTTCTTGGGGGAGTGCGCCGAGTGTGACGGTAGGGAGTGCGGCCTTGCTCATCGCTTTTGCTGGGGTGACCAGTCGTATTCTTGGTTTTTTACGTGATCGCGTTCTGGCATCACAGTTTGGTGCGGGTGATGTGCTCGATGCCTATTATACTGCTTTTCGTTTGCCGGATCTGGTGTATGGATTTTTGGTTTTGGGAGCACTCAGTGCCGCTTTCGTTCCTATTTTTACTGAGTTGACCAGTCAAGAAAAAGAGAAGGATGCCTGGAAGCTCACCTCGGGCGTACTCCATACGACGTTGTTCTCTGTTGGTTGTTTCTCGATAGTGGGCATTCTTTTTGCATCGTTTATTACAGACTTCCTTGCGCCTGGTTTTTCGGCGGAGAAAAAAGAGCTGGTGACAACTTTGACGCGTATCATGCTCCTCTCGCCGCTGTTTCTTTCCGCTAGTGCTGTATTTGGAGGGGTACTGGTCTCGTTCAAGCAGTTTGCGGCATATTCTTTTGCTCCCGTTTTTTACAATGTCGGTATTATTTTTGGAGTACTTTTCTTGACGAAGTTTCTTGGTCCGGAAGGGCTCGCCTGGGGCGTAGTGCTGGGATCATTTTTTCATATGATTGTGCAGTACCCGGCTATCTATCGGGCGGGCTTCCGTTGTCAGTGGGGGCTCATCGTCGCTTGGCGGGATAAAAACGTCCGACGGGTACTGAAGCTTATGATTCCACGTTCGCTTGGCATGGCGGTGAACCAGGTCAGTCTTCTGGTGATGACCATCTTTGCTTCGACCCTGGTTTCAGGGAGTTTGGCTGCCTTTACGCTCGCCAACAACATCCAAAGTGTCCCTCTCGGACTGTTTGGCATCGCTTTTGCCCTGGCGGCCTTTCCGGCGCTGTCACTGTTTGCGGCCAAGAAGAATGACAAAGATTTTTTTCTTATGTTTGCCGAGACGGCACGAAAAATTCTTTTTTTTGTCGTGCCTCTTTCTATCTTTATGATTATTTTTCGTGCTCAGTGCGTCCGTGTCATTCTGGGATCGGGAAATTTCGATTGGCAAGATACCATCACGACGTTTGAGGTATTGAAGTTTCTCGCCATCAGTCTTTTTGCGCAGAGTCTCATCCCACTCTTTGCCCGTGCTTTTTTCGCTTTGCAGGATACCAAGACTCCGCTGTATATCGCGCTGGTTAGTGAAGCGGTGCACATCGCGCTCATACCGCTCCTCCTTCCATACTATGAGGTGCAGGGGCTGGCCATCGCTTTTTCAATCAGCACCATTCTCAATTTCACACTGTTGTATTTCTTTCTGCGTAAGAATCTCTCCTTTTGGGAGGATCGCCTCATTGTGATACCGGTCGGAAAAATCCTTCTGGCAGCGCTTTTGGCTGGTGCGGTGGCGCAGTTTTCCAAGTCGGTCTTTGCTCTTACTACCAATGAGCTCGATACGTTTGTTGAAGTGTTTCTCCAGTTGGCGCTCGGATTTGCCATTGGTGGCGGCTCGTTTGTCTTGTTCTCATACTGGCTGAAGGTAGAGGAGCTGGAGCGGGTCAGGCGCTTTTTCCTCTGCCGCGTTTTCCGTCAGCCAGAGACGGCTGCTCTTACTGAAGATCACCCTGAGCGTGGGGATTGGTGACGCGGTTGACACTTTTTTAGAGAGTTGGTATTGTGGAAATACTTTTATGAAAATTATTGCTGGTGTCCATTCTTTGTTTATGTTTATTGCCGGTCTCTTCCTTTGGGAGAGGCGAGGCCGATTTCTTTTTGCTGTTACACGTGGATAGAGAAGCATCGAAACAGTAAACAGAAGCCGGTCTCGCCTTCAAAGCAAGACCGGTTTTTTTGTTCTTTAACCACAACTTTACTTCGCGAGGTGATAGCATGCAAGATTTTCGAAGGGTCTCCGTTGGTTCCTGGAATTTCCGGGTTGGTCCTGATGATTCTCTCCCTCAAGGAGAGGTGGCTGCTTTAGAACAGTTTATCAATGGAAAATGGCTCCGCTCTCGGCTGGCTCAATCACAGACATATCCGTGGGCAGGCCTCACATGGTCGAGGGTACCGTCGCCCATCATTCGAATCGATATGGGACCATCGGATGCCAGCGGATACTCTGCCCCTCGTCGGATTTGTGAAGTGGAAGAGCGACCCGGGGGATTGGGTTCGATGCTGACTCTTTGTCCTGAAATCAAGCCATTTTTTAGTGAGGCGTTGGCGCCTTGCTCGGGGTTTGTTTTTCTGGGCGGTCCGATAGGGGACGATGCTACCGCTGCCAAGATATTGGGAAAGCCATTTTGTGATGGTTGGCAGGGGCAGCGGGGAATGTTCTGGGTTCGGCACGATACTCTGGGGCGAAATACTCAGTATTCCCCAGAGCTTCTGCTCGAACTCGAACAGCATTCCGTGGTGCCTATTCGTGCTGATGGTGACAAATCGACCTTGGTTCATCTTGAATTGGCGAGCCCTTTGGACGAGTATTTGGAAAAGAAAGGCGATCTTCCATGGGGAGCGGGCTTCTGTGTCAAGCCGACAGTGGGAACGTGGACGCATGGAGTCCACATTCATCATCCGCAGTGGCAGCATGAATCTTCGGGCAGAAACAGGATTGCGAAAGAAATCACAGGAAAAGAGGCTGCTTTTCTTTTTCAACCGCTCATTCCGCCACGGACAGTACGCCGTGGGCACAATGGGTCTGCCAGAATATTTTTTGAGATCCAGCGAGTATTTCTCGCTATGGATAAGCATGGGCGCTATCGGGTTGCTGGCGGTATCACTATGGGTGCTCCGTCGCTCAAAGTGCATGGCACACCTGAGTGTTATGTTCGGCCGATTGTCATCGAGAAGTAGAGGACAACCAAAAAGGGATGTGCAGCGTCACATCCCCATTTTTCTTTTTAAAATATGATAAAATAGTAACATACTGATAAGAAATACTATGATGGAGAGGAAACCTTTTTTGATGATTCAGTTTCGTACTGATGCCGGGAAACAATTGGAGCAGATTTCCGTACAGGAGAAATTAGCGGCATATCAAGAAGCTGCGCCAGATATTCAATTTTTTGATGCCTTTGATAGTGAAAATGATGCGCTCTTTGCGGCTCCGGAGACGTGGCTTGCTTCATTTCAGGGTGTGATTCTCGGGGGATCTTCCGAGTTTTATTTCGGCGGTAACACATCCGATGAATTTGAAGCGAAACATCAAGCGATGTTGGTTCGTTTGCAACCATTCATGGAATATATTTTGGAACAAGATTTTCTCACGTTGGGCATTTGTTTTGGCCATCAATTTTTGGCGCATGCACTGGGGACGTCAGTCGTGGCCGATCCCCATCAGGCAGAGACCGGTTCTTTGTGTGTGGCTCTTTCTGATACAGGGAGACAAGACCCGCTCTTTGTGGGTATGCCGGAATCGTGGAAGGCTTTTTTTGTTCATCGGGATAGCGCCATGGAGCTTCCTCGAGAATCGGTGTTGCTTGGGAGTGGTGAGCGCTCGCAGGTAGGGGCTTTTCGTCATAAAAATCGCATCTATGGGGTACAGTTTCATCCGGAGCTTGATCGTCATGATTTGCCATCACGGCTGGCGCTTCATCCGGAGTATGTGGCAGAAGGAGCAGACGTGTTTCTGTCGTCTGTCGATTTGGTGCCGCATGCCGGGCGGATCCTCCATAACTTCGTCGAATTGTGTCGTCGGTAGATCTTTGAAACGGTGAGATACCTTGCTTTGAGGCCATTTTTCGGCTAGGCTGAGGGAATGGATAAAAGTATACGCCAACAGAATATTCGCAACTTTTGTATTATTGCTCACATTGATCATGGGAAGTCGACTTTGGCTGACCGTCTGATTGATATTACTCATACAGTGGAAAAGCGTAAAATGAAAGACCAGATTCTCGATCAAATGGATCTGGAGCGGGAGCGCGGTATTACAATCAAGCTTCAGCCGGTGCAGATGCACTACGTCTACCAGGGTGTGGAGTACATGCTCAACCTGATTGATACTCCGGGACACGTGGACTTTCACTACGAGGTGTCGCGTTCGCTCGCCGCTGTCGAAGGGGCGATTTTGCTCGTGGATGCCACCAAGGGAGTGCAGGCACAGACACTGGCCAATCTCTATCTGGCGGTTGAGCAAGGACTGGAGATTATCCCGGTCATCAACAAGATTGATCTCCCCAATGCTCAAGTCGGCAAGACCAAAAAGGAAATCGTTCACATTCTTGGTTGTAAAGAAGAAGATATTCTGCTGGCTTCTGGCAAGACGGGTCTGGGTGTGCAGGCAGTGCTTGAGCGCGTGATCGAGCGGGTGCCTGGACCATCAGGTGAAGAGGCTGCGCCACTCCGTGCTCTTATCTTCGATTCGATTTACAATACCTATAAAGGTGTCGTGGCCTATGTGAAGGTGGTGGATGGTACCGTCAAGCGTGACGATGTCCTCCATATGCTCGGAACAGAAAAAGAAGGAGTGGCAGTAGAAGTCGGGTTGTTTCATCCAAATTTGGTAGCGACTGATATTTTACGTGCTGGTGATATCGGGTATATTGCTACGGGACTGAAGGCAGTGGCGGACTGTCGCGTTGGCGATACGGTGACGTGGAAGAAAAAAGAGCGCGATCAGACTATCATCGAGCGTTTACCTGGGTACAAAGAAATTCGACCGGCTGTCTATGCCAGTATGTATCCGGTGGATGGCGATGACTATACGCTCATGCGTGATGCGCTCGATAAATTGAAGTTAAACGACGCCGCCTTTACCTTTGAGCCAGAGAGTAACCAGGCGCTGGGGCGGGGGTTCCGTTGTGGTTTTCTCGGACTGCTTCACCTCGAGATTATTCAGGCTCGTCTGGAGCGCGAATTTAATCTGGTGCCGACTATCACGACGCCTTCCGTCGTCTATGAGATGAAGCTACGAGGCGAAGAAAAAAATACCCCCCTGTATTCGCCCGTTGATTTGCCAGATCCAGCCAGTATCGAGGCTATGTACGAGCCGTACGTGGCGCTCTCGATCGTGTGCCCCAGTGAGTACCTCGGTGGGGTGATGCAATTGTGTCAGTCTATCCGAGCCGACTACAAGAATACCGAGTATATCGATGAGGAACGAGTGTTGCTTTCGTTTGAGGCGCCGCTCATGGATGTGATCGTCAATTTTCATGATGACCTGAAAAGTGCTTCGTCTGGGTATGCTTCCATGAACTACGAACTGATTGGTTATCGGGCGAGTGATGTTATCAAGCTTGATATTCTGGTAGCCAACGAACCAGTGGATGCCTTTGCTCGTATGGTACCCAAGCGTGACGCTCACAGTGAGGGCAAGCGGGTGGTGGAGAAGTTGAAAGAAGTATTGCCACGTCAGAACTTCGCTGTCGCTCTTCAGGCGGCTATCGGGGGCAAGGTCATCGCCCGTGAGACCATCGCAGCCTATCGCAAGGATGTGACCGGCTATATGTACGGTGGTGACTTCTCGCGCAAGAAGAAACTTTTGGAAAAACAGAAAAAGGGGAAGAAAAAAGCCAAAGAAATGGGCCAGGGGAGGGTCTCTATCCCATCCTCGGCATTTTTGGCGGTGTTGAAAAAGTCGTAGAATTTTTCAAGCCAAGTCCCCTTTGCCTTTCGGTGAAACTTTGGGTATACTAGGGAGGTAATATGTTGTTGGTACAATGCTATGGCAGTAGAATTTACGAAGGATAATTTTGAGGCAGAAGTTTTGAAAAGTGACGTTCCGGTTCTGGTTGATTTTTGGGCACCGTGGTGTGGACCGTGCCAGATGATGGGGCCAGTGATTGAGGAATTGGCTGGCGAAGTATCGACATCGAAAGTCGGAAAACTCAATGTTGATGACCATCCAGAAATTGCAGAGAAATATGGCATCATGTCTATCCCAACGATCAAAGTGTTCAAGGGCGGGCAGATTGTCAAAGAGTTTATCGGCGTACAATCAAAAGAGACCCTGAAAGCTGAATTGGCAGCGCTCTAGCGTCTGCTTCAAGAGAAAAACAAAAAAATCGTATGAAAATATACAAGGAGAAAATAGATCTGGAAAGCAAGTCCCAGATTGAATTCATGGATATCACCGATCAGGTGCAGGGAGTCATCGATCGCTCCGGTATCCGCGAGGGTCAGGTATTGGTCTATGTGCCACATACGACGATGGGTGTCGCCATCAACCACAATGAACCAATGCTCCTTCAGGACTTCATGCGGGTGCTCTACAAGATTGTCCCAGTGGATGCTCAGTACTCTCATGATTTGTTCGAGCTTCGTCGAAAATCAGGAACAGCGGATGGCCGAAGCAATGGCCACTCACACTGCAAGGCTATCCTTCTTGGCAACAGCGAAACGATCCC
>JBAQNF010000103.1:0-4290 GCA_049303555.1 Candidatus Moraniibacteriota bacterium | reverse complement strand
GCTTGGTAATTTCTGCAAAGAGCTGCGAGCCCTCATCATCAAACTGGAGCGCAATCTGCGGCGATCCAATCCCCTGACTCTGATAGTCCACGTAGGCATTCTTCAAATGCTTCCCCGACAATCCCGTAGCCTTCCAGGCCAAGCTTGGGAAATCAGCATATGTGTATTTCCGGAAAAGAATATGTGCTACCTTTATTTCCCGCTCATCGCCCGCGCCTCGTTCATCAAGCTTCTTTAGGATATGCCAGCCGAATTCTGTTTCTATGAGCGATGGATACACCGCACCCTGACGAAATGTCGGGTCAAAAGCGGCGGCATCGAAAGTCTCGACATAGTACCCCTTTTTCGCAAAATCATATTCGCCGCCTTTGTCTTTGGAGCCTGGATCCTCGCTAAACTGCGTGGCCAAAGCCGTGAAATCATCACCGCCCTGCACCCGTTTGAGAATACTCTCGGCCTTTCCCTTATTCGAGGTATTGAGTGCATCAAGCTGTCCTTGATCTTCTGTACTGAGCACGCCTTCTGATCCTTCACGAAATTCGAGAAATGGTGTTTCCTTGATCATTTTCTTGGCCTGCTCAATGTCTTTGATACCTGGCAATTCGACGATGATACGGTGCTCCGTACCCGAGCGTGACAGCTGCACCAGTGGCTCCCCCACACCAAACGCATTGACGCGACGCTCGATGACTGCCTCGGCAGCGGTCAGCGCATCGCTCACTTTGGCACTATCAATCTGAGAAACATCGGCCTTGTATTCCAAATGAATACCACCCTGCAGATCCAGGCCCTTGCTGACTTTCAAGGCATCAAACACGTTGAAAACGGGCGGAATATATTTCACCAGTTGAGGATACGAAATGACACCGCAAACCAAGCCAAGAAGAAGCACCAAAGCGAATTGGTAGCGAATTTTTACCTGTTGTTTCATGTTTTCAAGTATACCCGAAACTCCCACCTCAGGCAAACAAAGCCTATTTTCCGTGTTTTTCTTCCAAACGCTTCAAGACACGCTTGACCTTTGAGAGCGCTTCTTTTTCATAGGTTGCATAGTTTTCAACCTTTGAGAGCGCCCCATTTTCCAAAAGATAGCTGGCAGAAATCTCAACACGCTCGAGAAACAGACGATCATGCGTCACCAAGAGAATAGTACCAGGATAGATAGCCAGTGATTCTTCCAGAGCTTCTATTGCCTCGAGATCGAGATGGTTGGTCGGCTCATCAAGAACCAAAACATTGGCACGGAGCATCGAAAGAAGCGCCAAGATAAGTCGCACTCGCTCACCAGGACTCAAATATTTGATCTTGTCGTCCAAAACATCCGGGGAAAACTGAAATTCCGAAAGCAAGAGCGACACCTGGTAGGCGTCGAAGTCCGGGATACGTTTCTTGAACAACTCCCGCGGCGTCATGGCCTGAGAAATGTTTTCGTGTTCCTGCATCAGATACCCAAAGATGACGTTCTTCCCACAGACAACTTCGCCAGAGAGTGGCGGGAGCGTCTGGGTAATTGTCTGAAGGAGCGTCGACTTGCCCACACCATTATTCCCCAAAAAGGCAATTCGTGTGCCAAGAGGAATATTGAGATCGATCGGCCCACCAGAAAAAGATGCTCCTTCTTCACGAACTGGGTAACCAAAAACCAATTTTTTCAAAACGATACTGCTGTCTTCGTTTTTTTCAGCTGTCAGCACGATATCAAGCGGTGGTCGTTCCAGTGGTCGTTCAACATCATCCAGCCGCTTCTCGCGACCCTGGAGCGCTGTGGCTGCACCATCAAACTTGCGCACGGCTCGTTCTTTTTTGAAGTTCGATGTCTGCTTGTCATTATCTGGTGCCTTGCGCGCCTTCACTCGTATCACCCATTCCTTTTTTTCATCAATCGATTCGAACAAACGCTTCCGTTCATCTTCCTGCATACGATACTGCTCCTTGTGACGACGAAAAGCATGTGCCTTCATCTCGGCATACTCACTCCAACCACCGGTATACATGACCGCCTCACGCTTGAACCAGTCAATCTCTACCACCTTCTTCACCACGTGGTCGAGAAAACGCCGATCATGTGACGCGATAAGACACGTCGCTTTGGAACGACGCAGGTAATTCTCAAGCCACAGCAGTGCCGGCAAGTCGAGATTGTTGGTCGGCTCATCAAGAAGCAAGATATCAACACCACGGAGGAGCACACCAGCGAGCGCTGCTTTGCGTTTCTCGCCACCAGAAAGTTCTGACAGTGGCCGAGCTAGTCCCACGCGTAAGAGAAAGAGTCCCTCGAGCACACTTTTGGCTCGTCGTTCAAAATCATATCCACCCAAACGCTCAAAGTCTGACTGAATCAGTTCGAACTGTGCCAGTATCGCCTCTTCATCGAGATGTTTCTCGAGACGTTTCATCTCTTTTTCCAGCTCTTCCAGTCCGGCCATGCGACGGAGATACTCGATCAGTGTCTCATCCGGCAACGCCCCGACTTCCTGTGGCAGATAGCCCAAAAGACAACGATTCGGCACGAAGCGATCGCCCTTATCGAAATCTTCTAGTCCGGCAGCGATCTTGAGGAGCGTCGACTTGCCCACACCGTTCTGACCCACGAGCGCTACTTTCTGTCCCTCGCCCAACGAAAAAGAGACCTTCTCGAGGACGCGATGGATACCGTACATTTTTCGGATATTTTTGAAAACAAGCATTTGAGTAGCTTCCTCTATAAAATACGAATGGATGATTTATTATATACTATTTTCTAAAAAAATCAAGTCCTCTTCGCCTTCCTAGCCATCGCTGTTGACTTTTTACCACTTTAGGTGTATAATAATCGGTTGGAATACAACCCCGTCCAAAGAGACAACTCCAGCAAAGTTCTCCAAAAATTTTCCCACCACCCACCAAGGAGATTTTCATGAGCCTCATTGAAATTTTTATCCAGCGCTGCTTTGCAGCAGCGCTGTTGGAATCACTCGAACTCGAAGTGAGCCCAGAAAACGTCATCATCACCCCAAAAGGAAAGAACGGGGAATATGACTGTCGCGTCAATGATGGACGTATGGTCACCGACATCGCCGTCGGCACCTTCTACGGCTACGCATCCTACTGTTCGGTCTGTATCGCCCAGCTCTACGATGCGAAAAACAATCGCTGGAGTTTCCCTTACACGTGGAGTCGTTTCACGACACACATGTTCCGTCAACCTACTGGTTGGCCCGCCGTCGCTGAGTAAGAAATCAGTGATCGACCGCGCCAAGAAGAAAACCGTGCCACCGATGAACTCCATCAACCGCACGGCTTTTTAATTTCCTAAATCCAAAGTAAAAGCCGTAGAATTTCCCGAACCAAGGATTCTCTTGGGCACGCCTGGAGACAAAAGCCGGTCTTTTTACGAAGTAAAAAGTTTTGGCGAAGAGTAGAGAAAATCCGCTGGGATTTTCTCGGCACAAGAGAGTTGCTTGGTTCGGGAAATTCCTAGTTCAAGCTCTTCAAATATTCTTCCGTCTCGCAGAGCACGCGCTTGGCATTACCAAAGGTGACACGCTTGAGGGCCTCATCATAGTATTCCCATATGAATCCCTGGTGTTCGTGTGAAATGACAAGCTCTTTCGTCTCTGTCTCAGCCGGATAAAAATGCACCACTTTGAAAATCCAAATACCATGTCCCTGGCGCAGTCGCTTCTTGCGCTCTGTCCCTTTGGCGGCATAGAAATATCGGATGCTGACCCGGTGTGGAAAAACTTTCAGGTCTTTGATACCAGACTCTTCCTCAGTCTCACGACGAAGAGTCATCTCCTCAGTCTCTCCCTCTTCGACGTGTCCTTTGGCAAAATCAAAGTGTCCGCTCGGGTAGTGGAGCAAGAGATAGAGTCGTCCTCGATCGGTTTTCCGAAACACCACTGCCCCGATCGACGTCTCCCAGATCACCGGACAGCCCAAAAGACGTAAGAGATAGTACAACGGTTTAAAAACAGGGATTTTCATATTTTGTTGACAGAAGACTGGGATACTTCTACTGTAACATAATATCACAAAACATCTCGTATGCCCCGCTCAAATGACTTCCAATCCAAAAAATTCTTTCTGACTTTGTTCTGGGAGGCCTTCTTTTTTTCCGGACTGACTATCCTCGGCACCATCGTCGGACTCTCTGCTATCTATCTGTACGGGACGCCAAGTATCGAGCATATCCGCGAGTACCCCTTCCGCCTGCCATCTATCCTCTACGATCGTACCGGCACAGAGGAGCTCTACCGGCTCTATGATGAAGAAAACCGCATCATTATCGCACACGATGCTATCCCGGAC
>JBAQNF010000102.1:0-3299 GCA_049303555.1 Candidatus Moraniibacteriota bacterium | reverse complement strand
GATATCCTGAAACAAGAGGGAGAGCGATATTTCCTCGTTGAAGGAGGAGGGGACATGTATGGTACGACCAAGCGTGATGGGAGTCCCTATCGAGTGGCTCTGGAGTGGCCAGGGAAGCCAGATATCGCCTTTGGGGTGGTAGAACTGAAGCATCAGGGAGTGGCAGTTTCAGACAGCTTCAAGCGGCGCTGGGGCAAATGGCACCACATCCTGGATTCACATACCAAACAGCCGATCGAGAGTGTTCTCGGGGCGGCTGCGGTGGCACCGAGTGCCTTTGCTGCCGATTGTATGACCTCTGGGTTGTTTTTGGCTCCTCCTGCAAAGTATGGAGAGCTTTCCCGAGTGCTGGAGGCGGAATACGTGGTTTTTCAAAAAGATGGTACGGTCAGTATCGGCCCCCACTGGCCTGGAGAGCTGTTTTAGGTATAAAAAAAGACCCACAGGGGTGGCCAGAGGGAATCGAACCCTCATTCATGGTACCACAAACCATTGTCCTGCCATTGAACGATGGCCACCCCTCTGAATCCTTTTCTCAGTCAAGTGCCCCGAGAGGGAATCCCTGCCTGCCGGCAGGCAGGGAACCTCCCATCCCCTTTGCTCCCTATGTGCCCTCGGTTGGAATCGAACCAACATCAACGGCTTAGAAGTCCGCGGCTCTATCCATTGAGCTACAAGGGCGCTTGGTGGGTGTAGCAGGATTCGAACCTGCGACCGTTGGCTTAAGAGGCCACTGCTCTACCAACTGAGCTATACACCCGAATATTCCATTTTCAAAACAAAAAACGTTGCAATTGAACGCGTGTCGATTGTATCAAAAAGAGGCAAATGAGTCAATAAAAATTCAAAAGCCTCTTCATGCAGTGCATTCGAGGCTTTGACTCCATGGGTTGGGTTGTGTTTGCACCTGCGCTGTCAGGGGCAGCGTTCGCCGTTACGAGTGGCGTGCTTGTCCGGTCGTGCAGCGGTGATCACGGCGCGAGCTTGGCCTGGGTGATGGCGCGAGCCTTCTTGGCGTTCCAGTTCATGCCGGTAGCGGGCGGCGCGTGCGTGTTGGTCTGCAGGCCTTTCATCGACGGGGCGAGTTGGCGTTGGCGCATGGATGTTCTCCTTTGTTGCGCTGGAGTGGCCGGGATGGCCGTGCTACCGAAGAGGATCCTCAGCAGCAGAGAAAGCACGAACATCATGCCCTTTCTGCTACGCTAGGAACCTCAAAAGAACTGATTCCTAAGATACAAGCTTTCAAAGTACCTGTCAAGGACGGGTGGCTTTGTAGTCTTTCCATTGTTTTTCGGACCAATCAGCGGGCTTGGAAGTATAGACGGGTTCTTGGCCGGGATGTGGGAAAAGCGCGGGGGACTTGTAGTTGCTCCAGAAGCTGTCACGGATGAAGTTCTGGCCGCTCACGTCGCTGACTTCTTGGGTGAAGACGGTCTTCATGCTGCCATCACCACCACGGGAGAGGATGTGTGGGCCATCGACCGAGACGGTGCGGCCATCCTTGGTACCAAAGAAGTGAAAGATGAGGTCTTCTCCGCTGATGGTCGATTGCATGAGGATGTAGCCGGGAGTGTTGTTGATGAATTTCAGGTCAGGCTTGGGGATGTAGATGGTAGCATCCATGCCGTAGGGTTTGTAGTATTGGACTGGGTAGGCATGATTGCGCCGTTCACTCAACTTCAACCCGCTATAGATAGCAGCGCGGAAGACGGTGCTGGATACTTGGCAGATACCGCCACCAAATTCCGGAGTGGTCTGGTTGTTCTTGATGACCAGTTCTGGCAGGTAACCATGCTCGCCGTCGACATCGCCGAGATACTTCACAAAAGAAAATTCTTCACCTGGTGCGATGAGGATATTTTGGAATTGTTGCAGAGCGCGATTGATATTGAAAAGGCGATTCTTGGGAGAACCATGGAAATTTGTTTTGCCTTCACCGATCAGTTCTTTCAGTCCGAGACGTTCACGGTCAGCGCCGACAATTTTTGGTGAGGTGACTTCGGTGGGAAGGGTGACCTTGAGTGTCGCACCGTCTGCCCCAGCCAGTGCCTGGAGCATGAGCGTGATACTTTCGGTATCCTTGAGTCTGCGTCCGAGTTTTTCTTCTGTTACTACGATGACCCGGCTGTTATCAGCCACGCCAAACACGGCATCGACGGGATCTTGGTTGATACGGGGGGCGAGACTGGAGATGAAGCTACCGACACTTTCTTGATCCGGTTCGGTTTCAAAGGTCACTGCCAGATGGGTGCGGGTATGGCGCGAGAGGGAGAGGTCGCAGTAAAAGAAACGGACGGGGCAGTATTTTGTGTCGACTGCTTCAGACGGGGTGGTCTTCGGTACGAGTTTGGTGGTGAGGTGAAAGAGTAGGGAGAGATCGGTGGAAGAAAGTGTCTCGGTATAGTCGCCCGCTTGGATATTGAGTGCCGGTGGGAGGTCCTGAGCTTGCGCGAAGGGAGCAAATGGAAACATCAAAAACACAAACATTCCGAATCGAAGAGAATGGCTGATGATGACGCTATGAAAAATATGATATCGAGGGAAAAACATGGGACAAACAAAAAAGAAATGCCGACCCCATCGAAACGGAATCGGCAAAAAGAGTGTTCCGCACAGATGGAGAGAGAAGGAGATTGAGCAAGCTCCTAATTAGAATCCGCGCACCTGGATTTTCTTGGTTTTGGTGGTATCAGCTTTCGGCAGACGAATCGTGAGGATACCGTTTTTCAGCGAAGCATCAGCTTTTTCTGGAATGACATCGACAGGGAGGAGTACCGAGCGGGAAAATGATCCCCAGTAACATTCTTGGTAGTAGTAGTTGCCATTTTCTACGATTTCTTCGTTCTTGCGTTCACCTTTGACCGTCACCATGTCATTGTTGATGGAAACATCCAGGTCTTCGGGTTTGACACCGGCAATGGTCGACTTGATGACGATATCATTCTCGGTCTGGTAGACATCGATGGTGAGTTGCCCCTCGGCGCTTTCGTTGTCATTCTGAGAATAGGATGGAGTGGCCCAAGATTCTTCTTCGCGTACAGGGAAGGTAGCAGGCTCTTCGCGCATCACGACGGTGGTCTCTTCCTCTTCGTTGTAGACAGGGACGCCGCTAAAGTCATTACCCTCGACGCTCTTGGCACCGGTCAAACGCTCAAAAAAGGATTTCTTTTCTTTTGCCATAAGAGGTTTATTTTAGAGAATTTACGGAAACAAAAAGGGCAAAAAACTACCCTTGAGAATTACCTGTAGTATAGAGGATTTTTTATCAGGGTGCAAGAATCTAACGCACCAGGTTATAG
>JBAQNF010000101.1:0-3797 GCA_049303555.1 Candidatus Moraniibacteriota bacterium | reverse complement strand
TGTGATGGTGTGTTTTGGTGATAGCAGCTTCGGCGGCTGGGATGATGACCCCGAGAACTCGCTTCTCTGGATGAAAATGGGGCAGGTGCTCTTGTTGGATACGGCGAAGCGCTTCGCTTGAGGCGGTGTTGCAAGCGAGGATGACCAGCTCACAGTCATGAGCGAAGAGAAAATCGACGGCTTGTCGGGTGAATTCATAGATGACTTCTTGGGAACGTGCACCGTAGGGCGTGCGAGCGCTATCGCCGAGGTAGAGGTAGTCGTACTCGGGGAGTTCTCGGACGAGTCCACGGAGAATAGTCAGTCCGCCGAAGCCACTATCAAACACGCCGATACATTTCTTTTTTGTAGGCATAGGTTATCAGGCTAGTCTTTCCAGAGTAGAGCAAAAGAAGGGAAAAGAACAGATATGTAGAAAAGAAAAAAGCCGCTCTAGTGGTACCATGCGGCTATTAGTTTGCTCTAGCTTTTCAAGTGGGTTTCGGTCGTGGGACGAGATGGATTCTCGTTTCCGTCTTGGCTCTCTCTCCACGGACGTAGTGTCTTCCGGGGAGGAGATAGTGCTTGCATCGGGACTCCACAGGGCAAGCTCCACAGCCTTGCATATATCGCTTGATACCCCTTGGACTTGTTTGCCACGCGACATCACGCATAGTGTAGGAAAGCGGCCGACAGCCATACTTCGAGAGCATCCAAAGGACGTTCGCAAAATGAAGTGGGTTCACTTTCGGATGTGTCTGGAGGTATTCCTCCCCCAGCTTTGTACCGATACGAGACAGGATCTTTGTCGCATTCTTGGCGACTTCGCCCTGTATCAGCAATCCCTCTGTTCCGAGGATGACACGGAGTCCATGGAAGTCGATTGGAGGTGAAATACGAAGCGGCTTGATGAGTCCGGCGTCACCAAGGAAATAGGCGAGCATAGCCGACATCTTTTCTTGGAAGCCAAAGAAGCCCTGCTTCGCTAGAGGCAAGCGCTCGTTATTCCGATTCATCATTCGTTTCCGAAGCGTGACACCGTCCTTCACTCCCTTAAACACTTCCAGCACGTTTCCTTCCCAGAATAAGACGAGAATCTGAGAGTTCTTTACCCAGCCCTTGCCGTAGCCGTGTTCTTTTGGGAGCTCGCGCCCGAAGCAAGCCGTTAGTTTCGTGTCGACCGCTTCTGGGGTCAGCGTGGCTGCGTAGTTCGGGTCGAACAGAGTGGGCTCTTTCCGCAACAGACTCACGAGCCTCTCTATCGCCTGAGCGCTTGGTATGGCTCCTCGCATGAAGAGGCAACTGAAGAAGAGGAAATTGGCCAAGGCGACGGGATCAAATTCTTCCATCGGAATGAGACGTTGTGGTAATCGGTTCAGGTTTTCGGTAGTGTAGGGGAACTTGTGTTGCCGATAGGTCTTCAAGAGTGTTGAGAACACTATGAAGGCACTGTTTTTGTTAAGAATAACTCTCATGGAATCTCCTGATTGATGGTGTTGAAAAGTTATAAATAAATTGGGAAGAAACTATTGAAAAGTAGTCTCTCAAAATTAGAGGCAATAGTCAAGAATTAATCGAATTAATCGAATTAATCGAATACACCAATGAATTTCTTTCTCTGGGGCATAGAGTTTCTTTGTTCTCTCTCAGGGTAGCGTAGAACGGAGAAAAACAAAAACCCCCGCACGAAGCAGGGATTTTATTTGATAGTAGCCCCAAGGGGAGTCGAACCCCTCTTACCAGGATGAAAACCTGGTGTCCTAACCGATAGACGATGGGGCCATACTTATTGGCCGATACTTCTTAAAAAACTTCTTTTGATAAACAACCTACCATTTCCAAAGTATCGGTTAACCGATACCCGCCCGACTGAACGGATTCAGCCGTTCGGGCGGGGACGATGGGGCCATTTTTGAACACAAAAAAAGCAGAGGGAACTGCGACGCTAGTATAGCATAAAAGCCCGCTTTGGCAAGTCTAGATGTCTTCGTGGTTGAGATACTTTTTTGTGAGTTCTGGATCGTTGTGGCCAAGGGCTCGGGCGATATTGTCTGCATTTTGTTCTGGAGTAGTGTCTTCTCCTGATCCTTTTACTTTCTCACCCAGGGTATATTCTTTACCCGGTATAAGTGGCGAGTTGGCAGGTTCATCTCTTTTCTCAATTGGGGCAGAGGGCTGTTCAAATGGTGTGGCCATAGGAGTTTGGTTCATTATATATTCTCTGTTTCCAGAGCGTTCTCTTCGCATATCTTACTGTAGAAGAGGGCTGCTTTGCGGACGATGCGTTCCTGGTCTTCGTAGTCGACAGCGATCAGGCCGAAGCGTGGCCAGAAACCTTTGTCCCATTCGAAGTTGTCGAGGAGCGACCAGTAGAAGTAGCCACGGACATCGACCCCTTCTTCGATGGCACGGTGGACCCAGAGGAGGTGGTCACGGATGAAGTCGATACGGTTGTCATCGAAGGCATCGGCTAGGCCGTTTTCGGTGATGTAGATAGGGAGCTTGTAGGCGTCGAGTTCTTTCAGGACGTTGTAGATGCCTTTGGGATAGATTTCCCAGCCGAGGTCACTGATGGGTTTGTCACCAAGGTGAACCTTGCGGGGGAATTTGAAACGGTTGTGAAAGTAGTACTGGGCGGTCAGGAAGTCATGGGTGCCGGCGGTGAGCTTGAGAAAGTATTCGTTGGTAAAAAAATGCGAGAAACGGATGATGAGTCTGTCGAGAAAGGAATGCTCGTGGTAGGGCTCGAAGGAGTGGAGGAGGTTGGCCAGACCGACTTGGGCGCCGGGGTTGAGACTGTGGATGGCGTGATAGGCGCGGACGTGAGCCTCGGCCAGTATTTTGTAGACACGGTAGGCCCGGAGATAGCTTTTTTTCTGAGGGGGCCACTGACCCGTGGTGTAAGAGCCGGCGATGACGGATGTCGGTTCATTGAGGGGTATCCAGAATTTGATCTGGTTGCCGAGCTTGGAGACGACGAAGCGAGTGTAGCGCTCGAAATATGCGGGGAACTCTTTGGAGGCAACGCCACCCTTGTCACGGAGCCACAGCGGGAGCGTCCAGTGCCAGAGTGTGACAAACGGTTCCATCCCGCGGCTGTGGAGCGCATAGAGGACTTCACGGTAGTGAGCGATAGCGGCCTCATCAAATGTTCCTTCGGTTGGTTCGATGCGTGACCATTCGATAGAAAAGCGGTGAGCGTTGTGGTGGAGAGACTTGGCCAAATCAAAATCTTCGGCGAAGCGCTCGTAGTGTTCGGCGGCGCGGCCAGAGATGTAGTTCTGCGGGTCTTCGGCCTCGGGACGCAGGCGCTCCCAGTATTTGATGTGACCGAATTTTTTGTGAGCCTCCTTGGCCAGGCGTTCGGCATTTTCTTTCTCCCATTCGGACCAGTCGTTGTGCATGTTGCCTTCGACCTGGTGAGCAGATGTCGCAGCGCCCCAGAGAAAGCCGTTAGGAAATTGTATTTTGGACATAATGGGATGAAGTATGACGTATGACGCAAGAAGTATGAAAACACACAAATACTGGTTGAATTGTAGCGTAGTTTGGGATAAAAGAAAAAAGCCGCGCGACGTTGCCGCGAGGCTTGTGGTGGAGATCAATACGGCTCTGATCCCATTTGGTCATAGTGATGCTCTATGGCCGCCTGTCTACAGGATCGTTCACGTTCTTGTCCCAGCTCCCATGCTCGCCACTCCTTGAGCCAGCTGGTAACCCAGGCATGATTTTTGGAGACGTTATTGAACTGGGGTTTGAGCACGGCTAGGATTTCCGTTGGCGGCGGCTCCGTTAGAGCAAGGAGATACAGCTGATGG
>JBAQNF010000100.1:0-2304 GCA_049303555.1 Candidatus Moraniibacteriota bacterium | reverse complement strand
AGCTTGCCTTCTTCGTTTTCGACTTGGTAGTCATAGATGTCGAGATGATTGAGCCACTCACGGGTATAGTCCATGCGTTCTTGGAAGTAGGATTCGTCTTTGCCGGTGTCGCGAGAGCGCAGTCGGGCTTCGAGAACATCGAGAGGAGCAGAGATATAAATAGCGAGAATTTCTGGATAGAGTTTCTTTATATTGACAACACCCTTCCAGTCGACGCGCCATACGGCGATGCTGTTTTTGTTCGTGATACGTTCGAGTTCAGATTTCGTGACACCATATTGTCCGCCATTTTCATTGACGGAGTGTTCTATGAATTCCCCATCCTGTATCTTTTGTTCGAAATCTTCACGAGACAAAAAATAGTAAGGATTGCCTTCGCTTTCCAGAGGCCGCTTTTCACGGGTCGTTGAGGTGATGATCCGTTCCAGGGGGAGTATCGACTGGAGACCGTCGATGACGGAATCTTTACCAGATCCTGCTGCTCCGGAGATGATGAAGACATTTTTCATAGACACGCGATTATTTGTTTGGAGGGAATTTTCAAAATGTTCTTTTTCTTCCTCCGTGTGACGTCGGTAACATTTCTCATGAGCGTGTCGGTAACAGTCGAGCGTCGACACGATGGTTTCGAGTAGGCAGCTCCCTGTTCGACATAGCGAGTGAGAAATGTTCGACGGACACGAAAGGGGAATGAAAAAGGACATTTTTGAAAAGTACCCGATACTAGCAAGAAAGCTTTATGATGTATAGGCATTTTTACAAAAACATCCCGCGCGAGCAGGATGTTTTTGGTTTTACGCGGCAACTTCTTCCTTCGGTGTCTCTTCGACGACCTTGGTAGCGGCCTTGTCTTTCACTGGGAGGAGTCCCATACGATGACTCTTTGGCTCGATGGAGAGGATGCTCCGGGTGTAGGTCTCGCCTTCCTTGAAGACATCTTCGATTTTCTTGTTCGGATAGACATCCTGGAATTCGCTGACATGAGCCAAGCCATGGATATCTTTGTCGAGGTAGACAAAGGCTCCAAAGTGGTTGATCTTGTCGACTTTACCGGATACGATATCGCCTACCTTGTATTTCTCCAGTACTTCATCCCATGGATCCTTCTTGAGAGCTTTCATGGAGAGGGAAATACGAGTTTCTTCGATACCGATAATCTTGGCTTCAACAGTATCACCTGTTTTGATCATTTCGCGTGGATCATCGATGAGCTGCCAGGCCAGTTCAGAAATATGGACCAATCCTTCCAGTTTTTCGGACGGTTTCTTGCCATCTTCACGGATCGGAGGGGTAAATTTGACAAAGGCACCGAAGTCAACAACACCACTGACCTCGCCTGACACAATGTCGCCGACTTTCAGGAGGTTGATGAGTTCGCGTTCTTTTTCGCTCTGAGCGGCCTTTTCTGAGACGATCAGTTTTTCGCTCTCACGATCAGCGTCCAGGATACGTACTTGGATTTCTTGACCGATGAGTTTTTTCAGGAGATCAAGAATCTTGTTCTTGTCACCATCCTCAACGCGTGGGTAGTGCTCGCTGGCCAGCTGAGAAACAGGCAAAAATCCCACGATACCATTGATTTCGAGCATAAGCCCGCCTTTGTTGGCTTCCGACACCTTGGTGGTGAGGACTTCGCGGTTGGTGAGCTTGTGTTCAATATCTTCCCATGACTTCTCGTAGGAGGCTTCACGGATAGAGAGCTCGATATAACCATCTTCGTTCTCATAGCTCATGAGGGTGGCGGTGACAGTTGTGCCCACCTTGAGCTTGCCCTCTGGTCCAAGACCATCGCGCATTTCTTTGCCCAAGACGATACCGGTGCCCATAGGACCAAGGTCGATGAGCGCATAGCTCGAAGCGACAAACATGACTGTTCCAGGGATAACATCGCCTACTTCTGGTATCTCGACAACGTGCGAAGCGAGCAGGGTATCCATCGGGCTCGGTGCAACGAGGGTTTCTTCGGGGGTGGTCATAGTGTTGAAATAAAGCTTGTGAGAGCGCCAAAACCCACAATTTAAGAATAAAAGGCGCAAAAAAAAGGTCGCAAAGGCGCCTTGGAAAACAGGAGAAATCGAGGATAAAACTCCCCGTATTCGATTGTGTTACCAATTAGCCAAATCCCTCATTTGAGGTCACTTGATACTAGCGCAGATCATGGATTTATGCAACCCCACGCTCTTTTTGCGTCTTGTAGGGAGAAGTGATTTCTGTTATTCTAGATGTACTATAAAATGTACGGTAAAGAAAATGGAGGCGTATGAATATCCAGTACTATGGCGATTATTGCTTCAAAATAAGCAC
>JBAQNF010000099.1:0-11664 GCA_049303555.1 Candidatus Moraniibacteriota bacterium | reverse complement strand
GACACGTGTGGGTTGTCCTCGCTCCGGTTTTTGTAATGGTGTGCGGCTCAAGCCGGGTGAGCAGCTGACGGTGCGCAATCTCTTGAAGGCAGCATTGATGAACAGCGCCAATGACGCGGCCGTGGCTCTGGGGAAGCATATTGGCAAGACGCAGGGTGGATTTGCGAAAATTATGAACGAACGCGCCAAAGAGCTTGGTCTCGTCAATTCACATTTCTGTACACCGTCAGGACTGGAACCGGATGGACGAGAGCACGAGTGCTACTCTTCCGCGGCCGATATAGCCAAGGTCGCCGTGCACGCGCTTTCCTTTTCGGAAATTTGGGAGATCATGCGCTATGAGAAGCAGTTCATCACTTCAGCGGATGGAAAGTATACCCATGAAATTTTCAATACCGATCAGCTCTTGGGTCAATTTCCCAATCTGCTCGGTACCAAGACCGGCTTCACGCCACTGGCCGGATATTCACTGCTCGCCGTGGCTACGGATGAAGCAAATCGTCATAAGGTAGTCGCGGTGGTGCTCGATGATCAGTCACGCTGGCAGAGTATTCGTTCGATGTTTGACTGGAGTTTTCAGGCATTTGCTTGGAAGTAATTTTTTGCTCATAATTTTCCACTATGGATTCTATCCAAATCGCGCAGATCCAAAGTATCCCGCAGATCATCAATGTGCTGAAGGTTTTGACTACCGGACTGCTTGCTTTTCTGATCGCCTTTGCTCTGACACCGCTGTGGACACATTTTTTGTACCGTTATAAATTTGGAATCAAAATCAAAGAGAAATCCGTCAATGGAGAGCAGCTGACGTTTGTCAATAAACTCCATGCCAGTAAGGCGGGGACACCGACCATGGGAGGCGTGATTGTCTGGGTATCCGTGTTGGTTCTGGTTTTGGTCTCACATTTTGTGTTTCCTTTTATCGCCGAATGGACCAATACCAACTTCATCGCGCGATTGGATTTTTTCAAGCGTTCTCAGGTGTGGCTTCCTCTGTTTGTCCTCATTACCGCTGGTATCCTGGGTCTTTTTGATGACTACATGAGCGTACGTGGCTGCGGTACGAACAAAGGTGGTGGGATGCGATTCGCCCTGCGTTTTTGGTGGTTGTTTGCCATCGCTGGATTTGGCGCCTGGTGGTTTTATTCCAAGTTAGGCTGGGACCAGATTCATGTTCCGGCGGTTGGTGACTTCACTATTGGTTGGTGGTATATTCCGGTTTTTATTCTGGTTATTCTCTTTGCTGCTATCTCGTCCAATGAGACGGATGGTCTGGATGGTTTGAATGGTGGGATTCTTCTCATTGCTTTCAGCGCTTTTTCACTGATTGCTTTTGTTCAAAACAAGATGGATTTGGCGGCGTTTTGTGCGGCACTGGCAGGGGCGCTCTTGGCCTTTTTGTGGTTCAATATCTATCCAGCACGATTCTTCATGGGGGATACGGGCGCTATCGCGCTCGGGACGACGCTTGGCGTGGTGGCGATGCTCACCAATTCCGTCTTGGTACTGTTTATTATCGTCGCCATTTATTCTCTTGAGTCGGGGAGCGTCGCCTTGCAGCTCCTCAGCAAAAAATACTTCGGTCGCAAAATTTTTCTCGCTGCGCCTATTCATCATCATTTCGAGGCCAAGGGGTGGCCAGAACCGAAGATCGTCATGCGAGCCTGGATTTTCACCGCCCTGACTGCTCTCATCGGACTGATGATCGGCATTCTTGGTATGGGAAAGTAGAAGATATCATTTTTTAACATTGCTATGAAATTACGAAGTATCGAGGGGGTAGATTTCTCCGGGCAGACCGTGCTCATGCGCGTGGATTTCAATATTGAACAAAGTAACGTCGCAAACATCGAGGAACATTTTCGACTGAATATCGCAAAGGAGACACTGGATGCCGTCGCTTCCGCCCCGGGAGTGAAGATCGCCCTCCTCACTCATTTCGGACGGCCAGAAGGGAAACCCGATGATGCCTATTCGGTACAGGCATTGCTTCCTGCCATTGCGCGTTCTCTCAAAAGAGAAGTGGTCTTTGTTTCGGATTGTGTCGGTGATGTTGTACCGGCGGCACTCTCGACGCTTGCCCCGGGGCAGATACTGCTCCTTGAAAATGTCCGCTTTCATGCGGAGGAAGAAAATAATGATGAAGTTTTTGCTCGGACCCTGGCGGCTCCGTTTACAATGTTTATCAACGAAGCGTTCAGCGTCTGCCATCGTGCGCATGCTTCGGTCGATGCTATTACCAAGTGCGTTCCTTCATATGCGGGCTTGCGGCTGATCAAGGAGATCACAGAGTTGGATCGGGTTCGTTTTTCTCCGGAGCATCCGGCTATCGCGATTATCGGTGGAGCCAAGATCGAGACCAAACTCCCACTTATCCAGGCACTCGAAAAAAGTTATGATGCCATCCTGGTGGGGGGTAAGATTGCCAATGAAGCCATTGACCAGAAACTTTCTTTTTCGGATAAGGTACTCCTTCCAAAGGATTTTGATTCTTCGGCGCGTCTCGATATCGGACCACAGACGATCGGGTACTACACTCAGATTATCAGCAAGGCCAAGACCATCATCTGGAATGGCCCGATGGGAAAGTTTGAAGAGAAACCGTATGATATCGGCACAAACACTATCCTGCATGCGCTGCTTGCCAGTGATGCCTATGTGGTGATCGGTGGCGGAGAGTCTCTGGCAGTATTGGAAAAAGCCGGTGTTATTGGAAAGGTCAGCTTTGTCTCTTCCGGTGGCGGAGCGATGCTTGAGTACTTAAGCGGAAAGGTACTTCCCGGACTGGCAGCTCTTGAGGCGTGATGTCGTGATATACTGAAAGAAAAGGAGTGACAGTGGAACATATATCTCAAGAAAAAACTATGGCTCAAATAACAAAAGTAGAGGCGCGGGAAATACTGGATTCTCGTGGTGATCCAACAGTGGAGGTGACGGTGACGCTCGATGATGGCACGCTCGCAAAAGCAGGGGTTCCTTCGGGGAAGTCTACCGGGGCATTTGAAGCGGTAGAGCTACGCGACAATGACCCCAGGCGCTATCGTGGTATGGGAGTGCTCCAAGCGGTAGAGCATGTCAATACGGTAATCGCAGAGGCTGTGGTGGGTATGGAGGCTGGCAATCAGAAAGCGCTTGATGAAAAGCTCATAGTGCTTGATGGCACACCAAACAAGGGACGATTGGGCGCCAATGCCATTCTCGGTGTATCACTTGCGGTCTGTCGAGCGGCAGCGGTCTCGGCAAGTGTTCCGCTCTACGAGCATATTGCCTCACTCTATGGAAAAAAAGAGGCGCGTGCGTCAGCGGATGCATTCCCTGTTCCGATGTTCAATATCGTCAATGGTGGGAAGCATGCCGACTCCGGTTTGGCGGTGCAGGAATTTAAGATTGTGCCATTTGGCATACGGACTTTTCCGGAGCAGCTGCGTGCTGGCAGTGAGATTTTCCATGCGCTGGAGAAGCTGCTAGAGCAGGGAGGATACGCCACGTCGGTTGGGGATGAAGGTGGTTTTGCTCCACGTGTTGAGAGTCATGCACAGGCCCTGGAATTGATTGGGCAGGCCGTGACAGAGGCTGGCTATCGTTTGGGTGAGGATATCTTTATTGGTCTTGATGTGGCGGCGGATTCTTTTTATAACAAAACAGACGACCACTATCTCTTGAAACCGGAGGGCGCTTCGCTGTCTCGGGAGAGCCTGGTCAATGTCTATCGGGAGTGGATAGAGAAGTATGCCGTGGTTTCTATCGAAGATGGACTCCACGAAGAAGACTGGGATGGCTGGGCAACCATGAAAGAAAAATTGGAAAAAGAGCCCGCCGCCTGGAAGCAGACGCCGATGCTGATTGGAGATGATCTCTTGGTGACCAATGTTGAGCGCCTGAAAAAAGCGATTGAAAAAAAATCTTGCAATGCCGTCCTCATCAAGGTCAACCAAATCGGTACGGTCTCTGAAACGCTTGATTGCATGCGTTTGGCGAGAGCACACAGTATGAACCGGGTGATCTCTCATCGCTCTGGAGAAACTGTCGATGACTTCATCGCCGACCTCGCCTGTGGTACCGGAGCGGAGTTTATCAAGTCCGGGTCATTGTCTCGTGGTGAACGACTGGCCAAGTACAATCGTTTGTCAGAAATATATCAGTCTCGTCATTAATAATCTCTCTGTATGTGGTTTCACAAAAAAACGTATGATGTGATCTGTGTCGGATCCGCTTCTCAGGATATCTTTTTTCCTACGGATGAGGGGACGATCATTGAAACACCCGAAGATATTACTGCGAAAGAGAAGATTGCCTTTGAACTCGGTGGCAAGTATCGGGTCAAGGATCGCTACGAGGCTATCGGTGGCGTGGCCGCCAATGTGTCTGTCGGTTTGGCGCGACTGGGATTTCAGGTAGCGGCTTATAGCTGTGTCGGGGGTGATGAGACAGGGCGCTCTATCGTGCAGTCTCTCGAGAAAGAGAACGTGGGGACGGATCTCGTTCATCGGTATGCCGAGGCCAAGACCGATCTCTCAGCGATTATTGTGATGACGCAGAACGGTGAACGGACTATTTTTCACAATCGTGATGCCAATGAACGTCTGGCAGTGGAGCAGAAAAAACTAGAGAACACACGGTGGTTGTTTGTGAGTGCTTTGAACGGTGATTGGAAAGAGAATTTTTCTGTAATTTTGCAGGCACAGAAAGAATATGGTTTGAAGTTGGCGCTCAATCCCGGCCAACATAATATCAAAGACGATGCCCAATACATTTTTGGCATTTTGCCAACGGTGGATGTGCTCTTGCTCAACAAGGACGAGGCGGTAGAGCTGCTCCTCCAATCAGATCCGAAGCCAACCAACGAAGAATTGGATGACGAGCTGTTTCTTTTGGAAAAGCTGGCGGCGGCCGGCGCAAAAGTGATCGGTATGACCGACGGGAAGCGTGGTTCTTGGGGCTTCGATGGAAAAGAATATTGGTTTTGTCCGATTTATACACGAGCGGGAGTGGTTGATAGTACCGGAGCGGGCGATGCTTTTGGTTCGGGGTTTTTTGCGGCTCACTTGGCGGGACAGCTGCTTCCTGTGGCGCTTCAGTATGGCATGATCAACAGCGGGAGTGTGGTGGGGTTTTATGGTGCCATCGATGGATTGATGTCGCATGATGATATTGAAGATCTCATTGAAAAAGTAGAACCAAAACGCCTCCGGTAATATTGAATAGTTACTTAGAGCCTGTCTGCTATCTCATGTCTCTAGAAAATATTCAGATTTCGAGGGGAAAATCTTGAAAAGTGAGAAGGGCTATATTTATAACCCGACGAGCTTTGAGAGGTTTTACACCGAAATCTGGATATTTTATGAGACAAGCTGTTGTTTCTCCTCTTTCTTGGCGGTGAGAGAGCAGGCAGGCTCTTAGGTGCTATAATGAGAGAACATAAAGCTATTTGTGTATGGGTGTGTTTGGAAATGTTTTTTCAAGAAAAGATGCCAACCTGGTGCTTGCTTTGGATATTGGTACCGAAGTGGTCAAGGCGCTCATTTTGCGTGTGGAAAAAGACAAAGAACGGGGCGTCGTGATCGGTGTCGGACGGACGGCGCAAAAGATTGGGAATATGCAAAGTGGCGCCGTGGCTGACATCAGCGGGGTGATCGAGTCTTCACGTCAGGCTATCGCCCTGGCCAAGGAAAAGGCGGGAGTGAAACGTATAGAAAAGAGCATCATCGGTATCGCCGGAGAGCTGGTCAAAGGAACGACGACGACGGTGCACTATGAGCGAGTCAATCCGGAGATGCATATTGGTGTGCCGGAGCTCAAGATGATTATTCAGAAAGTACAGGAGAAGGCGTACGAGCGTATCAAAAAGCAGCTTTCTTGGGAGACAGGTCAAAATGATATTGACGTCAAATTGATCAACGCGGCTGTCGTTGATGTCCGTATTGATGGCTACCATGTCATCAACCCGGTCAATTTTCAGGGTCGAAGCGTTTCGATGAGCGTGTTCAATGCCTATGCGCCGATGATTCATCTCGGAGCCCTTCAAACGATTGCTGATGAACTTGATCTCGACTTGCTGTCGGTGGCCGCGGAGCCATATGCGGTTGCTCGTTCCATAGAAGTGGAGGACATGATGGATTTCAATGCCATCTTCATCGATGTCGGTGGCGGGACGACGGACATCGCTGTGGTACGCAATGGCGGCTTGGAAGGGACCAAGATGTTTGCTCTTGGAGGCAGAGCCTTTACCAAACGCTTGGCGCAGGAGTTCCAGCTGAGTTTTGACGTAGCAGAACAGATGAAGATCGACTATGCCAATGGTCGTCTGAAGAGTGATGACGCCACTCGGGTGAGCGCACTCTTCGCAGATGACTGCCGTATTTGGCTTGGTGGCGTCGAGCTTTCACTCATTGAATTCGCTGAAACAGACCTCCTGCCTTCGCGTATATTTCTCTGTGGTGGAGGATCAGCCCTTCCCGGGATCAAACAGGCGCTTCTTTCTCCGGAATGGGCCGGGACGCTGCCATTTTCCAAGCCACCACAGGTTTCCTTTTTACAGCCGAAAGATGTCGTCAGTATTACCGATATGACCGGGGAACTCAATAACCCTCAGGATATGACGCCAATTGGACTGGCTCATCTGGCACTGCTTGATTCGGTAGAGGAAGAGAAGATGCTTTCTGGTATACTACGTCGTAGTATGGAAGCGCTCGAAAAATAACAAAAACTCAAGTTTCCTATAAAGATTTTGGAGTATGCCGCAAACATTTTATATCGAAAACGACGAAGAAATCATTTCGGTCATTAGTCGACTGCGGCGCTCATCGTCTGAACAGAATTTTTTCGTTTTCCCCAAGCGAGCACTGGTACTCCAGAGCATCATCAATTTGCGTTTGTTTCAGAGGGAGGCTGAAAAATTAGGAAAAAAAATCGTTATTGTGACGCAGGATGATGCCGGCAAGGCATTGGCTGAAAAAGCTGGCCTGGTTGCCGAGCGATACTCTGATGATTTTTCCCGACAAACAGAACACCTGACCCTAACTCCGGAAACCCCCAGCGTCAGTGCTCCCGAGCCAGTCGTCGCCTCGCTCGGTACGCCACAGGTGAAGGATATCGGCAGCAGTGATTTCTATACACCACAGACCACACCACAATTTTCTCCTCAAGCTCCTGCCGCTATACTTCCGCAGACGCTTCGTGTACGCAATGCGTCACCAGAAAAACAAACCAGTCTCAATTCCAAGCAATACATGGAGGCGGTGACTTCGCAAAAACCAACAACTTCCCCTGTGTCTTTCCGTCCTCAGGTACAGAGAGAGGCACCAGTCATGCCGGTTGTGTTGGCACCGAATCGTCCTCTTCCTCTGAATCAGCCCAGGGAAACCGAACAGACGCTTCAGAATGGTCGAGAACAGCGTCTCCGAAACTTTTTTTCCAATGGCGGAGTAGGGGTTCCTGAAAAAATGAGTGCTCCGCAGCCGATGACGGCTCCTGCTGTACAGAAAACATCAGTTGCTTTTCATAAGGCGGGTGGCATCTTCCTCTTTCTTGGCGGGGTTTCCGCTCTTTCTATTCTTGGGGTAATGATTTTCTTGTTTCTTCCGAAGGCGGAGGTGCACATCATACCGTACCGGACTGTCTCTAGCGTCGATCTCCAGTTAGAAGGGAAAACGACTGTTGATGCCGGCGATGACTCGACCCTCCCTATTCGCATTGTTGAGAAAGAGCAAGAAGTGACGCTCACCGTACAGGCAACCGGTACTTCTCTCGGTACGGCTCAGAAAGCCCGCGGCACCATACTTATTTCCAATACCTTCAGTGCTGAGCCACAGTCTCTAGTGGCCACTACCCGATTCGAATCAGGAGATGGCAAGGTCTTCCGTCTGACAGAAGGAGTGACGGTACCTGGTATGACGGGCGGTACGGCAGGCACCAAGGAAGCGGTGGTAGTGGCCGACCAAACGGGTGTGGAATACAATATTGCTGCCACGACGTTTACCATCCCTGGGTTCAAAGGCAGTCCGAAGTATGAGAAGTTTGCTGGAAAGTCGACCAAGGCTATGTCCGGAGGAAACAATAGCAGTGGTGCCAATCAGACCATTATCACGAAGAATGACCTAGAGAAAGCCACCCAAGAAGCCAAGGAAAAAGGGAGACAGACATACCTTGATGCGCTGACCAGCGAGCTTCTTCCGGGAGAAAAAATATTGGAAGAAAACCTCGATATCGTGGCTCTGAAAGATGAGACGCTGCCACTTTCTGGAACAGTCGCAACATCCTTTGACTACGTCAATACGTTCAAAATCCGAGGCATTGTTTTTTCTGAAGATGCGCTGAAGGCACGTATTCTGTCTGGCGGAGAAGAAGCCGCCGGTGGTATTATGTTTCGGCCGGTATCGACGGTTCTTTCCTACGGAGAGGGTATACCTGATTATGCAGCGGAGACGATGCACTTTAAAGTGCATGCCACCGTGACTTCCGAGTCGGTGATTGATCGCGAGAAATTCCTGGCTGAAATTCTTGGAAAGGATGGAGGCGGTATCGATAGTACGCTCAATGCTTTCCCTGAGATCAAGAAAGTGTCTATCAATTTCAAGCCACAGTGGTTCACCTCGACCGTGCCTTCTTCGAAAAACCGGGTGACCATTTTCGTCGAACCAGGAGAGGAATAGAGGGAGTTGTCTTCCGGAGAAGCTTCTGGTAGTATCAGATATTGTAAGCATATTTTTTCTATGGATGAATCACAAGAGGCGGAGCGGAGAGCAGATGAGCGCCGTATGCAGCTGGAGCTTTTTGTATTGGAGGGAGACAAAAAACGACTGGAGGACAAGCGTGACAAGGCGATGATTGAGATGAAACGTCTCAAGACTGCAATCGAACACCTTGAAATCGACCGACGCAGTCAAGAAACTATTCTGACTCGTATGGAACAGGAAATAGAGACGCTTACCGAAGAGATGAAACAGCTCAAAAAGAAGATGGTCGCCCGTTAAGATTTTTACTATTGGATATGCATACGAACGACATCCGCGCGAAGTATTTGGAATTTTTTGAGAAAAAGGGCCATGTGATTGTCCCTTCGGCTCTGCTCGTACCGGAAAACGACCCATCGACTTTGTTTACTGGTTCTGGCATGCAGCCGATCGTGCCGTATCTCTTGGGTGAGCAGCATCCACTGGGGACACGGATCACTGATTCACAGAAGTGTTTCCGGAGTCAGGATATCGAAGAGGTGGGGGATAATCGTCACACGACATTTTTTGAGATGCTGGGCAACTGGTCGTTTGGGGACTATTTCAAACAGGAACAGATCGCTTGGATGTGGGAATTTTTGACCACAGAAATCGGTCTTGACCCGAAGCGTCTGTACTTTACTTGTTTCCGCGGCAACGATGAACTGCATATTCCGAAAGATACTGAATCGGCCGAGAAGTGGCAGGCGCTGTTTCGATCTGTCGGTATTGAGGCAGAAATCGGAGAAAACCCTGAACGCGATGGTATGCGTGGAGGAGAAAAGATATTTTATTATTCAGAAAAGAAAAATTGGTGGAGTCGCGCTGGTGTGCCTGGCAATATGCCAGAAGGTGAGCCTGGAGGCCCGGATACAGAGATGTTTTGGGATTTTGGCAGCGAACACAAGCTCCATGAGGAGTCCGTATGGAAGGATGAGCCGTGTCATGTGAATTGCGACTGTGGGCGTTTCATGGAAATTGGCAACAATGTGTTCATGGAATACAAGAAAACCGCACAGGGCTTTGAGAAGCTCGTTCAGCAGAACGTGGACTTTGGTGGGGGACTGGAACGGATCAGCGCTGCCAAAGAAGACAATCCGGACATGTTTATGATTCCACTGTTTGACACTCCCCGTACCATTCTCGAAAAACTGACAGGCAAGTCTTATGGCAGCGACACAGAGACGACCTATGCCATGCGGGTGGTGCTGGATCATGTGAGAGCCGCTTTGTTTCTCATCGGTGATGGCGTACTGCCCTCCAACAAAGACCAGGGCTACTTCGTCCGCCGTCTCATCCGTCGCGCTATACGATACAGCGATACGCTGGGTATTCATCATTCTTTCATCTCAAAATTGGCAGAAGAATTCATAGCATCGTATGCAGATTCGTACCCGAGTGTTCTCCAGAAGAAAGCATTGATTGTCGAAGCTCTCCTTCAAGAAGAAGTGAAATTTCGCGCCACCCTTTCCAAAGGTCTCAAAGAACTGGAACGTCGTGCCAAAGACGGTACTTTGACTGGCAAGGACGCCTTTGATTTGTTTACAACCTATGGTTTTCCACTCGAAATGACCCAAGAGCTTGCTAAAGAGCAGGGAGTCGAAATTGACGAGGCAGCCTTTCGTGAGGAATTCAAGAAGCACCAGGACCTGTCTCGCACAGCCAGTGCTGGTAAGTTCAAGGGCGGCCTGGCGGACAACAGCGCCAAGGTGACAGCCTATCATACAGCCACTCATCTTATGCTGGCCGGACTCCGTAAAGAATTGGGCGATGGTATTCATCAGGCAGGATCCAATATCACCGAAGAGCGTACCCGTTTTGACTTTACTCACCCAGAAAAGGTTTCTCGTGAAATTCTTGATCGGGTCGAGGCGTATGTGAATGAAGCTATTGCTTCCGGTGCGACCGTGAGCACGGTCATCATGGACAAAGATGCCGCCAAGGAAGCTGGTGTCGAAGGGAGCTTCTGGGAGAAGTATCCGGAGAAAGTGACGGTCTACCAGGTCATGGCACCGGATAGCACCGTATACTCCCGTGAGCTATGTGGCGGTCCACACGTGGTCACGACGGCTGATATCGCCGCCTTTGGGAAATTCAAAATTATCAAAGAAGAAGCCAGCTCGGCAGGGGTACGACGAATAAAGGCAGTCCTAGATTGAAAACACAAATTCGTTTGACAATTCCTGAGAAAAGGTGTACAGTAGACAGGTTACTAAAAGGCTTACATACAGGCATATGCTCGCGATTATCAGAACTGGTGGAAAACAATACAAGGTCTCTGAAGGGGACAAGGTCAAGATTGAAAAACTTGAAGCCGAAATTGACAGCACGGTGAAGTTTGAGGTGCTCTTTGTCGGTGATGACAAGGTGGCTCATGTCGGTACCCCGGTACTGGAAAAGGCCGTTGTTGAGGGCAAAGTAGTGGCCCAGGATCGCCATGACAAAGTGAAGGGTATCAAGCACAATCCAAAGAAGCGTTACCTCGTCCGTTTCGGACATCGTCAGGCTTACACGGAAGTGCAGATTACCAAGATCGCCGCATAAGCTTCCACAGAAATTTCAAAACCGCTCGAAAGGGCGGTTTTAAAATTACCAGAAAGGAAGCTACGGACAATTGGTTTAGTGAGTGGGTTAAGATTGCTATTGACTTTTTCCAGAAAAAGGTGTATAATATGTTGTTAGAATGAAAAACTAACTACATCCATCCACGAGGGAGGGTGTAATATCTTCCTTCACAATTTGCAAGTAGTTAAACAGCGACCAAGGAGATCATCATGGCCAATCGGATTGCGCGTATTCTCTTCAGTGTTTTTCTCGTCGTAGTCGGGGGCAAGATAGTTGTTGTTGCCTTAAAGGAGCTATACGCGGGTCGATCCGAATGGTCCTTATTCTTCGGTGACACCACTGCCATGCTTCTCGTAGTCGGGGCGCTATTTCTTGTGCTTGCATATGT
>JBAQNF010000098.1:0-7734 GCA_049303555.1 Candidatus Moraniibacteriota bacterium | reverse complement strand
CCCCCGTCTATAGGGGGAATAGCCTATCCCTTGCGGGAGACCTGCCATACGGCCAGTGTTCAGCTACTGTTTGTATGTTTAGTGTACACTAGTGTACAGTTTTGTCAAGGCCTTGTATCTGTTAAGTTGTTGCATTTTTTGCAACAGTTACCACAAGAAGAGGGAGGCTTTCTCGGAGGTGAACTTGTTTTAGAATGGAACTAGTTCAAAGGCAATCGTTTCCATTCTAGAAACAGTTCAACTGTCGACAAATCGTCGATTATTGAAGTCACCTACTGAAGAGAGGTACAAACTGTACGCTCTATGCTGGGATAAACTTTCCGGAATTTCCGGACAGTTGAAATGGAGCCAGTATGTGCAATTTCTGCACATACTGAAGTTAATGATAGCTTTTGGGAAACTTGTAAGAAGTACTTACAGGTTCAAATGAAGGAAAGGCAATATGCAAAAAATGCATATTGCAATCCGAAAGACAAAGACAAGATGACCAAACTTGTGATGATGCTCATCGGAAAGAAGCAGTAAAAAACGGACCCACCCTTTGTGGGTGAGTCCTCGGAGGCCGAAGCCACTAATAGATGTATTGTACACTGTTCTGAGACGTTTTTCGACGTCCCGAGGCCGAAGCCGTTTGTATACAGAGTACTCCTTCCTTGGAGTTTTGTTAAGCGCGCATCATAAGCGCGGAATCCGCCGAAAGGCGGGTTTTTTGTTTGACTTCCTCCCTCGTTTTTGAGATACTCTGATTCTCCTATATACTTTGAATCATGAATAATTTGGAATGAGTTAAAAAAGCTTGTATATGAACTCAGAGAAAAGATTTATTCCCCAACCTTTGGAGGGAGAAGCGAGGACTCAAGAAAAACCAGTTTTGACTTTGGAACGGGCCACTCTGGATGATGTAGAAAACTTTCTCACACTGGAACAGAAGGTGAGTGATCAGCGTACTTATTCTGCTATGGCAGAAAGAACGGATGCGGAGAAAGAGATTGAAACCAATGTTGTCTATCTGATTAAAAAAGATGAAGCAGTCGTTGGGAGTATTGCCTATCAAATCAAATCTGAAGTACATGCCTATTTGAGCGGTCTCGTCATTGACCCAGAGTATCAAGGAATTGGATTGGGAAGGGAAGCTCTTAAGCGTGTTTTAGAAGAATTGGAGCCAATGGAGAGAATAGACTTGGTGACGCATCCAGAAAACACACCTGCTCTCGAGCTCTATCTCTCCCTTGGATTTGAGGTTGAATCCAAAAAAGAAAATTACTACGGGGATGGTGAACCCCGACTCGTCCTTGTAAAGACACGAGACTCAGGGAAGCCGGTGGTATAAGCTTGCCCGCCTGGGGAGGGACACGGAACCCGCTCACAAGGCGGGTTTTTTGTTGCGTTTCATAAGTTCTTTTATGATACCTTGATTTTCATGTATACTTTGAAGCATGAATAAAATTACATTAGCAGGGTGTGTGATGCTGGACGGGGAAGGGAGAGTGTTCCTGATACATCGCAATACCCCAAAGCGTACACATTGGGAGTTGCCAGGAGGAAAAATTGAAGAGGGTGAAGAGCCAGAACAGACCGCTCAAAGAGAGGTATTGGAAGAGTTGGGAGTTTCTGTTGCTATTATAAAAAAGTTAGGAGAAAAAAGTTTTGAAGAAGATGGTTACGAAATGGACTACATCTGGTTTCTGGCCACTATTCAGGATGGTATACCGACCCTGAAAGAAGAAAAATTTGATGCCTTGAAATATTTCAGCTGGGATGAACTCAAGAATAAGCCCGCTCTCTCAGCCAATACAAAAAACCTCGTAGAAGCATATTTTACGAATGGTTTGAATTTACATACAAATTCTATGCAAGACGAATACTTGGATTTGGTAAATGAAAAGGATGAGATTATTGGGAAGAAGCTGCGGTCGGAAGTGTATGCCGAAGGACTCATAAATTTCCGAGTGGTTAATTGTTTTTTGGTGAATTCCGAAGGTAAGCTGTGGATACCGCGACGCACGGCTGCTAAGCGTCTGTTCCCACTGTGTCTTGACGTCAGTATGGGTGGGCATGTAGAAAGTGGGGAGGAGTACGACTTTTCGTTCAAACGAGAACTGGCGGAGGAGCTCAATATTGATGCGGATATAACGCCATGGAAAATGATCGGTCATCTGACGCCGACCGAACATGAGGTATCGGCTCATATGAACATCTACGAAATTCGTACCGATGAAGTACCGGATTTTAACCCTGATGATTTTACCGAATACTACTGGTTGACACCAGAAGAACTCCTGCAAAAAATTGCCGAAGGTGACGGTGCCAAAAGTGATCTTCCAAAAATTGTCCGGAAATTCTATCTCACAAAGTAAACTATAGAAAAGTAAAAGCCGCCCTGGAGTGAACCGGGGCGGTCTTTGTTTGCTTCGGAGTCCGAAGTCGTTAGACTCAGTCGTCGCTGCTCGCTTTGAGCAAGCTTAGAAAGAGGTTGATGATGTCGAGGTACAGGCTGACAGCGACGTCGACGGCGTTGTCGAGGGTGGCGGGGATGTCACTGGCGCGCCACATGTCGTAGCCGATGTAGAGGGCAAACAGCCCGGCGGCCAAGTAGTCGATGAAGCCGACGTTCTGCAGGTTCGGTACGAACATTTGGAGGACGCGCACTCCGAGGAGGCACAAGAGTGCCATGAAGAGCGCACCGCCGATGTTCTTATAGAACTGCGGAAACATAAGGCCGGAGACGCCCATCAGTGCCGTGACGGTTGCCGTCAACAACGCGGCACGGGTCACCGCCCCGGGCTGTGTCAGCTCGTATTGAGCGAGCACTGGACCGAGGATGGCGCCGAAGGGGATGACTACCAGGTTGAACCCGATGAACGAGATGATGGCATTGCTGCTGAAACCGCTGAGCAAGATGCCGACAATCGGCAGAACGAGCCCGACGAACAGGAACATCCAGAAACTTGGATGCCACGTGGCGGTTGCTTGCGACACCAAATGGGTCGCGAAGAAGCCCCACGTCAAAACGCATCCGAGCGCAAAGTAGAACCCACGACGTGACATAGTGTCACGGTCAGAGTTCTCCCACACAGTACTGTTTATCATGGCCGACCTTTCAAAGGTACAAGGGACAAGTGGCAAAATTACCACCAGCCATTATAGCATATTTCTTACTATAATGCAAGGGTCAAGATTCGGCTTGGATAAGGCGGGTTTTTTGTTGACTTCCAGCCCCGTTTTTGCGATACTGCTTTTTCAGTTCTTTGGTGGTTTTCCTCTAGGAAAGCCGGTGTTCAACTCAAAGCCGTGGAGGCAACCATGACAAACGACCAAGTTACGTCGTACTTGCAAACCTATTACACAAAGCTTTCGCTACTCGAGCGGATGTGGGCTGACCCAAAGGTGCAGCTCTACCAGGACAAGGATCTTCCTGCTGATCTCTCAGATCACGATTCTGTCTTCCTGGCTGGCCCAACTTCGCGCCATCAGCTCGTGGAGTACAACTGGCGTTGTGAGGCAGTGGCCTTTCTGCGGGAAGCGGGTTTTGACGGGTATATCTTTGTTCCGGAGCCAAGAGGACTTGAGAAGTCGGATGACTTCACAGAGCGAAGCTACATCCACTGGTGGGAATCGAATCGCCTGCTTGCAGCAGTGAAAAAGGCTGTTTGGGTTCCTCGTAACGACGATGAGCTTCTCGGGCTCAATACCAATTTCGAATGGGCTTATCTCATCGGGCGAAAAGCCGCGGGCGAGATGTTCCCTCTCTTCTTTGGTTGGCCGGATGGGGCGTCACGCATGGGTCTGCCACATCACTACGCTGTAGAACGCACCGGATGCCATCGGTTTACCAATCTTCGCGGGCTCTGCAATGCGGTTGCCGACAAGTTCTCGCTTGAGGAGGAATCGAAATGAGCCAATCACTCGTGGAAAGCATCGGGCCAGTGCCGCTTTTGAAAATGCATCCCAGCGCGAAGACGTTTCTGGATCTTGGCTGTGGTCCAGGCAGTATATCTCGTTACGCGGCCTCTCGTGGTCTGAGCGTGCTGGCGATTGACCGGTGGCGGATGGTACCGGAACGTATCCGTGGTATGGAGGGGGTACGCTATCTCCAAAAGGATCTTCATCATTGGTCGCCCGAAGAAGAGACTTGGGATATCATCGTTCTTCTGAACGTTATCCAGTTTCTCGATCGGGGCTATGTGCTTGAGACGCTTTTGCCGAGATTGGTGAAACACCTTAAACCGGCCGGATTGATTGAAATCGAGACCTTTGCTCCGGGGTCTATGGAGTCGTTCAATGTGCCGAGCAGGTATGTTTCAGATGAAATCGTGAGGAGCCTGACAGGGCTTGCTATTCTCGAACAGCGTATGTTTGAGTACGATGGTCCAGACATGCATGGCACAAAGCGTCATTTCCACCTCACCTGGGTGCGAGCGAAGAGGGCATGACAGAAAGAAGGATCAACAAGGCTTGCTGCGCAGTGCGTAGTGAGCTTTTTTCTTTGTTGACTTCCTGGCTTGTTTCTGGGATACTAGCTTGAAGTTCTTTGTGTGGCTTTCCTTTGGGAAAGTCGATTTTCACTGGTAGTTTTACAACCGGAGGTGATGTTATGCATGCGCTTGATGTTGTTGGATTTATCGGCATTATGGCTATTTTGGTCTGGTGGCGCTGGTCGAGTCGAATGATTCCGGCCACGAAGTGCGGTCACAAGACCAGGATTAGTGGTTCGGTCGTGATTTTTGGGAAGCACGTTGCTTTCCGACTTCCGGTCAAAGACGGCCAGACCCAATATTGTCTTGAATGCATCGGCAAAATGGCTGTCCGCTGCGCTTCGTGTGGCGAGCCGGTCATCGTTGGGGACACTGTCACTTTGCGTGCCCCTATAGCCGGAAGAAGACTCGTGGAGTCGAACGGCTGCAAGAGTGATGGTGCAGGCCGATACATCGGCTGTTACCGTTGCGGCCACACGCGTTCCGATGGCGTGGGATTCCTTGTCATTCCTGGGAAGGTGCGGATCATTCCGCATGTCAACGAACCAGTCATCGCAATGGCTCGGGTAAAGTAGATTTCGTGTAGGGGAGAGCATCAGCTACTCCCTTTTTTCTTTTTCTGTGGTATACTTTCTGTGGAAAATACATAAACAAAAAGATATGTTGAAAACAAAGAAGTGTGGATTGTTTTTTGTGGCGCTGGTGGTTGTGGTCAGTGTGTTTGTGTACTATCGTTACGCCAAAGACATTCTGCAGGTAGGGAAACAGGAAGAGGTAGCACAACCGAAGGCGGTTGTGACGTCAAAAGAAGTGAGTGCGGTCGTGACGTACGCTACACCGGGCGATGAGCCAGACACACTTCGTTTCGTGGTGACGCTTGATCAGACTGGATTGATTCAGAATATTCAGACATTGGATGCTGCAACCAATGAGGTACCAGCGAAAAAGAAGGAATTCAATGATCAGATCAACGTCATTCTCAAGGGGAAGAAATTGAGTGAGCTCACCGCTATCGATAAGGTGGGCAAGTCTTCCCTAACGACCACGGCTTTCAATAGCGCTCTTGGTGATTTGCAGAAAGCCTTATAAAAAGATCCCGGAAATCCTCCGCCTGAAGCGGGGGATTTTTTGTTGCAACTTGACAAGGAACGGGAAAGTGTTCGAATCCGGGTGTATACTACAGGTAGCAAAAAGCGTGCCCAGGGTGTGCACACGGTCGATGCTTTTTCTCTTCTTAAACTTGTGGTAACACACATACATATATGAATATGCACAAACTGGCGTTTTTGCTCTTGGTGGTCGGTGGTTTGAATTGGCTCTTGGTCGGTGTTTTGCAGTGGGATATCAGCCGCTTCCTCGGCGGTATGGATTCCATGGTTTCACGCATCATCTACGTCCTGGTGGGACTGGCAGCCGTGTACGAGCTCGCCATGCACAAGGGGAATTGCAGGGCCTGCACCTCATCCCAGCCTATGTAATTGGGATGAAGGGGAAAAACTACTCCACTTCGGCGGGGTAGTTTTGTTTTTTATGACACAGTGCTATGCTAGAGGTATCGTAATTTGTTTGAAGAATATTGTATGCATGAGCATATCGGAAAAATGGTGAAAGCAGTAGCGTGTCTCTTGGTAGCCGTGGCAGCAGTCATGGCGTCATATCAGTACAAGATTTCGGTGGATGAGACGTATCCGACGAGGACGTTTTCAGTCGAAGGAACAGGCGATATTGATACCACTCCAGATTTGGCCATGTTCTCTGCGACGGTGTTGACGGATGGCGGCAAGAACGTCGTCGAAGTGCAGACGGCCAATACAGAAAAGATGAATCGCCTGAATGCCTTTTTGAAAGAACAGGGCGTGGCCAAGGAGGATTTGAAGACCGAACAGTACAATCTGTCACCGCGCTACAGCTATGCCCCCTGTCTTGCGGGGAATTGTCCAGCACCGGCTATCACTGGGTACAGTCTGACACAAACGCTGCAGGTCAAAGTGCGGGATACCAGCAAGCTCGGTGACCTACTTTCTGGAGTAGTAGCAAGCGGTGCCAATAGCGTTTCTGAGGTACGGTTTGTCATTGATGATAATGCCGCTGTCAAGGATGAGGCTCGAGAGAAGGCGATTGCCGATGCCAAGAAGAAGGCCAAGGCACTGGCCAAAGCTGCCGGTTTTCGAGTGGGGAAATTGGTTTCGCTGTATGAGAACACCACACCCGTTTCAATGCCGTATGGCCTGGGGGGAGATATGTCTGGGCTGAAGGCAGAGGCCGCTGCCCCAGTGGTAGAACCTGGTACACAGTCAACAAAAATTCAGATGACACTGACGTACGAGATTGCTCGGTAGCATCTTGCGGAGCAAAGAACTTCCCGCCCTAAGAGAGGGTGGGATTTTTTTTGCATTTGACAAGAAAAGGAGAAGTTGTATACTTTAGAGTGTAATATAACTAAACAAAATACATATGCAGATTCTTACCCCGAAGCAGCGCATCGTTCTCCAGGCGATCAAAGAATTCTTCTCGGAAAATGGTACCATGCCGACTGTCCGAGAAATTCAAGCCACATCGAGCAAGCTTGGTCTCAAGCTGAAAAGCTTGCGGAGCTTCTTTCTGTACTTGAATGAGCTGGAGGAAAAAGGATATATCGAACGTACTTCCGAGGATCGGGGGATTACTCTCAAAGGTGTGACCAAGAATAGCTTCCTCGATGTGCCGGTGTTTGGTATGGCCAATGCCGGGGCAGCGACGATGTTTGCCGAGCAATATATCGAGGGGTACCTGAAGGTTTCCAAGCGCATCGTACGGGATAGTCGCAATGTCTTTGCTATCCAGGTCTCTGGGACGTCTATGAATAAGGCACGGGTGGGTGGCAAGACGATCCAAAATGGTGATTTTATCTTGGTCGACTCGACCTGGAAGCACTACAACAATGGCGACAAGGTGCTGGTAGTGATCAATGGTATGGCGACGGTCAAAACGTACCGCACCGTTGATGGGAAAAACATTGTGCTTTTACCAGAGTCGACCGACAAGAAACACAAGCCGATTTTTCTCACAGAAGAGGATGACTTTGTCATCAATGGCAAGGTGATCGATGTCTTGAAACTGGGAGCCTAAAACAGAGCGGGAATGCCTCGAGGGCGTGGTATAATAATGGCATGGAAAATTCTGCCATTGTCCGCCTTTGGGTGCGGAGATTGTTTCGATTACACGTCTTCACCCTCTTTATTCTTTTGGGAGTGTATTTTGTGCTGGCTTTTTTTGATCC
>JBAQNF010000097.1:0-26340 GCA_049303555.1 Candidatus Moraniibacteriota bacterium | reverse complement strand
GAGGTAGTCGGCTCCAAAGAGTCCAGAAGCGATAGTACGGCGGTTTTCGCCGGTGACACTGACCGACTCAAGAGGAAAACTGCGGGATGCCTGCGGTCGAGGCCAGAATGATACCAAGCTGCTCTTTGGAACGGCAGCCAGAAAGAAATCTTCCGAACCGAGATCGGCGAGTTTCTTCCAGTTACTCCCATCAGGAAGGGCGCTATTGAGCGTTCGTTTTTTTGTGACCGGATCTGTGTACTGATAGAAGATTTTTTCTCCAAGATTGTCCCAGGCGAGACGGGAAATTTCTGCTTTGAGTGGTACCAGAGTTTTGTTGTCGAGACGGACGAAGTACCAGAGCGTGGCGCCGTTTTGCTTGATAAGGAGGAGCGCCTTGTCTTTTTTGGCTGACCAGAGGATACGAGTGACTTCTCCGGGGAGGTTACTCAAGAGAATGGTTTTGTTCTTTCCTTCGCTCGTCGCCTTTTTGAGGGACTGGTCATCGAGCGAGTAGTAGTAGAGATCACCACTCTCGTTTATGGTAGTGCCGAGTACTGATTCGTTGATGGGATTGGTCACCTTCCCCTCTGGAGCGAAGGTGGTAGTGGGGGTTTTCTGATCAAATTCTTTTTTGGTTGGATCAGCGACCGGGTTATTTTTGTTATTCTTGAAAGCGAAGTTGTAGGCACCCAAAAAGATGAGTACCAAGATAAGAAGGCTCAAAGAAAAGAAGAAAACTTTCTTCATGGTCTTATTCTTTTATTTTTAGTAAACGTGAAAATGACTGCCGGTTGTGTTGGTGAATCTTTTACAAGACACTCCTGCGGTGGTGTAAGGGGCACAGTCGGCAAATGTTTCATATACTACTGAAAGCCCGGTTGCTTTGATGGCATCATACAAGGCCTTGACTGATGTGACATCAATTCTTTTGTCTGTGAAATTGATATCGGAGCACCGACCATTGTAGTGGCAGGTTGAAGCGTGGGTAACGGTCGGTGGGTGTGCTTCGGTAACTTGCCAGGCCTGACTGGAATTGATGGTTTTGAGTTTGCTGAGATAGGCTGCTTCAAGCTTACATGGTCCTGGAGCTTTGCAGCCTTGTCCTACGGGTTTGACGGGGATATCGACTGGTACGCAGCCACTACAAGTACCGCCATCTGCCGGTGGCGTGGTCACATAGGTCTGGCTTCCAGCTACGGGAGGCAGCGTACTGAGGCTGACTTTGACCAAATCAGGGTTGATAATAAAGAGCACGAGCCAGGCGGAGAGGGCAATGACCAAACCGATGAGAGCATCGGTGATGACGGTCTTGGCGCTACTGATAGAAGAGGTGTTGCCGGCACTGGTCAGGTACATGAACCCCCCTACGGAGAGCATGAGAACGGCAGACAGGGTCACAACAATTAGGGCAATTTTGTAAATGGCACTGACATAGCCAGGGAGATCGCTCCCAAGGCCACTGGTACCAGGAATTTTTTCAAGCAACTGATAGTTTAGGCCGGAGATATTTGGTACAGGATCTCCAGTGCCACCGGTTGAGGGGGTAAAACAGCAGACTGGTTTGCTAGCATCCGAGCACGCGTATGCTTTGATTTCTGTGCCTGTGGTACAGCTCCCTACGTTTGCGACACAAGAGTATTGACTACCGGCTGTTGTACACGACTTCACCGCTGTAACACAGCACACCCCATTTTTTTCGTGTGAGGCGTTGTTGAAATAATCCCCCTGTACGCGGCCGCTTGGCTCTATGATACAGGCATCTTTACTGCTAGCGTATTTTCCGCCTGCTGCTGTGCAGGCAGCATTAAGGTCGGCGTGGCTCGCAGAGACGACGGGAGTAGTGAGTAGAGAGCACAGAGTCAGAAGAAAACCAAGGAAGAAGTATTTATTTTTGTTCATAAAAAAGAAAGTAATATCTGTTTCAGATTATACCATACTATCAAAGAAAAAATCCCGGGATAATCCCGGGATTTTTTATCTTTGGACTAACAACTCATCCGCCAGCCGGCGGACTAACGACTAAAGACTCTCTTAGAAGTCCCAGCTGCCCTTCATGCTGGTCGACTGGGTGTAGTTGACCACTGTCGTCTCGAAGAAGTTTCCTTTATCGCCGTTGGTATCTTGCAAGCGGTCGAGATGTTTGTAGGGATTGGTGACGGCATCTGGATAGAGGGGTCCAATGTTGAGCATAGCCAAGCGATTGTTGGCGAGCCAACGGGTGTAGTCTTCAGTGGTCTGGCCATTGATTCCCGGGATACGATCCCCCAAGATGTGCTTGCCCCACTCAATTTCCTGTTCGACGGCCTCAGCCATCATTTCCTTGATGAGTGTTTCATCATAGAGATCGGGGAATTCTTTGTGAATTTCTCGGATGATATTGGCAAAAATGGTGACATGAGTCAGCTCGTCACGGCGGATGTAGGCAATCATGCGGCCGGTAGCAAGCATCTTCATGTGGTCGACCAGGGTATCAAAGAAGGCGAAACCATTGTAGAAGTAGACTGATTCTAGGAGGAAATTGGCAACAATTCCCCGAAAAAAGGTCTTATCCGAGGGATTATCGACAAAATCTTGGTAGATCTGGCCGATGTACTCATTGCGCTTGAGGAGTATGGCATCAGTACGCCAGAAGTAGTAGATTTCATCGCGCTCAGCACTCTCCACGACTGATTCAAGGATAGTAGCGTAGGATTGCGAGTGGATGGCTTCCTGATAGGCCTGGATGGCGAGGATGAGGTTGACCTCTGGTGAGGTGATATAGTCGGCGAAATGTGGCAAATTGACCGTCTGAATCGAGTCGAGGAAGATAAGAAAGGACAAAATACCTTTGTAAGCCGTCTGTTCTTCTGGGGTGAGGTCAGCATGAAAGGTCCGAGCATCGTCTTTCAGACCAGATACCTTCTCTGGCACCCAGAAATTGCCAATCATCACCTGGTAGAGCGACTTGGCCCAAGGGTACTTGGTGGCATTGAGATTGAAGAGCCCGGTGGTGGCACCCTTGATGATGGTTCTTGCGTCCACAGTATCATCCCCTTTCGGGTTGAACATGGCATTTCTTCGCATTTCTTCGGTCATACTGTTTGATGAATCATGAATTATGAGTCATGAAGCATGAATGACTCTTTATGTCAGTATTCATATTTCATGCGTCCTGCTTCATCCGTAGGTTAGCCGCTACAGCTGACACAGTCTTCCTTGATCTCTGCTGAGAGACTGCGGACATAGTAGACGGTTTTGATACCCTGCTCCCAGGACTTTACGTAGTACCCGTAGAGTTGGGCTGGGCTGACGCGTGATGGGTCGATCATCCATTCAAATGATATGGACTGGTCGATCCAGGGGTAGATGACAGCCATCATATCGATGACGTCATTCATGTTCATGTTGATGTACTCTTTGTAGTACCAAAAATTCTCTTTGGAGAGCTTTGGTGCCACACGCAGCGTCGGAGCAGAGAGGTTGGTTTCTACGAAGAATTTCTTGTAGATCGGGAGGAGCGCGGCGGTGGTACCGACGACACCAGCAGTCGACGTGTTTGGTGCTGGAGCGGTGTGGTAGGCGAAGCGGACTCCGACGGTCTTCATATCATCGAAGAGCACTTTCCAATCTGCGGCATGATCAGTGTTTTTCTCGAACCATTCCGCAGTGCGTCCGAGGAGAACGCCCTTGGAGTATTCGCTGCCCGGGTAGAGTTCGTAGTGTCCTCGTTCCTTGGCCAGATCAATCGAAGCCCGATAGGTATAGTAGGTATAGCGTTCGAAGAGGCGATTGACTTCGGTGCGGGCTTCTTCGGTATCATAGGCGAGCTTGTGGGTGGCCAGATACTCAGCGAGACCGAGGTAGCCGAGGCCCACGCTCCGGTAGCGCTTCGAAGTGCGCTCGGCTTCCTTGATCGGGTAGTAGTTGAGCGTCACCACGTTGTCGAGTACCCGCATGACCACTGGGAAAACATCGGCGATGACAGCTTCTTCAAAGACGGTAGCAATATTGATGGAAGCCAGATTGCAGACGACCAGATCCCCCGGCTCATAGCGGATGATGATCTTGCCATCCTCGATAGTCTCTTCGATGAATTTGGTATCCGAAGTGTTCTGGCAGATTTCCGTGCACAGCTGGGTAGAGTAGATATTGCCGACGTGCTTGTTCGGATTGAGACGGTTGACCGTATCGCGGAAGAAGACGTAGGGCATGCCAGTCTCCACCGTAGACTTGAGGAACTTCTTGAAGATATCCTTGGCTTTGACGGTTTTCTTCATGGTGATCCGCTCGTCTTTCTCGATGGTCAGGTAGAGCTCCTCAAACGCTTCGCTGAAAGTATCCTGGAGGCGTTTTCCGTAGAGTTTCTCGATCTCGTGCGGATCAAAAAGGGTGATATCAGTATCGTCTTTCAATCGCTTCATGAAGAGATCAGGAATGGAGACAGCCGGGAAAATATCGAAGGCTTTGGCACGAATGTCACCAGTCTCGGTCTGGAGGTCGAGGAAGTCGTAGATATCGAGGTGCCAGATGTCGAGCGTGACAGAGATAGCTCCGAGCCGTGAGCCGAGCTGATTGACGGCGACTGCGGTGTCATTGATCACTTTGACCCATGGATTGACGCCACCGGACATGCCTTTCACGCCACGGATAGAGCTGCCACGAGAGCGGATGTTGCCGAGGTAGACGCCGACGCCACCGCCGAACTTGGAAATCTGAGCCATGTTTTCTACGGCGTGGTAGATGGCGCGCAGGTCATCGTTGACATTGATCTTGAAGCAGCTACTGAGCTGGTGATAGTTGGTGCGGGCGTTTAAGAGCGTTGGCGTTGGGAGGGATATCCGCTGCTCAGAGCAGTGCTTGTAGATCTGGAGAGCAAAGGCCAGACGATTCTCGGCTTTCTCTGGAATGGCGAGAAAGAGGGCTACGGACATGTACATTTCCTGTGGCAACTCTTTGATCACTTTGTTGGGATTCAAGAGATAGCGCTTGATGAAAGACACGACGGTCGTGTACTCATAGGCCATGTCGGTATCCTGCGAGAGGTGCTTGCCTGCTTCGAGGATGTCTTCTGCTGAGTAGTACTGGTAGAATTCTTTGTAGTAAAGTCCGCGCTCGATGTAGTCGTCAAAAAGTTTTTTGTAGGATTCTGGCGTGTAGATGTCCTTCTGCTCCAAGCCGCGATTCTTGATGGCCTGTTTGTAGAGATCACCGAGAAGGATGCGAGCGGCGATATTTTGCCAGAAGATATTTTCGACAGTGACCAGGTCGACACAGGTCTTGACCAAGAGTTTGCTAATATCCGACGTTTTGATTTCGTTGACGATATTTTTCTTGAAAGCCTCGATCAGATCTTCAAACGTACATTCTTTTTCGTATCCGATCGCGGCTCGATCAAAAACGGTCTTGATCTTTTTGATATCAAACAATTTTTTCGTACCATCTGCTTTGATGACGGTCATCGAGTGCTGTTCGAATTGTTCGACCAGCTTCTCTTTTCGTTCATCGCGCCGTTCATTCTGCTTTTCACGGTAGAGGATGTAAGCCTTAGCAATTTCGTACTTCCCCTCTTTCATGAGGTGCTTCTCGACGAGGTCCTGAATTTTTTCGACAGATGGAATATGACTCCCTACACCGGTGTCGCAGGAAGCGATAAGGTCGGCGATGATGTCGTCGGTCATCTTGGGGATGAATTCCTTTTCGGTAACACCTGTAGCATCACAAGCGGCCGTGATAGCTGTTTCGATACGAGAGCGATCAAATGAAACGACTTCTCCGTCACGGCGCTTGATGTGGTCTAGAGTCATAGGCTTTTGTTTTTTAGGCTTGGATAGGTGATGAAGAGGGTGAGTAAGTGCTAGTGCCCGAGTCTGTTTGTGACGATGTTCCAGTCGATGGAGCGGAAGAAGGTTTCGATATAGTCGGCCTTCTTGATACCGTAGTCTGTCATATAAGCATGTTCGAAGACGTCCATGACGAGGAGCGGCGTGGCTCCCGCGAGGTGCCCAGCGTCGTGCTCATTGATCCAGGCGTTGAAGAGTCTTCCGGTAGACGAATCCTGATAGAGGATGACCCAGCCAATTCCACGCATGGCGCCGACGCCGATAAAATTCTTTTTCCAGTTTTCAAGGGTGCCGTAGGATGCCTCAATCTTTTCTTTCAGTGTTCCAGCTGCTTGCTCTCCGGATTCTTTGGTCATGTTTTCGAAGTAGATCTCGTGCAGACGCATGCCATTCCACTCCCAGCCGAAACGACGCTGCAATTCGGAATATTCCGGTGTTCCGATTTCTTTGGCTTCGAGGAGACTCACGAGAGCGTTGGTGTTTTTTACGTAGCCTTCGTAGAGTGTGAAGTGATTGGTGAGGAGTGTGTCGCTTAGCCCGGGAAGGCCGAGTAAGTGTTTGAAATCTTTGGCCGTGTAGACATCAGACATATTTTTTTGTTTTGAGAAGTTAGATTTTTCCGACGAGATCGATGCCAGGCTTGAGGGTCTTATCTCCCTTTTTCCAGTTGGCTGGACAGACCTCGCCACCGTGTTCGCGGACGAAGATGGCAGCTTCGAGTTTGCGGAGGAGTTCATCGGCGGAGCGGCCGACGTTGTTGGCATGAACTTCATAGGCCTGAAGAACTCCATCAGGATTGATGATAAAGCTGCCACGGAGTGCCAGCCCACTGTCTTCTCCTTCATCGATGTAGACACCGAAGGTTCGGGAGATGTCACCAGAAGGATCGGCCACCATCGGGTACTCCAGTTTTTTGATAGCTGGCGAATGATCGTGCCAGGCTTTGTGGGTGAACTTGGTATCGGTGCTTACCGACAATACTTCGGCACCAAGCTCCTGAAATTTTGCGTAGTGTTTTTGCATTTCTTCAAGTTCGGTGGGACAGATGAACGTGAAGTCGGCCGGGTAGAAAAATACGATCACCCATTTTCCCCGATAGTCAGAAAAGTGCGCCCGATGGAAGGACTCTTTCTGGTAAAAAGCGAACTCGAGATTTGGTACGGTCTTTCCGATGATCGGAAAAAATCCATGTTCCACTTCTTCTTCGCAGCCCCCACCACAGCATGATTCTTGAGACATATTTTTGTGTAAAAAGATATTAACGCGACTCTCATCGCTTACCTATAATAGGCGCTTGAAAATAGGCTGTCAAATAGGCGCATTCCAAGCGGATTTTCCGGACGATTTTTGTATAAAAATCAATTTTTCAACTACATGTAGTGTGTAAGAGTGTGTTTGTGACACAAGGATATATTTTGTGGTGTAATAAAAAATCCCCCGGAAGGGAGGATTTTTTTGAATGGTTTTGAGAGGATAAAGAGCGCTTTAGACCGTGTTTCCGGGCACCTGGTTTTTCTTCTTGCCGAGAGCGAAACACTCGATGTTTTCGATGGTGGTATCGAGGATGCGATGGAGCGCTTCTTCGCTATAAAAACCAATGTGCGGGGTGTAGACGACGTTGTCGCGAGTGAGGAGAGCCTGATTCTGACCCTGCTCTTTGGGATCGGTCTGGCAGTCAACATGGAGGCACTGATTCTCTTCCTTGATCGATTCTTCACCTTCCAGGACATCGATACCAGCACCCGAGAGGATACCCTGATCGAGTGCCTCTGTGAGCGCTTCGTTTTCAACAATACCACCACGAGCGGTATTGATAAGGAGCGCTCCCTTTTTGAAATGGTGGATGTTATCTCGATTGATGAGGTGGTGTGTATGGGTGTTGTAGGGCACATGGAGGGTCACAATATCTGATTGGGACAGGACCTCTTCGAGTGGGGCGTAGTTGTAGTGGAGCACCTCAGAGAGGAAAGTATTTTTCTGGGTATCGTAGGCGAGGACGTGCATGCCGAAACCTTTGGCGATGCGGATGACATGGAGTCCGATGTGTCCGGTACCAACAACTCCGAGTGTTTTGTCTTTGAGATCGAAGCCCATAAGGCCATCAATAGAAAAATCCCCCTTCAATCCTCGAGCGTAGGATTTGTGGACGTTCCTGGAGAGTGCTAGGATAAGGGCAAAGGTATGCTCGGCTACGGTGTTTTCACCATAAAAAGGGACATTTTCTACGGCCACACCCCGTTCATTGCAGGCAGCAAGGTCAATATGGTCGAAACCGGTAGAACGTGTCAGAATGGCTTTCACGGCACTCATCTTCTCGAGAGTCTCTCTGGTGATGGTTGAATAGATGAAAACCGAAACAATTTCATAAGAGGCGGCCTCGAGAGCATTCTCTGCTGTAAGCGGTTCCTTGAAGAACGAAACGTCGTGAGACGCAAGTTTTTCTTTTAGATAGGCTTCATCACGGTCTGTTGTTTCGAAAAATGCTACACGCATAGCGAATGTTTTAGCAATAATACCCCCAGTATAGTGGAAAATGTCACAGGGGGATAGAGGAGAAGCATTTTATACCAACAATTCTTTATGAAAAACACTGCCTCAGCACCACTGTTGCTCGAAATTCCCCGTCATCTCAATGATAAGCGTGTTGATAGTGCTCTGAAGCTTCTTCTGCAAGAAAAATGTCCTGAACAGACACCGCTCTCCCGTGCTTTTTTGACCCGGGCTCTCAAAGAAGGAAAGATTTTGGTCAATGGGGCAGTTGTTTTGCCACGAGCGCTGGTAGTGACGCACGATATACTCTCGGTATCTCCAGGAATTTTCTTAAAAAATGACTCCGTAGAGCCTTCTTTTGAACCAGTTGATCTGACCAAGATTTTTGAAAACGAGCGGATTTTGGTCGTTGATAAGGGGCCGGGCGTGCAGATGCATCAGGGGGGCAGCCATCAGGGTACTACAGTGGCCCAGTGGGTACTGGCGCATTATCCAGAGCTTTCTACAGTGGGAGAGGATCCTTTGCGACCAGGTATTGTCCATCGATTGGATCGTGATACATCGGGCATCTTGGTCATTGCCAAAGACGGAGAGAGTTTTCAGGCGCTGAAGAAATCATTTCAAGATCGGGATGTCGAAAAAAACTACGTTGCTTTGGTGTATGGACACTTGAGCGAGCGAGAAGGCAAGGTTGATGCATCTCTCATTCGCAATCCAGGCGAGTTGCGCCGCCGTGCTATTGATTCGACCAACTACACGGGAACTCTGCCCGGCAATACCCGAACGGCCCTTACCTACTATCGTGTTATCGAGCGTTATCAAGACTATGACCTGGTGCTCCTCACTCCCAAGACAGGCCGCACGCACCAAATCCGCGTGCATATGGCATTTTTGGGACATCCGGTGGTAGGAGACAGACTCTACGCTTTCAAAGAGGTCAAACGAAAAAATCTCTTGTTTCCCAAGCGACACTTGCTCCATTCGACCAAGCTTTCCTTCACTCTTTTTGATGAACAGTACCAGTTTGAATCTCCTTTGCCAGAAGATTTCAAACAGGTACTGGCCAATCTTGACCCCCTACCTTCTTGGGAAGAGACTGATGACTCACAGTAGCCTTCTTTTGTTGCTGGAATTGAGCGTATCGGTCGTGAGCGCCGGCGCTTGACGAAAAGAGGGTATCGGGCTATGATGGTGAGGCCTTGAAAAGCCTTTTTTGAGTTATTCAACTAAGCTCCGTCTGACGGGGCTGATTTTAAAGAAACGTGTATGCACCAGAATCTTATCGCCTTCAATTTGCAGCAAAGAAAGTCTTTTTCTGAACTTCCAGAATTACGTGCCGGTGACGTCATCAAGATTTACCGCAAGATCAAAGAAGGGGCCAAGGAGCGCACCCAGATGTTTCAGGGTACGGTTATCGCCATCAAGGGTGGCCAGAGTGCTTCCCGCACGCTTACCGTGCGCAAGGTGTCCGATGGTATCGGTGTCGAGCTGATCCTCCCCCTCTCTTCCTCTCAGATTCAGAAGATCGAGTTTGTGAAGCGTACGACTGCTCGTCGTTCCAAGCTCTACTTCGTGCGTGACAAGTCGGCCAAGGTGCTCTCGAAGAAGCTCAAGGAAGTGGCCGTCAAAGAAAGCATGAAGCCGAAAAAGAAAGAAGAAACTCCAGCAGTAAAAGAAGCAGTAGCGGAAGTGGCGACCGAGACTGAAGAGAACAAAGAGGCCTAACCGGCCTCTTTTCTTTACGTTTTGAGTTGCACGACTGGAAAAGAATTGTTACAGTGTATTGGTAGCAAAGTACATGTTTAGAGAGGCAGTATTTGCCCAGGTGGCGGAATTGGTATACGCGCTAGCTTGAGGTGCTAGTTCCCGCAAGGGATTGGAGGTTCGAGTCCTCTCTTGGGCACAGAGTGAATGAAATGAGCGATGGGACCAAAGTAAGCGAACTTCCGCCAGCTGGCGGATCACTTTCGGAGAGACGAGAAAGCCGGAGTGATGTCCGTCAGAAGACGGACCACGAGGCGGGGTCGAGAAATTTTTCCTGCAGGAAAAATATTCGTGACCGAGCCCTCTTTTTGTCTCACAGAGTGAATGAAATGAGCGCTAAGCGCTCACGGTGGGCACGCTTAGCTCAGTTGGTTAGAGCACCTCGTTTACACCGAGGGGGTCCAAGGTTCGAGTCCTTGAGCGTGCACAGGGAACAAAGTAATGGCTTATTAGAGAGAAAAAGTTAGGTTGTCCCCAGGATATACAGTGTTCTTTCGACAAGTTATGACGCCGAGGTAGCTCAGTGGTAGAGCAGAGGACTGATTTTCGGTCGCTTCCGTAGTAATATGGGAGAATGTATCGGGTGAACTCGAGGAAACCTACGTTTCTCAGATAGAACTGAGAAATACGGCAATCTCGAGCCAAGCTCCAGCGGGTTTGAGTACTGGAGAAGGTGTAGAGACTAGCAGGTGAGTCCCAACAATAACCCTGCAAGAGCGCCCGACTTCGCACTCCTTCGAGGAACGAAGATGAAATAGTCCGATCCTTGGGGAAACCCAGGACAAATGTAGAGGAAAATCCTTGTGTCGGCAGTTCAATCCTGCCCCTCGGCACACAAAAACGGTGATAGATGGAGATTCAAAATCTTATATAATATCTGTAAAGATATGGGGATTGAGAATTTTTCAATCCTGTCTCTTCTCCGGTACACGTAGAAATTTAATTAAGCCCATAGTATACTATCTTTGTTACTGTGGGTTTAATTTTATGGGACTGTAGCTCAGTGGTAGAGCGCGCGACTCATAATCGCTTGGTCGATGGTTCGATCCCATCCAGTCCCACAGAAATTGGTCATCCTTGACCAAGAAGGATTTGTTTGCCAGAATGTCTTAGTAGTAGCGGGTATCGTATAGCGGCTATTACACGACCTTGCCAAGGTTGAGATAGGGGTTCGACTCCCCTTACCCGCTCCAACAAAGGAAAATCCTTGTCCATTTCGGACAGGGATTTTTCTTTGTTGTGGTAAGGAGGAGCCGAACGGGAAAGGGGTCGGGAAAACATTTGTTTTCCAGTCTGGGGTGACCAGAAGGGACTAGAGGGCGCCGCGCCTGCAGCGTCTATGCGCAGACATTGCGGGCAGGGAAGCCCTATAGAGCGCATCCGCCTACTGGCGGAGAGTAGTTTGATCCTCCCCTTACCCGCTCAGGTTTAAAAATGAGGCTCCCCGGAGCCTTGTTTTTTATTACCCATAAACGGAGTCGAACTGACAGCTGAACCCTTTATATTGACAGAAGAATTATTTGATGGTATCGTATGTCTTCGTATCTTCCCAATTTATCGCTTTCCTTTTAAGGAGACAACATGTTTGTTCTTAACCCGCAGTATGCCTACCTGGTCTTTTGTGTCGGATTTCTCGTTGTGTGGGTGTTTATTTATACATACTCACCAATGACTCGCCACGAACAACTTCAGATGAGTCTTATCTCCATTCCTGGTGGACCACTGAGCGAACTCTTGTATCTTCGTGACTACTGGCACCCCATGAGTGCCTTCCCAGTCAAGATTGGCCCCGTTCACACGGTCATTGAGGATATGCTCTTTGCCTTCGCCTTCTCTGGCATTGTGGCCGTGCTGTATCAGCTGTTTACTCGGAGGTCTTTGGAATCCGATTCAGCTGTGCGCAGTGGAGTGCGCGTTGCTTGTGCTAGTGCTGCAATCGTTTCGCTCTTTCTTGTTTGGCTTGGTATCAACTCCATCTACGCGACTTCGGCGGGCTTCTTTGTTGGAGCATTATGGATGGTCTCAAGAAGGCCGGATTTGAGAAGACCAGCAATCTTGAGTGGGATACTCGTCAGCCTTGGTTATCTTGGCTGCTTAGTGGTGTTTTACGGCTTGGTGGCTAATATCGATGAATTGTCCCAGTCCTTCTGGAAGCTTCACGATACAAATCTGGATATACGACTTGTCGGCATCCCTATTACTGAGCTTATTTGGGCCTTCTCATTCGGATCGCTTTTTGGACCATTGTACGCCTTTGGTCGACACAAGCGTTACGTTTGAATGAATCACATTGATTTCGCCGAAAGCTTTAACGAGCTCTCGGCGGTTTTTTTATATAAAGAGTTCTGGAGAGGCCTTTTTTATGTTAGCATGAGGATAAATTTGTGGAACATATAAGGTGATGTGGCAGTTATATAGTTCAATAGGCCTGCTCTTCGGAGCAGCCGAAGAAACAATAGACAAAGCGACGATGGTCGGTAGTAAGACTATCGATTTGTTAAGCGCGGCCTGGATACGGAATACTATTTCTTTCGGGGTAAGTATTGTCGCTATAGTGGTAGTTACTGGGACGTCTCCCCAGGTAGTTTTTTCGCTCCCCATTATTTTCTTTGGGATTTTGAATGGTATGAGCGCGATTACCTATACTATTTTATTGAAAAAAGTTGAGATTACTGCATCGAGCATCATGACAAGTTTTATTCCTTTGGTTTTTCTTCCGATCGATTTGTTTATCTTCGACGCTCATTTTTTGCCAAGACAAGTATTTGGCATAGTCATTCTCGTGACTGGAGGAATTATTTTTTTCTACAGAAAAGCCTCAGGCACACCAATAACGAGAAAGCAAATGGTTACTCTTATCTCAATTTTTCTTTTCGATGCTCTCCTCATTGGCTTTGAGAGTTATCTTTTCAAAGATTATTTTGTCAGTCTTCATTTGTCAGAGATGAGCTTTTTGGTAAATATCTTTGGAGCCACGTTTCTTTTTCTGACCATTTTGGTTTCTTTGCGATGTTTGTACGTAGGAAAGATGCCGGCGATGAGAATATATAAAAAATATATGCGAGGGTCGCTCTTTTCTAAGATTCTAGACTATGGAAATTCTTTTTTCTTTTTGAAGGCTCTTACTTTGGCCTCGGCGGCACAAGTTACTTCTATGAAAGTTTTTTATCCGATAGCTCTCCTTTTTATTGTAATAGGAACACAGAAAAGATTTGGAGTTGATCTTGAAGAGTATCTGGATCATCGGTCACTTGTTTCAAAAACACTGGGGATCGCCATCATTTGTTGTGGAGCATATTTGGCCAGATAAAAGAGTTGCTACGGCAGAATGAGGATCTTGCGTATTGACACTTTGCTGAAATAGGCCTATGCTCGGGGCATCCTTAACAACCTGGGGGTGAATAATGACTTCTGTCTTCTTGCCTCCCAGCTACGCCTATTTGGCGTTTGCTGTACTGGCGTTTGGTCTACATTGCGGCCTGTACTGGCGGCTTCCTACGTGTAGGGAGCAGATGAACTGGATGAGTGCCTGGGGAGCGATTCTGGGTGTACTCGTTGCCCAGTGGTACCGGATGGACTTCTGGGATCCGCCATCGATATACAGTTTCCATCTGTGGTGGATCTATTTCACAGTAGAAGACTTCGTCTTCGGTGCTTCCTTTTCCGGTATTGTGGCGGTGCTCATACCATTACTCCTCGCTGGTGGGCGACTGGAAGCTGTGCCGACGGACCAAAGGGTGAACATCCGGAACAAGATCTTTGTGCCGGTAGCGGTCATTCTGGTGTCGGCCATGAGTCATCAGCTCTTCGGCTGGAACTCCATCGCGTCTACGGCAGCGGGGTTTGTGGTGGGAGCGATCATCATGTGTTGTCTCCGCCCGGATCTGTTCCTGTCGGCGCTCGGTGGTGGGTTTCTGACGACTCTCACCCTCATTGTCTTGGTGGATGTCTTCATCATCGGGGCGGCCAACATGAGCGAGCTACTCCATCTCATGTGCCAGTACTGTCGGTCGGCGCGTGTCGTGTACACGCTCGATATCCTCCTCGTGTGGGCGTTTGCCTTCGGCATGCTCTTCACCCCGCTGTACCTCTTCAGAGAGGACGTGCGCGTGGTGACACGAGAACCCTAAGACCAAGAGCTACTCCTCGGAATTCCGGAGAGTAGCTTTTTTCATGACAAAGTATTATGTGCTATCCTAAAGACAAATCTTTTTATCTCTACACTATGAAAAAATATTTGGTCATCATCGTTTTGGCATGTATCGCCATCGTGAACGCCGCCTACTTGAGCTACAAGGCTTACTATTTCCGGTATGTCGATCCATTGGGACTGACCTCGATCTGTGATTTTTCAAAGATAAATTCTTGTAGTGAAGTGTTGCGTCATCCACTCTCCAATGTCTTCGGTATCCCCTTCCCGTGGGTAGCACTCCTGGTGTACCCTATCATCCTCGGACTGGCCTGGTATGGGTATCATCATAAGTCATATGCCCAGGCCAAGGCGTTGGCCGTCCTGTCATTTCTGGGCATGTGTTTCAATGGCTTCATTATTTATCGTGAGATTTTCTTCATCAAGGCCTTTTGTCTCCTGTGCTTCATCTGTACGCTCATCATCATATCTGTGTTTTTCCTCTCACGTTCTATCATGAAGGAAGCCAAGAGAAATGTCGACTCAGAAATTACTGCTGTCTAGACTATGTTCGGACTTTCGCAGGAAGAGCTGGTTCTCCTCAAGAAACTGAACACCCCGCAGAAGATTCAAGATTTCTTAGATGCTTTCCCGGCCAATCTTTCCTGTTATAGTGAGTCTTGTTCGTCACCGCGCATGGCACTGCGCAAGGGTCGCGCTCATTGTATCGAGGGTGCCTTCATTGCTGCTGCGGCGCTCTGGCTTACTGGCGCCCGACCCATCCTCATGGATTTGAAGGCCGAGAAGCCTGATTTTGACCATGTGGTGACGCTTTTCAAGAAAGATGGCTTCTGGGGTGCTATCAGCAAAAGCAATCACCCCGTGCTCTGCTATCGTGACCCGATTTATCGAACCCTGCGCGAGCTGGCCCTCTCCTACTTCCACGAGTATGTTCTCACGAGCACAGGAGAAAAGACGCTCCGGAGCTACTCTCGACCATTTTCACTCAAGCGCTTCGGTACGGAGTGGATTGTTTCTGAGGAGCACCTGTGGGATATAGCACAGGCTCTCGATGAGTCACGACACCACCCTCTTGTATCAAAAGAGCAGGCGAAGCACCTGAGAAAGGCCTCTCCCCTAGAGCGTCAGGCTGGGCGCCTCACCGCATGGAAGCGCGCCGATCCCCGGACATAGAAAGAAAAAAGAGGTATCCGCGTTGGGATCCTCAGTTGGTGTGGTGCCGTTTAGCGGCTGCTTTTGCGGCCGTTGGTGCGATCAATCTGGTTGAATGCCCCTACCCCGAGTTCAGTCAGGACATAGCCGACTCGTTCTCCTGGAAGGGGTCTTTGGTCGACCAGTCCAATGAAAGTAAGGTGGCTGAGATGGAAAGCAGTTCTGCGGTCGTGCTCACCGAAGACGGTAGAAACCGCTGTTTGAACAGCAGCTACTGGCAATGCTTCGGCCGGATTCAGACATAGCAGCGCTCTGCGAGCACCGGTCTTCATTGCCGGATAAATTGTCATGGAATGCTCCTTCTGGTTGGTTGTGCCATCTATTGTGGCAAATCTGCTAAAAATGTCAATAATACGGTGAATAGATGTACAATTATTGCTTTATATAAGCCAAATAGTTCAGTATTGGCATTGACAACAAACGAATTTTGTGCTATCATCGGTAGTTGGCTCAAGAGCTAGCCCGTCACTCTTTCGAGAGTCGCGGCTCACTCCTAAGAACAAACTATGGGTGCACGAAAAGCTTTACTTTTCGCGATAGTAGTAATAAGTGCTTTTGTACAGGGTAATAGTGTTCAGGCAGCGGCTGCTCAGAATGAGCTGTCTCTCCCCTTTGCCTATGACTACCAGAATGATCCGTACCTCCTAGAATGGACGTTTTCTCTCGAAGACAAGAATAAGCAGCCAGTTGTCCCGATAGCTGATTTGAGTAGGGAAGACAAAATGCTTGCTCGTTGGAAGGAAAAGCAGACCCATTTGTGGAAATCTCTTCCGACCGAACCATTTATCATCAATGCTTCTGCCTATACGGCTGCAGCTGATGAGTGTGGGAAGTCTGATGGGATCACTGCGTCTGGCCTCAAGGTAGAAGAAAAGCGGACGCTTGCCTGTCCTCCAGCCTTTCCCTTCGGTACCAAGATTGCTATCGAGGGTATGGGTGAGTACCGCTGTGAAGACCGTGGTGGTGCTATCAAGATCAACAAGATCGATATCTATATGGAGACCAAAGCGGAAGCTTTTGCCTTCGGTCGCCGTAACCTGATCGCTCGGGTGATAGAGTAAAGACAAAACAACCAATAAACACCAAATATTACAAAATCCCTGGTCGCAAGGCCGGGGATTTTTGTTGATCACGTCGCTCGCGAGCGACGTTGATTGACTGGATACCTCCTATTTGGTAGGCTTCGGAAGTACTTTCATAGTAGAAAACTTGGCCGGATGCCCGAGTGGTTAGGGAGAGCTCTGCAAAAGCTTCCACAGGAGTTCGATTCTCCTTCCGGCCTCCAGTACGTCTAAAGTAGCAGTGGTCTCGGCAGTTCCCTGCCCGCCTATGGAGGGAACTCCGCCCCGGACCTCACAAAAATCATGCCGCGGTGGTGGAATGGCAGACACTGGAGACTTAAGATCTTCTGACTGAACAAGTCGTGTGGGTTCGAGTCCCACCCGCGGCACAATATGAAAAAATATGCGGATTGAATGGGATAAATTTGAATTGTATACTCAGAAACTTCTTCGTAAAATTGAGGCTGATAATTTTAAGCCTGAAGTAATTGTGGCTATTGGCCTCTCAGGGTTTATTCCTGCGACTATAGTCGCTAAAGCGCTTAATGTAAAACATATAGAGACGTTGTCTATTTCTTCTTATGACCGGAAAAATAAGCGGAGGAAATCAGAAGTTACCTCAAATAGACTCTCTTCTTTTCTTACGGGAAAAAAAGTTCTCTGTATAGACGACATTGTTTCTACAGGAGAAACAATGGAATTAGCAAAGAAACAAGTTCTATTGTTTGGCCCAAAAGAGTGTAAATTTGCTGTTCCTGTTGTTAGCGAATACGTTTGTAAAAAGTACCCAGACTATTGGGGAGAATCTATTCTTCGAGCCCCTGACGATTTTATTTCCTTTTTTTGGGACTAATCTTTTTAAGTTTGTTGGCTGAGATAATGATCTCTCCTGGCAGATCTATAAATTGTATTTTATTAAAACCAAGACTTTTTAAAGTAGCGATGCTCTTTTTGAGTAATGCATACGGGATTTTTTGATTAATAGAGTTAGAGGAATAGTGGAATATACCTCGTTGTATTTTCCCATCAACTAAATATCCATTAGGAATAGAAATGATAAGAGTACCGCCCTTCTTTAGTATTCTTTTTGCCTCTGCAAGACAAGCGTCTAAATCTACATGTTGTGAATAGAGGGTTCTGAATGCCAGATAATAGTCTAGAAATTCGTCAATAAAAGGAAGCTTCTCTGCGCTAGCGAATATAGGAATACCTCGCTTCACTTTTCTTAGCGCATCTTTAGCAAGGTCAATGACATACACTTCTTTTAACTTTCCTTTAAGATACTGTGTTTCGTGCCCATCATTCCCTCCTACAATAGCTATTCTTTTTCCCGAGAAGGTCATTAACTTATGGAGTGCATCTCTGAACTCTTTTTTGTATAAAGCTCTGGAGCTTTTTTTAAAATCGAAGTTTCCGTATTTTGTATTTAATCCGTCAATAATGTCCTCACTCTTATTAGGATTTTCTTCAAACCATTTCATATCGGTTCAATTACTTTTTACTCCCCTTCTCTTATCTCCTCGATAATCTGTGGAATCTTTTTGAAATCCTCGATGAGGGTTTGTCTCATCGATCCATTGTAAAGTGCGGCGGCCGGGTGGTAGAGCACGAAGAAAGTTTGTTTGCCGATGTCAGGAAATTTTCTCTGAAAAGATTGGCCGTGTACTTCGGAAATTTTCTGGCCAGGAACGAAGTGTTCCATGGCATGACGGCCGAGCGTCACGATTATTTTCGGACGAATAATTTTGATTTGTTCATGGAGCCACGGCTCACAGGCGAGCACTTCTTCTGGTAGCGGATCGCGATTGTCGGGCGGACGATACTTTACGATGTTGGTGATATAGATGTCTTCACGTTTCAGATTGATGGTGGCGAGCATCTCACTCAAGAATTTTCCTGAAGCACCGACAAATGGTACGCCCAGCTCATCTTCTTTTTTTCCAGGCGCTTCACCGATGAAGAGGATGTCGGCATCAGGATTGCCCTCTCCTGGTACGGCTTGTGTTGCCTGATCTTTTAACCCACAGGTGCACGATGTTGTCATTCTGACATTCAATGCCGCCAGTGCTTTTTGTTTATCCATACAAGAAATAGAATATTGAATGTCGAATGGAGAATATCGGTTTGAAGATGAAACGTTTGCTGACTGGGCTTAACTATATTCCGTATTCTACATTCTCTACTCTTCAAATCAGGCGATGGTGAAGCCGTCAGTGGTCTCAATAATTTTTCCGGGTATTTCGAAACCACTAGCCAACTTGTGGCCTCCCCCACCAAAGGTATGAGCGATAGCTGAAACATCGACGCCGTGGTGTTCCATAGATCGCAGCGATGCCCGTACGGTGGCATCATCACGTTCGGAAAGGACCAGAGCGAACTTGGCATCAGGCACGGTACTTAGGATAGAAGCGACTTGATAAATGTCTTCAGCCGAGGCAGAACATTCGGCAATATCCTTCTGAGTGACCGCGGTGACGAGCATGCCACTTTTTGGATTGAACTTGGCTTTTTCAAATGCCTTCCCCCACAGCTTGAGTGCGGAAATATTTTTGCTGGTGAAAATAGTTTGGGATATTTTTGCAAGCGGCGCTCCCTTCTTCATGAGTTCGGATGCAATCTCCATGACCTGCGGAGATACTCCCCCGTGTTGGAAGCCACCGGTGTCAAAGAGAATGCCCATGAGAAGCATGGTGGCCATTGATTTGGTGATAGGCACATCGGTTGCTGTAAAAAAAAGATACAGCAGTTCTGATGTGGATGAATACTCAGGATCGATGATTACTACGTCGCCCTGCATCTCAATATCAGGGTGATGATCGATCAGCACGATGACCTGGTTTTCTGAAAAGCGCGAAGTCATAGTATCAAATCCTCGATCAACACTGTCGCTCGCGATAACAGCATCGTAGCTTCGGAGGTCGAGCTGGTCGGGATGAAGAAAAGTTTTCTCGACCAAGCCCTTCAAGGTATCAGGGAAAGGATTGAGGCAAGCAATGTCAACGTGTTTGCCAAGTGAGAGCAGGTATTCCGCCATGGCCAGATTGGCGCCGACTGTATCGGGATCTGGTCGGCTGTGAGCAAAAAGCAAGATACGGTTTGCCTTGGAGACAATATAGGAAAGCGTTCGGAATTCTTTGTCGAAGTGTCGCATGTCTCGTGGGATAACTCTGTATAAATCAATAATTTGCTTTATTTAAGCTCTAAAAGAAGTTTCTCTACTTTGTCCGCCTCCTGCGCAGTAGTGTCTATTTCAAAGGAAAGCTTGGGCATCGGACGCATGTAGAGTTTGGCATAGAGCTTCTTTTGTATGCCCGAAAGCTCTTTTTTGAGCGTCTCTGATACGTAGTGAGACTCGGCTTCTGGAAAAACACTGATAAACATCCGAGTATAGCGAAGATCTTTCGACGTGTCAATCTTGGCAATAGTCATGATAACCCCAGGCTTCAGGGAAAGTTCACGCTCCATGATTTCCCCGAGAAGTTTGCGGAGCTGTTCGTTGACCTTGGTGATACGTAGTGTAGACATAAGAGTTGAATAAGTCTGTATAAGTATAAAAAATGGCTTTGTGGTGCCCTCGGCAGGAGTTGAACCTACGTTTACTCGTTAGGAGTGAGTCGTTCTATCCACTGAACTACGAGGGCGCTTTTGTATTGTGCTCGCAGACACTTCCCGTCTACTGGTAAGCAAGTATCCACTGAACTTGAAGGCAAGAACGTACCTTATCACGCTTTCCTTATAATATCAATGCCAGCAGTGAAAGTAAAACAAAATCCCCTATTATGGGGATGTTTACACTGAGTGCGAGCAAAGCGAGTCGAAGTGTGGACCATGCCGGATTTACCCCTACGGGGCATAAGCTCCCGTTTCCCGACCCCTTCCCGTTCGAATTCGCCAATGTGGACCATGCCGGATTCGAACCGGCTGCCTCTTCCATGCCATGGAAGCGCTCTACCAATTGAGCTAATGGCCCAAAGCTACCTTCTTATCATACTGAATTTTTAGGATTCGTCAATGAATGAAGAAATGAACAGAGTTTCTTTTAAGAAAATATTATGAAATAAATACAGTGTTTTGTCAATATATAAAATGTAAACAGAGGTGCGGTAGTGAAAAGCATGTATTTCAAAAAATGTTCCACGTGGAACATTAGTATCATTATCTCCAAATTGTTCCACGTGGAACAATTCTCAACCGATACGACGTCATGATAAGAATGTTCCACGTGGAACAAATACATGATATATTATAAAATTCCTTTTCTAAGACCATACTTCTATAAATTCACATTGTTGTCAAAAAATGAAATATGATGAATTCCGTTTAATTAAAGCCATAATTAGATGAGAAACCGTATTTCGCTGTTTGGGTAAATTGTTCCACGTGGAACAATTGATCAGTATGGTGTATCAGCGTCAGTAAATGTTCCACGTGGAACATATCTGATTTGGACATCAAAATAATTGAAATGTTCCACGTGGAACATTATAGAGAGAATCCGCTTATAACATCAGATCATCGCTTTGTTTTTTGAGTTTTCACTTTTCTTTCAGAAAGCAGAATTTCTATATTTTGCCTAAATAAAGCTAATATTTAGCATAATTCAGTAGAGGGGTACTTTTTAGACTGTTAGAAATGTTCCACGTGGAACATTCGCTGACTCGGATGTCTTGTATTGATCATTTGTTCCACGTGGAACAAATGATATGTACAGAGCATTTTTATGAAAGTCTTCTATGGGTGTAGTCATGGATTATGGAAAGCGATGTATCGTTGTAATTGTTCCACGTGGAACAATTATTGCTTCGGAAGTGTGTTATCTACAAATTGTTCCACGTGGAACATTTTATATAATACAGTAGAGCGTATGGTTTTTACCCTGTCTTTTCTTAGATTTCACTTTGTTTATAAGAAGTGGAATTTATAATTTTTGCTTTAATAAAGCCACTATTCCTAATTTTTTTTACAAGTCAGGGTGATATATGGCCCCAGTAATTGTTCCACGTGGAACAATTACTATCTTTGAATACTATATATCATGAAAATGTTCCACGTGGAACAATTGATAATAATAGGTATTTACCTCTATTGCTTCTCCGTAATCGGATATGTTCCACGTGGAACAATTTGATCTCCATTGTAATAGTGCTTAGTCATCGTTTTTTTGAAACAAGCTCTATCTTCATAACCAGACCTTCTTAGGGTATGTATTATAAATTCATACTGTTCCACGTGGAACAATTACTGATCAGATGTCTAGTATTAGTGAAATGTTCCACGTGGAACATCAAGGAAAGTATACATGGCAGCAGTTATTAATTGAATAAAGGCTTATATTAAGCCAAAAATATCTACATCCGTTTTCTTTGAACAAAGTGAGAGTGGTAGTTTATTACTGTGAACGAGAGTATAATGTTCCACGTGGAACATTATACTACACACCAACCGTGTAGAATGGGTGCTCTAGTACAAGTCTTGTATATTGACAAATATAATATATCATGTTCTGATATATTTTTTGGAGATATATATAATATAGAGTGTGAAGAAGGTATTTTTTGAGGGAGGAGTACTGACGTAAGCCTTGACCCGTATAGTTAAAAGCGCTGAGACTTTAAGAGAGACGCTCAGTGTGGTCTGATTTTTTAAACACATGAGTGAAGATCAGAAATTTTTTTTGTAATTTGCTGTCAGAAAATATTGAGACTCTGAGACGAAGAAAGTGTTTTCTTAGACGAATATTTTTATTGGTATTGTCGAAAAAAAGTGATATAATAATTTTGTAGAGACACGGAAAATATGAACCGTGTCCGGTATTGGGTGTTTGGAAAAAAAAGAAAGAGGTGATCAAAACAAATTTTTATGGCGCATCGTTTTCTATCAGATATTTCAGAAAGAAACGCTCGGATGACAATGTTTCTTTTTTTCGGTCTCCTCATTTTGAGTGTGACTTTTTTTGTATCTGCTGATGATACTGCGACAAACAAAAATATTTTTCAAGATTCTGATCAGGATGGTCTGAGCAATGATGAAGAAGCACTTTACAAGACTGATCCGCTTGATAAAGACAGTGATGATGACGGCTATACGGATGGCGTGGAGGTGGAGAGTGGCTATAATCCTTTGAAGCCAGCACCTGGAGACCGGGTAGTGTCACAAGAAGTAGTGACTACCGATGGTACGGCGTCACAGTCAGCCGCGGGAGAGCGGGTCAATCTCACCAAACAGGTGTCGAATGAAATCGCTACGATGGTGCAGGGGAGTACTACTGGTGATGGGGAACCAATTACCATGGAGACGATCAATGAATCGGTGCAGAGTATTTTGAATCAGAGTGATCAGGAAATTGTTTTGCCCGAAGTAAATATTGATGACATCAAGATCAAAAAGATTTCGAAGAAACTGAAAGGCGAGGCGCTGGCTGAAAAGAAGCGAGAAGATGCCTTGGAGTATTTGACCGTCATGGCATATATTTTGGCAAATAACTCTCCAAAGAGCTTTCATACACAAAATGATTTTGGTTCGATTATCACCTCTCTTGGCACGGAGTCTCTTTTGGCCATGACTTCGGGAAATACGCAGTATCTTGAAAGCATCGCAAAAAAAGGCGAGAAGACACTCGATGAAATAGAAGATATCGAGGTGCCGGAGGATATGCTTGATGTCCATGTGAAGGCAATTAAGATGGCCAAGTACTCGATGACATTCAAAGACGAAGCAAAGACAAGCGATCAGAGTGATCCGCTTGGTCAGATTGCTTCACTTTCTAAGATGCAGGGATTTTTTGGGGTAGTGACTGATTTTTCTCAGGAGATTTTTGGAAAATTAAATGACTATGGTATCAAAGAGATACCGGTCAATCTCTAGTAGATTTTATGAGAAGTCAATTTGTGAAGCACAAGTCAGTATCGTTTTTGATGAAAAATATTTTCTTCTTGTTTCTTGTTGTGAATTTGTCTTTTGCTGCGCCTGCCAAGGCGGATATATGGGGAGCAGCGCTTGCCGCTACTTTGTTTGACCAGGTGTTGAGTACTATCAAGCGGCAGATAGAGGGGGCTATTTTGGGGACGCTCAAGGTGGCGGCGGTCAGCATGCTCAATAGTCAGGTGGGTCAGTTGATCGGTGGGACTTCTGCTGGGGACGCTCTCTTTATTACTGACTGGAATGACTTTTTGTATCAGAAGCCAGCGGAGCAGGTGCAGGTGTACATGAACGACTTCTTTACGATGACAACGCGCGGGAAGTATGCCTCGGCGAACTATGCCGGAGTAGGGGATATTCCGGGGAAGGTAGCGGGTAACTATGCCGCCTATCTGGTGGCTGGAGCAAGACAGCTGACAGCCGCTCAAACGGGCGGGAGTGGGAGTTCATTGCCGCAATTCAATCTTGATAGTTATACCAAAAATCCGGAGACGCTGTTCCGGGAGGGGGATTTCCGAGGATTGAATGCCTTTTTCTCGAATCCGATGAACAATCCTTTTGGATACACGCTGACTGCTTCGACGTACTATGCGTCGAAGATGACTCAGGAAATGGAGCTGGCGAAGACAGAGGCTCAGTCATCCGGAGTTATTGGAAAAAAGGATGGTGGCCGAACTATTGCTCCGGCCGCAGCTATTGAAAGCATGATGTCGGGTGTCCAAAATATTGGAAATGACATGATTGCCGCTGCATCCAATCCGGGAGAATTTTTGTCCGGAGTGGTGGGAGCTGTGGTGAACAAGGCGGTGACGGGTATCATTCAAAAAGGTATCGGCAAGGTACAGGCCAATATTCAAAGAGAGGTCCGCAGTGTCGACAATCAGATCATGGGTGCTATCAACCAAGTAGACAGAGAGCTTGGCCCGGCAGCAAGATTTACTCGGGATGTTACTCAGAAAACAAGTACCTCCGTGAAATCATACACCAGTCCTCCACCAAGCGTTCGAGCCAAGTGCGGCGATCGACCGTGTTAGAAAAAAAGCCCAGGATATCCTGGGCTTTTTCTTTTTGAGTGTGGACAATACTGGACTCGAACCAGTGACCTCCACAATGTCAATGTGGCGCTCTAACCATCTGAGCTAATTGTCCATTTATACTGTCGGCACTTCGGTAATCTTTTCTTCGATAGGAACGGCAGTTGTTTCGTCGGTCATCTTTTCTTTCGGTGTAGCCAGAAAGCGGAAGAAGGTAAACCACAGTGCCTGGCGGAAGATTTCGTACCAGGTCAGAAAAAGAAGACTGATCACAAAAAGAGTAATGAGCTCATTTCCCGCTGGCAGCCATTTCTGTAAAAGTGCGACAATACCTAGCATAGCCAGGTTCATGAAAAAAGTAAAGAGTATGCTGATACAGAGAAAAAAGAGACCGAAGGAAAGGCAGTGAAATCGGCGCGTCATGAAGAGGTTGGAACTTGCTTCGAAAGAGGCCTTGAGGCGGAGCGGTGAGAGGAGAAAGTAGAGGTAGGTGAATTCTCTGACGAAGTAAGCGATGATGATGACTGGGAAAAGCGCGAGCTTTTCGAGGAGCAGAAGCGATGCTGGAAGAGTACCAAAGAGGAGAGATGAAAGGAGTGCTGGCAAAGAGAGGATGGTGATGAGGATCAGAAAAAAACCGATAATGATGAGATCGAGGGACAGCGCTTTCTTCAGGGGGGCGATACGGGCTGAGAGGGGAGTGTTTTTTTGCGGAGCGTTTGTGTGGAGCGTCTCATTTAGAGCAATGATGAGATTGCTCTTTCCAAACAGCATGAAGAAAAAATACCAAACAAGAAATAGCGCGGAAACGAAAAGGTGCTGCGCGACAAAGCTTTCGAAGAATGCTTGCGTTAGCACACTTTCAGTTTGTAGGAAGACGAGTAAGGCTGCTCCTGGAAGCGCCATACAGAGGCCGAATACATACAGTCTTCGGCGAGAAATCGAAAGGCGCCAGCTCTCAAGAAAAATATCGAGAAAGGATATTTTTTCCATACAAGAAAATCAGAGGGAAATTTAGACTGTTGGAGAAGTGCCGGCAACGAGAGCGGCGAACTCATCTTTTTCCAGAGTTTCTTTTTCCAGAAGCGTTTTGGCGATACGATCAAGAATAGCGCGTTTTTCGGTGAGAATAGCAGTGGCTTTTTTGAAGGCCTCATCGATATAGTGCGTGACTTCGATGTCGATATCTTGAGCAGTCTTTTCGGAGTAGTTGCGTTCTTCGTGCATCTCACGACCGAGGAAGACCAACTCTTCTTTTTTGCCAAAGGTACGGGCACCGAGACGACTCATGCCGTAGCGCGTGACCATGCTGCGGGCCATAGATGTAGCACGCTCGAGGTCATTTGATGGGCCAGTGGTGATATCACCAAAGACCAGTTTTTCGCTGGCGTAGCCGCCCAAAAAGACAGCCAGTTCGTCGAGGAAGTAGGCATGGGAGTGGAGGCTCTTGTCTTCATCGGGGACAGAGAGGGTGTAGCCACCGGCATGACCACGGGAGATGATAGAAACTTTGTGAACCGGATCAGCGTTTTCGAGACTGGCACCGACCAGGGCATGACCACCCTCATGATAGGCGACAATTTCCTTTTCCTTCTTGTTGATGACGCGACTGCGACGCTCAGGACCGAGGATCACTTTTTCGATTGATTCGGTCAGCTCTGGCATGCCGATGGTCTTCTTGTTGCGGCGAGTAGCCAGGATGGCAGCTTCGTTGACCAGGTTGGCGAGATCGGCACCAGAAAATCCCGGAGTACGCTCGGCAATGGTGCGCATGCGTACCACTTCTTCGATAGGTTTGTTCTTCACATGGATGGCGAGGATCTGCTCGCGCTCATTGATATCAGGGAGATCCATGGTGACGCGACGGTCGAAACGTCCTGGACGAAGGAGCGCCGGGTCGAGTACGTCTG
>JBAQNF010000096.1:0-38937 GCA_049303555.1 Candidatus Moraniibacteriota bacterium | reverse complement strand
TGATCAACTCCAGACCCGCTCTTGTTTTTCTTCTTTGGTTTTTCGACCATAAGATTTTTTAGAAATTGAATCGACTCGTCACTCTTTATTTTTTCATGTCCCCTCCTCCTTTCTAACTGCCAGAATGGCTTTCAGCTTCTGAAGAAATTCCTGCCTCTTCACTATACCGCCACGCCTCGACTGTGCCCTCATGTGATCCCACCGAGCCGTTGGCAATGATAGCGGTGTCTTCTCAAGGTGCTCTGCCTCTCTCGTCATCGTCACGATCTCCGCTTCCGTTTCCAGGATGTCATGTTCTATCTCCACAGTGGGGATATGCTTGTTCTCATTTGACAATTTTTTGAAGTCTTGGTCCATACTCTCATTCCTTAAAAAAGAATCGACAACTGTTGCACTGAATCACTTCACCAAAACAACTCTCATCGTCATGCTCGCCGCAGAATCTCGCATCCTTTCCGCCGAGATAGTTGATCAGGTTCATGATTCCATCTCCCCACCGCCTCGTCTCTCTGTTGAAAAACTTCCCGGTCGAGATCCACATGTCGAACTGTCCAATGCGTATATGTCCGGCCGGCTCATCCATAAACTGATACTTGATCCCGTTCGCTTCCAACAGTGCAGCGTTCTGCTCTCTCCGCTGCTTTTTTTCTTTGCTCATACTTTTTTACTTTTCAAATACTCCTCCATTTGAACACGACACTTTTCTGCGTACTTCTCTGTATAAGAATCAGCCGTATCGACTGCCTTTGCTTCAATCTGTCGTGCTCTTTCTGGATCAACTCCACTTTTTTCAGGATGACTGATATTCCCAATCAACTTCCCGGCTGCCCTGAGAGAAAGACCCTGTCCCCTCAACTCAACCAACTTCCTCTGTCTGTCGCTTATAAACGGACATGCCAATGTTTTTTCAACTGAATAGTACAATTCTTTTTTCATAAGAGTCTCTCTTGGTGATTATGCTTCCACACATTGAGTGTCTCCCGCATCCCCTTGGTTGCCGACATGATCTTGAGCGCCCGGCCATCCAAGGCATTGATATTCTGCTCCAGCTCATCAATGTCCGCCGCGTACCAATAACCCACCAACCCGGAACAGATCGGCTCGCCTTGCTGTCGAAGTGAATTGACCACATCGCGAAGCCCTGCGCCGAACTTCCTTTTGTCCGGGTCCGCGACCGTCACCAGGTCACGAATCATTTTGTCATTGATGGCATTATCGACCCCGGTATGCCGGCGAAGGATTCCCAACACAATCACCTCTGACTCCTCTTTTGTAAGTGGTTTCATAGCATTTCTTCTGCTGTTACCCTCTGAATCCCCTCCCACGCCCTTTTCATGCGGATCATCATGTTCAGGATTTGGCTCATGTTCCGGCTGGTCGGATGCCTGTGGATAGCCCCTGTGGCTCCGATTCTTGCGTCTACAGCCTCTTTGCCCACTACCTTTGCCGTCTGGACATGCACCAGCTCGATATCGTGCGGAATGCGCTGCGTCAGGATGAAGAGCACTGTGGCATAGAAAGTGATCTGGCCACTCTCATCCACCTGCTTCCGGCTCCAAGGCGCCTGCCCGGTCTTGTATTCCTTAAAAGCGGTCATGTCCGCCTTCATCGTGTCCGGCTTGGCCAGGAGCGGGATTTCTTCTTTCCCGTTTTTCAGGATGGCATTGACAGGTTGATCCATGATTTCGAACTTCGGGAGCTGGGCCATGATCATATCAAGTACCGGATCCCCGGTCATCTCATCATGCTCCAACCCCTCGGCCATGATCCGCCCAAAGGCCATACCCCGGTTGACTCTCATCTGTTCCCCGTACAGATACACTCGCTTCCACCCTTCAAGATTGCTCTCAAAAAGATTCATCGAGGACCATGACAGGTATGGCCTGGGCGTGATCATATTTAGGATTCCTCGTCTTGGTTGATTATCGGAATTTCAAGATCAGCGATCCTTGCGTCGACCAACGCCAGAAGCTGCTTCCGTTGTTCTTCGGTGTACTTTTTTTCTCCGGGTGCTTCCACCTTTTCCTTGATTCCCTTCAACTGTTCAAGCGTGGACTTCTGGACCAGTGCCACAAGGGTCTGGAATACCTGATCCGATGACGCCTCTATCTTCGGTGGTCGTGGCTGATCCGCTTGAGAGTTGTCGAGCTCTGCCGCTTCGTACATCCCTGACAGAAGTTTTGGAAACGCTTTACGCAAGGCCAACGCCTCCGCACATTTTCCGAGCATAAGATACGGGCGAGCTTGCCACTGAAATCCCATTCTATCGCCCGGGTAGTATTCTGACCACCGCGCGGTTGCGGTGAACGGATAGCTTGTCCCGCCGATCACTTTGTGAACTGTGACCGTCGCCATCTTCGGCGCCTTGAAAGTCTTGGTGACTTTCCCGGCTTTATCCTTCACATGCACATCGGCCTCTTCCGCAAAGAGCGGATCATCATTCCCGGCATAGGCTCCTGACCCTTCCGCGACAGCTCGAAAACCGTCGATCCCCACTTGGATCACACCGACCTCTCCACCAGTCTTCGAATCCCACCGCCTCACCAGAAACACCTGGCGAAGAAATGGATTGAGCTGCGCCCCCTTGCAGACCTGAATGAACATGTTCAGCTCATCATCCGTCGCCCCCTTGGCGATGGTCCGCTTGATCAGTTCAATCTGTGGCCGCGACAACTTCCCAAAAGCGTCAGCCGGCGCCACTTCTCTATTTTCGATGATTCGCTCAATCACTTTGATCTCCTGCTTCTCTTCCTGCTTCACCGTTTCCGGTTCCGCTACTGCAACCGCTTCCACCTTAGCCGCTTTCTTCTCGGCCTTTTTTTCTTTGGCCATATAGTTTTTGGTTAGCCTCCCCTGAATTAGAGCGATGACATATCAGCCTCCTCCACGATCTCCACTCCGGTGATCTGCGGAAGATTTGATTTGTCTCGCGCGAGTGCTTCCCTGCGCACCCGTACCTCATCAATGACCCAGTATTCGTCTGGTATCATTTCCGGATTGACGATTTTGGCCACTCGTCTCTTGGTCATCCGTAAGGCAGATCCTGTATCAGTTCTGATAGTCTTCTGCACTTCCGGCATGGCTTCGATTTTTCTCATGGCCGTCTCCGTCTTCATGGTTCCCTTCTCGACCCGCGCCGCGATCTTTGCCTCTTGCTCCATCCTCTTGCGGTCCTGCTCGACCATGTACTTTTTTGCTCGGCCCTTCAACACTTCCTCGGCGTTCTGACATTCCTTGATCATCGGATCATAGGTCTCACGCGCTTCGGTAATGATGGCCTTGGCTGGCTCTGTAAACTTTTCTTTTTTGTCCTTCACGATCTTCGCGAGTTGTTTCACCCGCTTGATCTTGTCGGCTACTTCTCCAAGCTCCACGTCATTCGTGACCTGCGTCGCGTCGAGCATGGCTTGCATACCCTTCATCTGACGCTTCACCTCGACGAGCTCTTTTCCCTGTTCATCTTTCATAGTGATATTTTTTGGTTGGTTATTCCTTCATGGGGTTCGACCGTAGCGCCTCCCCCGGCGCACCTGACTATTCTTTTGGACCAAATATCTCTGACGGCGTTTTCCACTCTTGAATCGGTAATCCCATTATAGTCTTTGCATACACCTTCTTCCCATTCTTCTCTCGTGCGATGACATCACATTCTGTGGTTCCATTTTCAATACACAAACGAATTTTTTCATCGACAAGCAGATCATAGTTGACCCCTGGAATCCCAGCCATGTCGCGCACTTTCTTCCCCATGCGCCACAGCTGCTTTTGCACTTCTTTTTTCAATTCTTTTTTCATCATGTTCCTACTATAAATCATTATCCTTTTTCACGCAATGCCCCAGTTATCCACGGTCCGGGCACTCCTTCAAATCGAGGATAAACTCCGACAACCCAAGCGCCATGTCCTCGGTGATACTCTTCCTGTCTACCTCTTCCCGACACTTCACCCAATCCTGAATCCTGATCGCGTAGCAAATCTTTTTCTTGATCGGGACATAGAAGACCACCACCACATATCCCTGGACTTCCTTGAGGAAAAAACAATCAAACGGCTTCGGCATAGGAAACCGCGTCCCTCGGACCTTGTCTGAAATAAAGCTGTCAGAAATTTTGTGGTACAGCCCACCACCACACGACACATCCATGAGTGCCTTCTCTTGGTGCTCCGCCAATGCGCTGAATGAAAGCGATGTCCCCTTGCATAGCTTCAGTTCAAACACTCCCGGCTTCCAAATCTTCTTCCCAAATTCCCGCTGAATGTCTTTTTCTTTCATAAAGATTCTTCTGTTTTTTCTTCTGGTTTTTTAACTTCAAAACTCTGGTGCAATTCAATCCCCTCCTTCGTAAGCAGTCCCGCACCAAGGAGAGCTGTCGAAAGCCCATTCACCTGCTTGGCAAGCGCCAGCGCCGCCTTCACCTCAAGGTCAAGAGCCTTCAGCTTTAGGATCATGATGTTTTGATTCACGATCAACTTCTTCATTTTTTCCTGTTCGTTCATGCCTGTTTTCCCATCAGTTTTTTAACCCGGAAAAGAATCTGCTGCGGAAAGGTGGACATCATCACAAAGAAATATCCCCACAACTCTCTCAAGAGATACTTTCCAATCTCCGGTGCGAACATCCCCATCAGCCAATTTATTTCAAGCACCGCCTGAAGTTCGCACTGGTTTTTCTTATTCATCAACCGATCCTTTGTCCATTCCTTTGTGTCCCACCAAAGAAATTTTGGCCGGGCATATTGCGCAATCACCCGACTGTTCTCTGTCCATTCGAGACACCACCACAGATCCGGATAAACATCTCCGGGTAATGGTGAAAAACTTTCGGCATATTTTCCTTCTGGTCCAATAAGAACCAAAGCGTACTCAATGCCATAGTATGTCTTGATCTCCCGCCTCAATTCAACAATTTTCATAGATTAGGGCATTATCCGATATTCTTTACTCCATCCACTCTCACCGCAATTCGAGTACCCCCTCACAGTGAAATGATATAGCTTCCCCTTCTTCAAGTTTTTATAGTCCTCTCGAGAATCGTCACCAGTATCATCCGTCTTCTTTTTCCCACCGGCATACCAATATTTGACCTTCACATCGTGCGCCCTCTTACTGTCATCCCATGTCAGCGTGATTTTACCATCTCCAATCTTGTCCTTCTTCGTCACCACCACCCACTTCGGAGTTGATGGTTTTTTTGTCACCGAACAATCATAGGGCGGATTATTCTTAAAATGCGTCCCACCACCAGAAGCCCTGGCCGATACAGAATGTACCGGCAACATCATCACACCAACCGCCACGATCGCTATAAGAAAGTTTTTCATAAAATAAAATTATATTTTACCAACCCCATTCCGAAGTGAATCATATCCAGTATCAATGAGGAGTTCGAACACCAGCCGGACCTTCTCGGTCTTAGTCATTGCCTTCACACTTTTCTTGATCGCTCCCAGGTAGTTATAACTGGTACTCCCAGTAAATTCACTCTTCTCTTTCTCCACATCGAGCTCCCGGCGTTTTGCAATGCTCCGAGCGGTATTTGCCCCACTGATTTCAAGAACCAGTCCCAGAAGAGCTTCGAGGTGTTTGTCACTCATCGGCCACTTCACTTTTTCAAGAGCGTCCGACAACTTCTTTTCACGATCCAACTTCGCAATCCGTGTCTTCTCTTTTTCTTTTTTGCGTTCAGCTCTGCGTTTCTCTTGTTCTTTTAGTGTCAGTCCATACTGAGATTTCATTCCCCGGTCGGACCAGAATCGGCGTCAGGATTCCCTTCTCTCGAATACTGGCCACCAGTTCATCAAACTCTTCCCCCTTCACTCTCCCATTGACATTCGTCTTCGATGGGAATATTTCCTTCACGTTCACCACCTTCAAGTTTGTGTTTGTGTTCATAGTGTTTTTTGGTTGGTTGATAGACTCTCGACTGATAACGCCTTCTCAAGAGCAGCCTCTTCGTCCTTGGTAAGAAACTTTCTCAAGATATGCGTCTTGTCCATAAGAATACGAACATATGATGACGCGTGGATTGCAAACCCACATCCATCAGTCGGACACTCAAAGACCAATCGCCCCCGCTTTGCCGCCGCGTTCAGTGCCGTGTCGCACCCAGGACATTTCCGATAAATAAGATTCTGCCACTTTTTATTTTCCATAGTAAAAACTAAAATGCTGCATCTTCAATTTTGATTTCCTCTGTTTTCTCTCCAAAACTGACAACTTCTTCCGCACTGTCTGGTTCCGGCTGCGAGCTCTCATCGACCGCCCCTTGCTGATAGCCCTTCGGCTTTTGACCAAACTGAAAATCGTCGACCATGATCACCGTCTTCGATCCCTGCGTTCCATCCTTCTTCTGAAATTCCTGGTACTCGAGGCGACCACACACATAGACCTCTTGTCCTTTGGTCACATACTTCGAAAAGATCTCAGCACCCTTCCCGAAGAGAGTGCAGTTGTGAAAAGAAACCCTCTCCACTTTTTCCCCTCCCTTGCTGTTGTAACTAAAATTTGTTGCGACCCCAAACGACGCAACTGATGTTCCGTTTTGCATTGTCCGAAGTTCCGGGTCCTTAGTCACTCGCCCGATGATCTCTGCCTTGTTCAAATTCATAGTGATGTTTTTTAGTGATCCGTTTGTCGTTCTCCCACTCCACCATCCGGCTCGCACGGATTCATCCCGAGAGGGAGAGTGTCAAACGGATCACTGCTTTTGGTTAGATGATTGTATAAAACGAAGCCCCTGCAAATGTCCCTACTACGAAAAGCACCGACGCCTCAATCTTTCGAACGATCGCGTCTCGCTTTTTCTTCTGATGATTTTTAACGTACACATTGAAGATTTTCATGATGTTTTTTTGTAGTTGGTTATTCCCCCCTGTCGACCTGCCTTCACTATAAACCATTATCTTTTTTCATGCAATATCCAACCCGTCAACCCCCTCCCCTGCCACTCCCCCACCACTCCCCTACTGGCACTCCCCTCCCCTCCCCCGCCTCTTTTTCCTTAAAACAAAGCATTTCTTATGTAGTATTCTCTTGTATATAGAGCATTTGTCCTCTTTGGACATCTGTATTTGTCCTCTTTGGACATATAGGAAAATAGTTATGCACACGTTACTCACCTCTATTTTTATATAAGATCCACTATTCTTTTCTCAAAATAAGAGTTCGTTCCTACCTGAACCGTCTTTATTTTGTGGTCATTGACTGCGTTGATTATTGCCCCAGTACGGTGGCCCATCCGTTTCAGTTCGGTCACCCCAACCAATCCAAGAACAGCTGGATTATCTATGCGTCGTTTATATTTCGGAGAAGCCGCAATAATCATTGTTGCTTCCAGTATATCCATCTCCTCTTTTGTTTTACATGGAATAAAAAATACTCGACTATACTCCTTCGTGTAGGCGTGAGACGATATTCTCTGTACCGCACTTCTTGCGCTCTCTCCAACATAAACAATCTCTCCCGATTCATCCGTAAGAAAATAAACAGAATACCCTACAGGGTACATGATTTCTTTTGCTTTTTTTACATCATCTATCTTCATAGTGTTTTCTTAACTTGTTATATGTTGACTATATCACATATACACAAAAAGCAAAAACCGCCCCGAAGGACGGTATTTGACTGAGGCTAACCAAGGAGAACACCATGACCGATTACTCGGTGGGAGTCATTCCAGGGGAAGAATGCTCCACATGAAACTCCAAAACCTCATTCCAAGCATAGCACTTTTTAGTCATCCCTCAAAGACAAAACCGCTCGATTTTGAGCGATTTTTCCGCAGCTGCAAAAATGCACGCCGCTTGTATAATTACAACCCTTTGATGAATTGTCGTATGACCTGATATCCGTTCTGCGTAAACCACGCTATACCGACCGATACCAGCACATTGTTCGAATGGATAAGCCCAGCCTGAATGGCCGCATAGTCGAGCAACCCAAGAAGCGCAGATACCATCGTCGCATGGAAGGCTCCCTTCGCGATATTCTTCACTGTCTCTCTGTCGAAAGACAACGCCTTCTGTTCCGTTCCTTCTTCCCCGACGCTCTCTGGTGGATATTCTACGGCGCTCGCCTCAAGCGGTTCTGTTGATTCTATTTCTTGCTGCATATTATTTTTCGCAGTGCACTGGACACTGATGATTACAGATTATCGGATCAGTCGCTTTCCCATATTTTTTGAGCATCTCCTGATCCATGTCTGTCGTATTCAAATCTACATTTCCTACTATACCGGGGACTGAGCCCCTCGAACAATACTGCCAGATCGCAAAGAATGGGAACGTCCCGGTCGATGGCATATATTTTGGATTCGGATTCTGTTCCTGCAATCCATACCGCGCCGCCCACAGCCCGACATTGTACCCAGAAACCTTGCTCCAATTATAGGCATTGAGCTGCGCGTGGTACGTATAGAGCATGGGCTTGAATCCAACCAGCTCCTCCACTCGCTTGATGAACGCCAGACACCAACTCGCAGGATCTTTCAGTGTCCAGATTTCGAAGTCGAGAACCAATATTTCTCCCTGGCGAATATCGCCGACGTTCTTCACAAACCAATCTGCTTCTTTGGTAGCATCCAACCCACGACCGAAGTGATACGAACCGAAAACCAATCCAGCGTTCCGCGCCCCGTCCTTGTTCTTCTGGTAGACCGGATCTTTATATCCAGTCCCTTCAGTACATTTTTGAAAAGCAAACCCGTACCCGGCTTTTTTTACCTTCGCCCAATCTATCGTTCCCTGGTATCTCGCGACATCGATTCCCCTCATAATTGTTGAATTTCGCAATTAAGGCGCCGGTTATTCGATGACCAGCATTTTTCTTCCAAGTGGATCTTCTTGATCAGTATATAAAATGAAAACCCAATGAGTATGACTCCGGAAAAGAAACAGATGATAGCTATTGTCTCCACACGTTTGGTACTAATAATCGAATATTACAGATTAGCCGCTGACCATTTCCTACGCCCACTCGAAATGGTCCCCTGCTTTTCGTATCCAAAGTATAGCACACCCTCTCCCCCCGCAGGAAGGAGGTAAATCGAACCGCGGGAGAAAGAACTATTTTTGTTTTCTCGTCTTTCGACGGGGGAAGAGGGCCCCAGTTTTAAGCTGAGGCGTGTATCAGTGGACACCATAGATTCCAATCATGTAATCCACCATATATGATGGAACCGTTCCGAATCTTTCAAACACGGAAACGTCCTGATCGAGAAGCTGTGACTGAATGTCTTTCTGATACTTGTTGAGGTACGCGCTCCGGAACAGTTGCCGGAGATCGATTTCTTTTACAAAGGCATATAAATCGACAAGAGCACGCATGACTTCCTCCTTGAAAAAAGAACTGGCGAGGGGGAAGGATTTCCACCTTCTGGGTACCGTTGAGGGCCCCTCTCTCTGATTCATGCTTCACGTGGAACAGAGAGCGAGGCCCTATTTCTCTAACTTATCCAGTCGATCATCATTCTCCTCTACCTGTAAAATCAATTCCGGCAACGGCTTTAAGGTTTCCACTCTGAAATCTTCTGACCGCCAAGTAACAAGTTCCTTTCGGAAAATGTTCGCCTGTCTCTCGGTAGTCGTCTCAATATGGTATATGCCATCCGGTACGAATTCCGGTATCACCAGATCATTGATATTGATCGTGCGACACCCCACCGGAAGGTCGCTTGTAATCTCCGTATAGCTGATTCGAATACTGTTTACCAATATACGGTAGACCTTCGCCGGACTCGCATCTCTCTTGCAGTATTCGAGAGTATACACGATTCTGTCCCCTGGCCGGTACATCTCCTTTTCTATGGCCACGGATTTCGGATTCTTAATGACAACAGACGGTCCTCCGAAAGGAATCGCCATCACAGCATACAATCCCATACAGGAGATGAGCACTCCAAGAAGGAATATCGTATAGTGATTGAGCGTATATTTCATACTACTTGGTCACGTTATTTACCACAGCAATGACGAAAGCCGTCAGTATTATTGCTACCATCCCGAAGACGATTTTCTCGACCAGCTTGATAGCATATTTCTTGTCAAAATGTTCCTCCGTTTTTTGAAAGGAATGTCTGTTTTGATGGTCCATAATACTGCTTTTTTGTTTTTTTAGGTCTTCATCATGTATACCAATGCCTTGAATGGTGGCATGTTGTTGTGAGCACCACCGCCACCGGTACTCCCAGTGGCCACCGATCCAGCATCAGGACCACCACCACCAGTTCCAGAGTTGTTGCTTGGCGCCCATGATTGCGGGTGCGTATGCGCCGGCATTTCAGCAGTCGTCAGCACGTGCGTCGCTTCGCCGCCAGTATCTCCGGTGTCGTATGTACCACCAGAATCCTGTCCAGGGCAGAGAGCAAAAAGACCCCTCATGTCCGGCGTCGAACTGGCTCCGTTACAAAAAACATATCCGGCCGGTATTGCCGAGATCAAACCACTCCAGAGAATTATTCCACCAGAAGGAACCAGTCCCCACCCAGAAACAATATCAGCCGGATCAATAGGTGTCCCATCAGCGTCCTGGTGATGAGCTGCTTTTATTGCCGCTATCACATCGTCAAAGTTCTGATTCACTTCGGCTGGATCGATGATAGTATTGTTCGTGAAAGTATAGGATTTGTTGATTGCCATAGTTTTATTTTTTTGTAATCATGACCCGATCTTTTTCTTCAACACTGTGATAGGCAAGATTTACCACTCGTTCCATCTGGAGGTCTTTCTTTTTTTTCGGCAAAACCTTTGCTCTTATGCTGTCACTCCATCCCTTGTTTATGTTCTGAAAAAGAGCGTCTGCTTGTTTTTCCGTTAGATTTTTCTTCGCCTCTTTACTCATCGCCACCCTCATCCTACTCCCATCAGAAAGAACAAACCACACCTCGGCATAGTTCTCTCGTTTCATGACGCCACCAGAACCGATGGTCAGTATTTTTTGCCCGGTCACGGGACAGTGGAGCACGTTCATATATCAGCTTGCTGCGTCAGGATTATTCTCCGTAGTGATGAGTTCGAGTCTTCTTCGCAATTCATTGATTGTATTCCCAACAAGCGGCAATTTTGAGGAAAGCTCAATAGAAATTCTGTCTGGCTTGTACTCCAATCGTACCACATTTATGTTAGTAGCGGTAACGTTAGAAATATCATATCCCCACACATCGACATTCCAAAGAGCCGCACCCCACAGCGTATATGTTTTCTTCGAAAGGAAGTTCAAGATGTTGACCACATTTCCTGGATGAACACTCTCAATATCATATCCGAGACCTTGGTCATTATTTTCGTCAACGATCACCACCTGCGTTCGCACTTCCGGTTCATCATCAGCGTCAAGCGAAGCATCTGCGAATTTTTCAGCCGTTCCAGCGTCGCTGATACGGTTGTCAGTGATGAATATGACACTGCGTCCGTAGTTGTCCCGGCTGGCAGTCCGTTCATACTTCCTGAAAAGGTTCTCTCCTGCTGTTTCCTTACCGATAACATAGGCCACGTTTACTACGTTCTCGATCCGCTTGTACGGCTGTATTTCGTTGACATCCTTCCCAACAAAAAAAGTGTGGTTAGGCGTCGCCGAATACTCTGCCAAGTGGATCACATTGTCCGCATCAAGATACCAATACCATCCGGCCGGGCACATCTCTACTAATTTATTGATGGCCTGAAGGATGGTGACCGTATTGAAGGTATAGGTGATAGTGGTAGCCGTGTCACCGATACTGTCCGGACTGATCGTATAATCTACCTTCGCGAAGACTCCCGTCAGGGCATTATATTTATCGATGATGTCTTTGAGAATATCCCCGATCTCCTGCGCCGTATAAGTGAGTTTCGTGTTTCCGCTGACTGGTGAATCCTGAATCCCAGTCCCATCATCCAAGAGCTCCACCCGAGACAATTCCTGAATATATCCCATGAGCGTCACTTCCAAGTACTCGCTCGATTCCTTAAGGACAGGTGTATATCCAGAAATCCATCCATTGAATATAGTCACTCCGTCCTGGTCCGCCGCGTCGAAGCATTTGACGATTACCTGGTTCCGAAAATTCACATCATCGCTCTCTCCAAAGTCATCAGCATTTCTTGCCAGGAGCACTTTCGTTTCCCCCAGTCCTCCATTGACCGACGCACTGAAATTCGGATCCGATACCACGTCATTCCAGGTGGTTATATAGGACCCGTCGTTTTCAAAGACGTCGTATTTGAATCTTTTCATATTCTCTTAGAGCCATTTTTTCTTGTAAGCGAAATCAATATCGACATTCCGAGCTGTGAAGTCGTCAGTATATTCCCAATCATTATCACCAGGATTCCACACCGGCATGATTCCAAGATACTGCGTGATGTTCCCGTTTACTGTCACAATAGCTTGCGCTGTGTATATCTGAATAATATCGCTGGCGACCCAATCATTCTTCGTGACCTTGATGTATTCTCCAGTCACAGTGTTCTTGATTTGCATAAATCTGTCGGCCGCTCCCGTAAACGAGTTGATAGTGATCGTGATGTCAGGAGTGGCCGGCGCGTTACCGGCAATTTCGATATCGTCAGTATATGGGCTGGTCGTCTTCGCCGCAAAAGATTCTGTAGTTTCGGCCGTGTCTTCTCCAAAAGCCCGGTAGCACTCCAGTCTAAGCTGCACTCGAGCCCATCTCGTCCGCCGATCAATATTCTCAATATACCCGGTCGCCACATATCGTCTGGTACCTCCCGCATATTCCACGTCCAAATTCTTCTCAGAAGACTCTATAGTTTCCTTGAAGTCATCCATTCGAGAATCCATGGCCGCCACCGTAGAATCCTCAACAATGACCGTTACCTTAATAGTCTTTATACCGTACCCCTTTTTCAAAAGAATACTCCTGTTTGTCCTGGCAATTTTCTGTAGATTGATTTCCGGCTTTGCTACATCCTCATGCGGAAGATCCTCTACCCAGTAGTTGATCGTGTCATTCAGGTTCAGTCCGTTGTAGGTGATGTTCATATTTTTTTTATGCGATACCCCAATTAGACTGCTCCTGTTCGCGCGAGATCATCATTCTCATCTTATCGATCAGACGATCCTCATCTGCTTCACCTGAAAAATAATTATCACCAGTGATGTTGATATTGATTCCTTTGCTCGCCCCATTGAGCTGACTGAACAGTCTGGCTTGCTGTCCTGCGTTTAAGACCATTTCTCCAGGCGTAAGCATAGCCGGGACAGTATCGGTTCCACGCGGCTGCATGAATCCACCGGCAGCATAGATAATACCGCCAGTGGCTGCATAATTTCCTTCCAACCCCTTCACTATCGACGAAGCACCTTTGTCACCAGCCTTACCGCTTATCTTCTTATAAACATCATATAGCTTTTGAAGAGCGCCAATCACTGGGGATATTGCTCCCAGTAACGTTCCAAGCCAACTAACGACAGTCTTGAACCACTGCGGAGAATTTTCAAACGCCATTTTGAGATTATCCCAATTTTTCCATACCCAATACGCTCCAGCTGCTACTAATCCCAGTGCTCCTATTATAAGCAATATCGGCCAGTAGGCGACAAGGAAGGCTGCTCCAGTTGCAAAGAGAGTGGGAATCAGCTTCAGTAGCATGAAAACTTGGACCGCTGTCAAAATTACTTTGAATGATTCCCACGCCAGAACGGCAACTACGATAGCATCACGATGATCCCAAACAAATTTTGTTACCGATACTATCGTATCGAAAATAGTAATTATAGCCGGTATTACTTCATTGATAATTTTATCCTTAAACTCGATCATCTTTTGTTTTATTCCTTCTGGACCGCCGACTGATTCAACCCAGGCGTGTATCTTAGCCGTCATCTGCTCAACGTAGGCGTTCATTTGATCCCCTGAAACAAAATCCTTCAACGCCTGTACGAATGGAGCAAATCCCTCAGCCAAAGCTCCACCAACTTTTTCTTTTAGATTGTCATACGTATTTCCAAGGATAACCAGTTGCCCGGCCAAAGTATTCCCAGCCGTCTCTGCCTGCCCCTTAAAGTTTCCATCCACCAGGTCAGACAGCATAGCCGTTCGCTCCTCAATACTGGCCAGCTCAAACTTTGCCTTGAATAAATCCTGCATTGCTTTGGTCGTCCCAGGTATAGTAACGCCAGCTTTCTGCAACATGCCGACCGTCCCCATCTGCAGCGCCTTCCCGAGCATGTTACTGGCTCCCTCAAGACCGATAGTATTTCCCTCCACATCGCGCAATCCTTCCGCCATATCAAGCAATCGCGGAGTAAGCTTCTCGATCTGTTTTGTATTAAGTGAAAACGTTGCAAGAAATCCTTGACCAGAAGCGATGGCTTCATCATCAAATCTTGTTACTTTAGATAGTGCATCTTGCTGCTTCCGAAGTGACGCGACTTGTTGGTCGCTCGCCTTCGCGATCTGTTTCATCGAATGTTCAAACCGTGCCCCAGTAGCTTCAGCCGTTGCGAATGCCTTAACCGATGAAATACCAAAAGCCACGATTCCGGCTCCAGCAGCTACAATGCCAGCAACACCGATTTTCGCGGCTCTCTGTATCAGTCCGAATTCCGTACTGAATCGATTACCAATTCCGGTAAATGTTTTGTTCAGTTTATCACCAACCTTCGACATGCGCGCAAGCGACCCTTCAATCGAGGATGTCTTTGAAGAGAACTTGTCCTGAAGTTCTACTATGACATCGAGTTGTGTTGATTCTGACATACCATTATTTCCCTTCTTTTCTTAATTCTTTCGCCGTTTTTTCAGCATACATACAGTCGATAATTTCTTCTATAAAAAATGAAGGCTGAGACAGATACGTATAGTAGTCCCAGCCCATTTTCTGGCAGATATAGTACCTGGTAAACTCATTCGGGAGCTGATTCCCGGTATTCGGAAAGAGCAGGGCTTTGACTATTTGCCTTCCTTCGGTTTTTTTTTATTAGCATCATTGATGGCAGCAGTCACGACATCGCCATCGGCTTCATCGAGGAAGTCCCGGATAGCTTCGATTGTTGCTTCGTACTCCTTCCCATCTACATCTATGAGCTTTTTTATAGCCATCTCTCTGGCCATTCCGTCGGCCATGGTCAACGCTCCAAGTTCGAATTCCATTCCATTGAAAGCCGCCCCACCCTCCTTGCCGATCCCAGAAAGTTTCTCACCAGAAATCTTCTGCTTGTCGAACATGGCAGAAGCCAGCTTCTCAGTCTCATATTTTGAAAAGTACGCAATCACTTCCACTTTTTTGCCGCTTGGCAAATCAATGATCTTGGTCGGCCTCTTGTATTCCTGACTCATGGTGTTTTTGGTTATTGGTTATTTAGTACTCAGTTCCCGCTGTCGCATTAAGGAGCGTGACTTCCATCGCCATACCATCAGTGTCATCGTACTCGACCATAAAGGTCGTCTCATCGAAGACGTACTCACCCTTGGAAAGCTTGTTTCCATGATCGCTTGGCTTGATATTGTGGAGCTTGATTGCGAGTGTGCAGTAGTAGGTGGTCGCAATGTTGTCTCCAGTGAAGAGAATCGAACATGCCTTTTTAGCAATGTCCATCCATTGCTGCTGTTGCTCAGCGTCTTCGAAGAGCTTCTTGACTGTCAATTCTGCGTCTCCTGTCCCAATAAGGGTCAGCGCGTCATTCTTTCCAGTCGCCCGTCTTCGGGTAATGTTCCGATTGATGGTTAGCTTGAAGTCATCGACTGGAGTAGCCAAGGCATAGGAGGCGACATTCGCGTCTGCCGCTGTCTGATCGGCACCGAATCCAACGAGACATTGCCCGAACTTGAATGGACGCTTCAATGCTGCATAGCTTGGGGTCTGTGCCTTAAGAGAGATCAGCGCTCCGATCGAAGCCGTCACAGCAGTCGCACTCATGGTCACACTCTTGTTCCCTGCGACAATCGTAGCGATAGTGACATCCGTGAATGACCCGTCATCAGCCTGCACCTGAATAATATCTCCGGCCACCAGTCCAAGAACAGGCTCCGGATCATATCCTTCGTCAAAGACAACGGCTACCATGCCAGCGCCAGTCAGAGCCGTCTTCAATGTTCCCACTGAGAACGCGTGACGTGCGATGACATCACATTTTGCGATAAGGTGGCTATCTTGAAAGGAGAACTCGACCTTCGTGATCTGACAACCGACGAAACGCTGGACAGCATTTCCTTTTACAATATCGATCGTATAAAATTCTGGCTCACCATCCTCAAGGAATGGATGAGTATATCCGACTGGTGCACTTCCGCTCGTGGTGTCTTTTACCAACACCATATTGAGAATATGTCCGATGTTCTCAGGATCACACTGGATAGTGAAACTGCCGCCGACTTCTCGCAAGCCCTGCAGCATTTTGTTAGACGACCAGTTGATACCGACAATCTGCTTGACCCGCTCATTCTTCGGATCCACTTTCATGTCCTCTTCCATCAGAGGCACGAATACGTCTGGGATTACAGCCGCGACCGCCGAGGACTGCTTTCCAAAGGCCATATAGGCCAGGTCTGAAATGTAGTGCATACACTTTTATTTTTGCGAATTATCCTTCGGCTCTTCGACCGATTTGGTATTTGAAATTTTGTCTGACTTCATATCGACACGCGTGAAGTTCTCGTTTATGATTTCCTTTTCTGTCTCGATCTCATTGCCAGCTTCCACTACCCCGACACCGGGAATCGACAGAGTTTTTCTACTGATATTTTTGTATTTCATAGTTGCAGTATAGGGTCAATTATGATTTAGCACAAGGACAGCTACCTGTACCCGGAACGAAGCGAAATTGAATGTCCCAGCCGTTACCTTAAAACTCGTCTCAAACTCAACCACCCGGACAATATCCACCTCGCCAGAAAGAGTTTTGTCAGTATCAAGAGCCGCCAGAACTGCATCGCATACAGACCGCATTTTGGTCGCCGCATCTTCCTTTGTCTTTCCGGCCCGGCTTTGTTCCTGGTAAAGACGAATCATAAATTCATGCGTCCGTTGGTTCCGATGAGTGTCCATCGTTTCTCCCTTCCCGCCAATCTCAGTGATCATGCAAGCCGGGTATCCTTCGAAGTCACCATTCGCGAAGTCCGAGACTGCCCCAAAAACATCCAGCCCTCCAATTTGGAGCGCTTCCATTTTCGCTTTGAGGAGTGCCATGACTCCGGTGATGGTTGATGTTGCCATAGTTTTATGTCAGAGATTTGAGAACTTTATTCATCGCAGTCATGAAATACGATTCCACGAGACCCTTGCTTTTATCCACCGCCCTCCTCATGAAGGGATTCGCTCTGGTCCCCGGGTGATTGACCTTCTTTCCGAAGAATTGTCCGGTCCGCTTGTTCGCCAGCACCCGCTTATTTTTCACCTCGATCGTGTGTGGACTCGTTCCCTCTTCCACAAATATCGAGTACGGCGCCTTGGAAGTAACAACCGCCCGCGTCTTCGTCATCGATGTCACACGTATATTCTGCCGAAGGTTTCCGCCGCCCGTTGCCTTATTCACCGGCGCTTCTTTGATTGCATTGCTCTGAATCGTCAGTGCCGACTTCTGAATCGCTTTCCCGAACTCCTGAATCGCCAATGCTGGCGCTCTTTTCAAGGCGGTCCGCAATTTATCCAGCCCTCGGATTTCAAAATTTATATCACTCATGGATTGAATGTTCTGATGGTCAACTCCGTATGCGGTATACCTCCGAGCATATACACTTCAACGGCCGTCACTCTATATTCGATAGCTGAAACAGTGACACGATCTCCTTCTTTAATATCCACATTCCCGCAGATCATCAGAAAATCTTTCCCAAAACTTCCCTCAAGGTCTTCAGAATAACGATCGTCCAGCGGCTGCAAATGACAAGCTACATCAGCAAGGTGCAAAGAATAATCCTGACCATATCCCGATTCCTCGTTCGATAGTCGGTAGACTTCCGCCACTTGGGTATAGTTTCTTTCAATGCCCATATCAGAATGAATATTTTATATACGAAGCAAGCGTCGGTTCGATTCTCTCAAAATCCTTCCATCCTGCGTCGTCTTTGTAAGTCACAGAATACCGACCAATCGATTCACTCTTCACTTCGCCTTCCGCATTCCAAGAGTAGTTTATTATTCCCGCAACCAACACCGTCGCTACGGTCTGAATATCTTTCGGCGCCAGCTCTGAATATCCCCATCGTGCTTTCACATATATTCCTTGCGGTGGATATGATGGAAACGCTCCGGACAAAAGTCGAATGAGCGTGTACGGAACCGGTCGAGAAAGTGCCTGAGCATTTGCTGGGTACAGTACATAATCTTCTAACTCGAGCGGATCATCCTCATCAGAAAGCTTCACGCTCGTCACCTCAACACAATCATCGATAATTTGCTTGTTCGTTCCGTCACCATCAAAACGACGGGTCGAAGCTCCAGCATCTACACCGCTCTCTTCTGGATCAGCTACAAAGTTCCGTCCTGTTTTCGTGTCGATATACGCCTCAACTTCCTCAATCCACGCATCCACCTGGTCGTGAAAACTCGAGTCAATATCAATCAACAGGTAATTCTCTATTTTTGCTCTGGTTGTATATCCCTTCGGCATAGAAGTTTTTTAGTAATCGAATTATACCACTCTTGGAATCTTAGTGTAAGGAGCATTTTTCTTGATGAACGGACTGGTCTTTTTTGAATAGGGAGTCGATACTTTTTTCTTGTACGGGTACACCCTGATGACATACCTCATTGACTTGGTAACTACATGAGGAGCCTTGACTACATACCGAATAGATTTCGTGACCGGTTGTCCGACACTCACTCGATAGGTCAATGCCTTCGTAACAGAGAACGTGTCTACTTGTCCCATCACATATTGCAATGCTTTAGTGATCGCCATTCCAATCACCGTGACAGTATACTTGAGCGACTTAGTTTTTGATTTTTGAGCGACAACCGTATATTTCTCACTCTTTGTAATCGCACCCTGAACTTCCACCAGATATGTGAGACCCTTGGTGATAGCTCCAGACTTCTCAACAGCATATTGAAGCGCCTTCGTTTTTGCCGCAGGTGTTACTTTTACACCATATTTCAGAGATTTTGTCAGCGCCCCCTGTTTTTCAACCCTATATATCAGCCCCTTAGTGATAGCACCAGATGTCTCGACACTGTACGAAAGCCCCTTGGTGGTCGAATTTTCGCGTCTAACAGCATATTGAGAGCCTTTTGAGATTGCTGATCCCTGTACCGTAACGGTATATTTCAAGCTCTTTGCGACAGCACTCTGACCCTTAATAGCATAGACAAGCCCCTTAGTGATAGCCGCCTGTCTCTCGACATTGTAAATCAATCCTTTTTGGATAGCACTGGCCACCTGTACAACCATATAAATCAGACCCTTAGTCTTCGCAGCCGGTGCCTGCTTGATCATGTAGGTCAAAGCTGCCTGGATGATATTCCCGCCAGTCACGACATATTCAAGGCCTTTTGTGATAGCAGAAGCAGCAACCGTCACTGTATACTTCAAGGATTTTGTGACAGCCTGAGCGCTCTTCACTTCATAAGAAAGTGATTTTGTAACGCTATCTGTCAGGAAGAACACTGCATATTGGAGTGACTTTTGTTTTGGCGCCGGCGCCTGCTTCACCGTATACTTCAACGCCTTAGTAATTCCAGAAGGCGTCAGCACCACGCTATAGATCAAGCCCTTAGTTATCGCAGAAGCAGTTTTTGAAACCGTATACTTGAGGGACTTTGTAATAGCTGCATGGGTCGACTCTACAAGATAGACCAGCCCCTTAGTGATAGCAGACGCTATCAGAATATTATATGAAAGACTTTTTGTCGGATTTCCAGCGGCTTCAACTATCACACAATATTTGAGAGACTTCGTGACGGCCACTGGGCTTTCAACCTCATATGACAGACTCTTCGTCACAGCCGAAGGCGTCGCAACAACATTATATTCAAGGGATTTCGTCAGCGCACTCGGTGTAATTTCAACCGTATACTTTAATGATTTTGTCACAGCAGACGGCGTTGCCTCAACCGTGTACTGAAGAGATTTCGTGACAGCAATACCCTTCTCAACCGCATACGACAAAGATTTCGTGATCGCGCTTGGTGTTACCTCGACAGTATATTTCAGTGACTTAGTGAGAGCTGACGGTGCTCGCTCAACACAATACTTCAATGACTTTGTAATTGATACCTCGGTCACCCCCCCGCCAGTTGCGTCTGGGTTCGTCACAAACGGCTGACCATTGAAAGAAAAATCCATCGACTCCAACCCAATCCCACTCTTTGCTGGAACATCAACAAAAGGCTGGCCCTTAGAGGCATAGTCAATCGTTGATAAGTCTGCTGGTGTCGGTAATGCCATACATAATATTTTATGCCTGCGTTATTGTCATGGCGTCTACAATGACAGTCGAATGACCAGCAACATAATACGCCCACGCTTCAATTTCCACGACACCATCTTCGGTCGGCGTGAACGTGATAGTCAATTCTTCCTCGGCTGTATCATTGGCTTTCGTCGCCGTAACATCTGTTGCTACCCCAGCAATCTGTCCTCCCCTACATACTAATTTCGCACCTATATTCGTGGCATGACCTTTAAGAAACCATGCCTTCACTGTAACGAGATTGTTGGCGGTAACAGCTATCTTAGCGATTGTTAGTCTAAGCGGATAATTAGATTGCCTATTCGTGTTTGTTTCTGTTGTAAACAACCACTGAAAACCTGACCCATTTGTAAGTGTCGAAGTCTGTCTAACAATATTCCCTCCATCAGCGAATATTTTTGGGTGTCCAGTGCCATTGAATTTATTTATAAAAACTAAACAGTTTTGGAAGTCACCCCGAGCAGTTACTTTTGTTGACTCTGATATATCAGCTGTTTCAATATAATTGATGGCATTAGTATCTATACCAGCAGTACCATTTGATGCCGTTACAATGCTTCCAATTTTATTCAAACTTGAATCAAAGAAGCTAACGCCATACGATGCATTGTTATTTGCTTTTCCTATCAATACAATGGTATTCAAATCGCTTCCAGAGAAGCTCAATCCGGTACCGTTACCGCTAATATTCGAAATTTCTTCTATATAATTGTTGCTACTCCTGGAAATCATTCGCATTCCACTGTTGGTTCCGCAGTTGATACAATTTAAGATTTTTCCTATATAGTTATTGCAACTTGATGAGAGAGATATGCCCATGAAACCACAGCCAACAATATTGCTTATGTGTTGTATCGTATTATTGTGAGAACCACTCAAGTTTATACCAGTACTATATCTATGGAAGTTGAGATAGTTCAACGTTATAAAGCTCTTTGATACCAAAGAAATACCATGCCCATTTGAATTTTGTCCATCAAAAAACGTTTCACCAGTCTGGAGAGATGTTCCCGTATCGTACCCGCCTTGGTACTCTATATTGCTTCCAAGAGTTCCAGAATCAGTAACACTTCCAACTATATCGGTGGAGTTTGTGGTTGGAGTAGTTTTGATAGTTTCTCTTTTATACGTCGTTACCGTTTCAGTCGTTCCTGAATATCCTCTCCCCGTACCAGCTTCCGTTCCCGTATGTGCGTCTAATATGACAGTGGTCCCACTGATGCTCTGAATTGTATGCCACGCCTCAGCTCCGCCTTGCTCAGCAGAATTTTTTGAAATAAGAGAGGAGAGCGTCAGACTATCTGCCGCAGAAGAATCCTTGCAAGCAATAATATTGTCAATAAGAATCGTTGGAGCTCCTGGGTCAGATACAGCATTGATAGAAATAGATTGAATCGCTGACCCCAAAGCTGCGCCTGTGTCTACCGTAACCACTTGCCACACTGATGTTCCAGGTATGGCTGGGATAGCGATTGAATTGACTGAGGTAGCTCCGATAGTATCTGAACACAAATCGAGTGTCAATACTCCTGCCGCTATTGCTACTGAAGTTCGGATCCAAAAAGAAACCTGCTGGTACCCTGAAAAATCAGTCGATCCAGCCAGGGCTTCATAGGCTACTTTTCCAGTAGTAAATCCTGCAGCGATAGCAATCGAAGCTGAATTCGTCCCTTCTTTATTAGTCGCAGAAGTTGTACAAGTAACGTTTGCAGAGGCTACCCAGGCATCTTCGCAGTCTTCTATAACAGCGGTCAAAGCAGAATTGAGTGTGACTGTCCTTGAAAGATCGGTCCATGCTGCTGTCATCCCGAGTGAAGTCGGAGCCGGACTCTTTGCAATACGGATCACATCACCCGGCGCTATACGTGCCGCCGTAGCCCCGAGTGTTAGCGTCTTCCACGCATTCGCCCAGTCTGCTCCAGAAGCCGCGTCTGATCCCCCTACGTAGTCCAAATAAAATATAGAATTGCCCGTTGCCCAGTGAAGCATACGAGCAAACTTCGAACTCCTTCGTCCTCTCTTTGTAAAAAAATCTTCGAGCCAAATGATGGCCGGTCGCACAATCGGAAGGTGTCCAACATAATACCCAATTTTAGATTGGAACCACAAAAGCCGGTTGATTGTTTCCGGGTCAATAATGTCGATATATTTATCGATCAATTCGTAGTTCCTAATCATAGCTATATATTGAATTTTGTTACATCAATATCGCGATCACTGACCACGACCCGATCATCTGGAAGGATGTAATTGTAGACCGCCTCTCCAGTCTCTTTGTTTTTATACCCGAAGCAATAGACACGCACCTTCCTCTCATCTTCTGAGTTGTACGAGAAGACCACATTCCGGTAAAAGTGGAAAATCTGTTTTCCTTCCACAACGATATCAATCCGCTTCTCCCCTGAATACATCACGAACATGGAAACATCATCCTGCTTGATCTCTACAAACTGATGGAAACTCCCGTCCTCTTCACGGAATTGATTGAGCTGGCTTCCATCTTTATAAACGACGCCCCATGTCCAACGCTCCTTCTGGACTTCTACATCTTTCTCCCCCTCTTTTTTGAATAAATATTTCATAGTGTTTTTACTATCTTATAAAAAATCCCTGAGACTTTCGCCACAGGGATCGGCATTGTATTGCCTGTAAGCGGGTCATTGTATTGACTTCAAATTGTACTACTACACCACTGCCTCTTCTGCTGCTTTGCGCTCTTCACCGCGAGCCAGTGCTGCTTCCTGAATGGCTACAAACTCTGGCCCCTGGTGTTCTGGATCGGCTGGAGTAACCCCAGTCGCTTCGCACTCATGTGCGACATACGATTCTTCCGAAGAAAACTCCAAATCGCATTTTCCGCATTTGTGAATTTGGCTCATAGGTATTTTTGATTAAGCGGTTTCATCGTATTGATAGTTCATCGTGCTCGTGCTTCCTGCAGTGGCCGAAGCGTCGGTCGTGATCTGATGTCCGAGGTAGTCAGACGACCCTGTTGCAGTGAGGCTTCCAGTAAGAGATCCACCGATTCCAAGGTTCGCCCCAGTAGGCACCGATGTAGGCATAGCCTGCGTCACTGTCGCAACCGGCGTGGTACGTACAGGAGTAGCATAGGCCAAGGCTCCCGCGTAGGAAGACTCTCTGGCGTTGGTGACATGCGCATGCGTGCCCCCAGTTCCCAATGCTCCTGTTCGCCAGACTTTCAGATTGTCGATTTTCGAAGACCCGCCCATCGCCGTCACATGAACCTTTTGATACTTGATGTAGGTATGCGTAGCTGGTGCAATCGGGTTAGCCACTGGATCAGTGTTGACCTCATCAGCACTGCCCATGTTCGAGTTTGTAATGTTGTGAGTAAGAGTCTCACCCGCGCCATTAGCCTCGTCAATTTCAACTGTTGATGCCATAAGATTGTTGTTCGTTTTTTGATTAGACTCCCGGCTCGACCGTCCGGGCCGGATCGGAGCCTGATGGGAAGGGGGAAAATTTCCCCCCTCTTTCAAGCCCCGAATCCAACATTAGGATTCTTCGGCGTACTTCAGAACCGTCGCTGCGGCTGCGAGAGCTACAGTGTACCCAACACGCTCGACAACTCGGAGAGCGACCATATCCTGCTCAGCAAGATTGATGATCGTTGAGTCATCGGTATCAGTGATGGTGGCCTGATCAAGGAGCTTCACACGAAGCTGTTGCTTGTCGCCAAACACTGCGGCCTGCTTGAGATTTCCGTAGAGTACGAAAGGATCTCCTACCTGCACATCGGCAGTCGATGGAAAGGCATCTGAGAGAACTACTGGCTTGTCCCAGATCATAGCCGGCTGACCATCAGAAGGCTTGGTGTAGACGTAATCACCAGTGCTCGACTTCATTTTGCGAATCCGATTGAGCCATGAACGGTGCATGAAATATTTTGCACCATCCTGCGCACCTGATGGGGTAGCATCCTGCATACGAAGGAGTTCGTCTGCGAGATTGTCATTTGCTTCACCCGTCAGCATGGTCACGATGTTGACCGATCCATTGTTCAAGATACCAGTCCATGGGGATCCAGTACCAGCAAAGAACTGGAGGTCTTCTTCTTTTGCGGTTGCTTCTGCAAACAATTCACCAACCAACTTCACGATATCGATTGCACTGTCCTCGAGGATTTCCTCGGTGAAAGGTACGATAGCAGCGAGTTTCTTCAGCGTCTGAGTGATCACTGAGAACTTAGGCTGAGTGGATTTCTTCTTGCCCTTCTCATCTGTCCATTTTACGGTAACAGAAGTTCCGAGAGCTGGAATGGTTCGGCTATTGCCAGGACCAGAGAACGGGAGATAAAACATTTCGCGACGAGCGAGACCATACTGAGTTTCCTTGATCCGCAAAACTTCAGTGCGAAGTTCGTCAGGAATCAAGAGACCTGCCTTGGTATCATCCGGAGCGGCACCTGCGTCGTCCGTAGTGACAGCCTTAGCGCGAGCCTTGTCGCCGTTCATAAGGGCCTTCAAGAACTCACGGGTCGCAAAACCCTTTGCCTTCTCATCTTTCTTCTCTTCCTCTTCCTCGACACCATCGAGCACCTTGGCCCGGGCAGCATTTACACCCTTCTGGAACTTGGCCACGATCTGGTCAGAGATTTTGTCCACGCGTCCAGCGAGAGCGTCTTCAATCGACTTCCCAACAAGGGCCTTAAGAGCTTCCTTGTCGATTCCCTCTTCCTCTTCCACGGCGACTTTTGCAAAGGCTTCCTTTTCAACGTCGCTCATGGAATCTTCGTTTGAAGCCAAGAACGCTTTCTCCTCAACACTGAGGCCGGCAGCATTCTCAAGAAGCTTCTTCAGCAATTCTTTGAGATTCATACTTATATTTTTGTTATAGATTTTTTTACACCCAACAGGTCACGGATGGCCCGATTGAGTGATTTGACGGAGACTTTGTTTTTGCCGCCCACTTTAGCTTTCGCTGTCGTGGAGTGATCGACCTGAACACCCTTGTTAGTATCGGCTTCCGCGTCGTCTTTCACCAGCTCCGTCAGAGTGGCTATCGTCGAGCGTATGGTTTCTTTATTGGATTTTGAGATGACTTCGACCGCATCCGCTTCTGTCATGGTCGGTATCTCGAACTGCACCTGCTTCACATATCCGGCTTCCTCAATTTCTTTTTCATAAAGGCTTGTATCAATTCCCTTCGACTTCACCAGTGCCAACTTATTTGCCGGGATAGGCACCACAGAAACTTCGAAGAGTTCGTTCTCATTGAGGATTACGATGTCCTCATTCTGGTCAATCTGGTAGATCTCGTTCATGAATCCAGCCGAGAACGCATTGAGGAATCCACCCGCGATCATGTCAAAGACTGTTTTTGCAAAAGGATATTCATTGACTGCGAACTGCATTTTTCCCACCAAACGATTCTGTCCATCCACCTCGATGGTCAACATCTTTGCGATCGGCAGATCTCCGGTCTTGTGGGCCCAAGCCACAATAGGATTCATTCGGTAAGCATCCAGCTTCCAGCCGTTTTGCATAACGACCTCACCATGCCGGTCAACATCCTCCGTCGAAAAAACTCCCTCCACTGTGAAGTTTTCTTTGTCGATACTCTTCGTGTTGAAGCTGTACCCACGATGGATCTCTTGCTTCTCTTGGAGCAGTTTCTTTTTCATAGGGTTAGTATAGCACTTTTTATTTTTATACAATAGGGGCCTACTCCTCGAGAAACGCCGGGCCAACAACACACCGACAATTCGGCTCTGCCGGATAGCCGAGCCCATTCGAAAAGTTCTTATCCAATGCAACAATTTCGCCTCCAACCCCAGCTCCGTCCTGGTGTTCTTCGCGCACCCGGTCATCACCAGAATTGATCCATTCTTTTCCAGTCGCCACTCCCGACTGTCTGAACCCTTCCAAAGCACCCTCTGCATTGGCCACAGTCGCCTCTGTCCTGGCAATCATCTCACTTCGATACGCCGGGAAATCAGCATAGACTTCTTCCACACGTTCCGTCAGCTTCTGGATTCCTTCGCTTTCAGCAATCCCTTCTGCCAGCGTTGTGGATAGTTTCTCCAGGGTGGTCGAGTTCACACTCTTAGCAAATTCCTCAGCTCGTTTCTCAATTCTCTTCTGGATCTTTTTAGAATCCTGATAGTCCTCTTGTGGTGCCAGCATGTTCAAGGCTTCCTGTGCTGATTCCTTAAGATAGCTCTCAATGAACGGGATGATGAACTCAACAGACAGTCCGACCTCTTTATCATATTTCAAAATTCCTTCTGCGGTGATTTTCTTCTGGTTCTCTTTTGATTTCTTTTTCGAAAGCTCACCAAGAACTCGGTGCATTTGCCCCTTGAAGAACGTATCGGTGGCACTCTTCAAACGATCGGCCCGGCCATCAATTCCCTTGTTCACAAGACTGGCATAAGCCGACTTCACCTCTTTGTCTTTCAGGAGTGAAACAAATTTTCCTTTGACCTTCTTGCCGTCCCGTTTTTTCTTCCCACTCATTGCTTTCACAGTAGCTTCGAGCATTGTTTCATAGATAACAAACTTCTGCTTGAGCCAGAATTTTCCTTGCCAGTTGTACCGCTTCACTTTCTTTTCGGCCATCGTTGCGGTGATGGTTTTCTCGTTTTCCTTTTCCTCTTTGTCCAAACGCTTGATCATAGACTTCTGCTCGCCGTTCGAAAGTCCTCCCATCGGCAGTTCAGCCAGCGTCCCATAGAAAGACCACCCGCCCTTCACTGGAGGCAATCCCTCCAAAGCGCGGACCTCGTTGATGAGCAGATACCGATTCGTGATTCCCTCCGAGTATTCCTTGAGCTCGAGCTCCCGGTTTTTCGGGGTCGGGTCTACTGGCAAGACGAAGAACTCCTCACCGAAATCTTGGCTGATGAGTTGCTCTGTCACCTTCTCCCACAGACGATCCACTTCCGGCTTGATAGTTTCAGCAAGGAAAATCTGCATGGCCGTCTCGCTGTTCGCGCGGTTCACATCGTCCACGATTGCGACGATCGGCTTCGGTACCTGGAACGCCACGAGAATATCATCACGCGTAAACTTCAGGGACTCGATATAATCCATCTCCTTCTGCGATAGAGAGATGAGCTGATACTCGAGGCCACCTTCGAGTATGGCAACCTTGTAGGCGTTATTCAGACCACCATGGCGCTTTCCCCACGACTCGCGGATGTCTTCCTTCTGGTCTTTGCTCAAAGTTGTATTCGAATTCTTAATCAACCCATCTGGTCTGGCGCTGTTCAAAAAGAAATCACTCTGCCATTGCGTCGCATATTCCTCAGTCATGACACGCTTCTGTGCCGCCCGCAAAGGCGAAAGACCCATGTATTGATTCAATGGGTCAGGGTATTTGAAATGGATGATATCCTCCGGCTTAAAATCGACAGTCTTCCCGTCGGATTTTCTCATGCGATATCCTTTAATAAAATTTACCGGGTCAGTCAGGATAGTCATGTAGTCTGGACGCAAGTTCCACAACTCCATCACCTGCCCAGAATTATTTCGCACCTTGTACCAGAACGCATCCCCGGTACACTTCAGGTTGATCATGGTAATTTCCAGGAACTCCGTCTTCGTCTGAAAAGGATTCATCTGATACAGCAAATCCAGAGCCGGGTGGGTCTTGATTTCGTCCAGGTCTCCGTGGCTGTTCTTGATCTTGTACATCTCGATCTGCACCGAGGCCACCTTCATCGCAATCTTGTTGATACAGGCAAAAACATACAAGCTCTTTCGATACTTCTCGAGCATAGTCGACTTCGACAATTCAGTGGTAGTCAACTTCGAAAGAATTTCGAGTCCACCAGTCACTTCAACTTCGCCGTAGCTTTTTTGGCGAAACCCCCCAATTAGTTTTTTGTACCAAGGTTCTGACATAGGATTTTTTGTTATTTCGAGTATACCACCTTTTCCTTTTTACAAGTAGGTCACACCCGGCAACGGCTTGTTTCGCATTCCCCACGCAATAGCTCTGGAAAATACTCGGTCATCATGTTTGCCTTCTTTGTGGTCTGGTCGTTCTGGTTCTCCGGTATAAACCATATCCCTCGCTTCATTTTCTGCCTCTGGGTAAGTTTCGACGAGAAGACCTGTCCGATATGCCTTCTCCAATTCCATGATCATCGGGGTGCGATTCGCGCCTGTCGTTTCCCACTCGAAGAATCTCACTCCCAGGTGACGCAACTCCTTGATGGTTCCCTGTCCAACACCGTTGTTTTCTACACCCAGCCAGATGTTGAAAATCTCCGTCACATATGCGACCTTCTGGCAAAAAATATCTGATGGTTCATTCGAGCGGTATTCAAACACCACTGCCGCCTTGCCTGTCTCCATATCCACATCGATGACCGAGAACACCGCGCCGTCACCGTTCGCCGTCCCGACTGCCGGGTCTATCCCCCCGAACATCATTTTGTTTTTGAAAATCTCCTGCTGCTTGTCACTCATCCCCTTCGTCTTTGCCCATGATTCAAAGTTGTCCAATGGTATACGCTTGGAAATATCCAACGTGATCTCACTGAATACAGACCGGCCACTCTGCAAGAAGCATGACACATCATCCTCCGGGTACTCCTGAAAAAAGATTTCTCCCTTGTCCCAAATCTTTGCCCGCCTCCACTTGAGCATTCCGGGCGTCATCACACACCCTTCTTTCGCCCAGTCGCGCTCCACCATCTCGAGCAGTTTCTTTTCCCCATCATCGAGTGTCTTCATGAACTCATCATCCGGCATTGAAAACATCTCCTGCACCCCTTTCGAAAGCCCGTTCAATTCCTCCTCTGTCAAATTGTCGGCGCTATATTCCTGGTCTATGAACCAAGGAATGAAGATGGCCGTGAAAGAACTCATCCCCGCCTTCGCTTTCTGGTAGAGATCATACACTGCTTCCCGTCCGTTCGGTGATGTCTCGATGTCAATCTCTCCATACTCGGCCGCCTCCGCGATACCGTTCAGAATCCGGACCAGCTCTGGATAGAAAGCTGCCTCCGACAAGTGCGCCAGTGCCACCGTATCGCCACGCCCGAACGCCTTCTGTCCGGCCGTCCCGATAAAGTACGAGCTCCCCCGGAATGGGAAACGGATCTCGCTCTTCGAATCAATGCTTGTCGTCGGCTTCACCACCAAAAGGTCAATGTACATTTTCACCGAAGCGAAGAGCCGTTGTGTTGCTCCCTTCTCATGGGAGATAACTACCGCGTTGATATTCTTACGAATGCACCGGACCAGATACCGCGCCAGAATGATTTTGCTGATCCCCTTCTGCCGGGCCTTCACTATCACGTTTCGTCGCGTCTTCTTTCGCCAATAGTACGCCTGCGCCGGGTTCAATTTGAACGGCACTATTTGACCCCGCTTGTTCCGGAGCCTGATTCTGGTCTCTATCAATTCCAACTCCGTCATTTTTTTCTTTGTTTTCTCCATACTTCGAATCATCATCGAATTCCATCTCGTCAAGCTCTTCCTCGAGCGACTTATCACCGGCTACCGGTCCATCAACCTTCACCCTCGGCCTGTAGAGTGGATGACGCCTGTCCAGAAAATATCTCACAGAGGCGCCCTCCTCTTTCAGAATCAATTTCTTTAGTACCTGCTCGACATCCTCAAGCATGTTCCTCTCTCTTTCTTTCAGCTCAAAAAGAAATGCCGGGTCATCCTTTTTCCAGTTATAAAAAGTATTCCTCTCTATCCCCACCTTCTCACATGTCGCTGATACTGCTCCAAGGGTTTTCCCAAACACCTCAAGGAATAGTTTCTTTTTGATTCTCGTCCTCTCCTGCTCTTCTTTCTTTTTTATCACGCCGTCTGCGCTCGTGTCACTTTTCGTCACCTTTTCCCTCTTTTCAATAACATCAGAACCCGACACCTCCTTAGTGTCAAGCTCCTTCTCCTCTGCTGTTTTCTCCTCCTCTTTGTTTTCCATAGTCCTTAGTCACTATATCACGAGAGTCGATCATCTTGTTTGATGGACTCTCTACTGCGATACTTCTTTCCCTCTTACATGCAAAGCAGTCCCAATACCCTTCCCCTCTTCCTGCTCCCTCCACCCAGGTCATTCCGTGGCCATTTGGACATATCATATTTTTTTTCCTTAGCACATCGGTGTTCCCGGCACCCTCGAGGGTGGGACCGGCTTCCAACCATTCCCTCTGTTCATTTCCCTGATCCTCTCCTCTGTTTTTTTTACGTCCTGATAGATCGCCTCTGCCAGGGTCACTCCGTTCCGAAGCTCTGTCGGTAGATTCATGTACTCCCACACCTTGACTTGAATCCTTTGGAGACATGCCCCGCCCTCCCCCGCTGCTATCAGTTGTTCCTTTGTGACTGTCATGATTTTTTTTCTTTATGCAATCATCAGCGTGTTTGCAGACCTTATTGCAGAAGTCCGATTTCTCACTGAACTGGCCAAAACACTCCGGCCTTTTTACTGTTTCCATACTCACCACCAGATCCCCTTCAGGTAATCATTGAATAAATAGCTGCTCATCCGGCAATTCACCGCGTTCCCGATCGCGAACCATCTTTCGACCCGCGACCCGTCCTTGGTCCAGTCATCCGGGAATCCCTGCAATCGCTCACCTTCGAGCTCTGTCAGGTACCGAAGCCTTGGATCATCTTTCTCCTGGGTCACTACGAGAGCCCGCCCTGATGTAGAAATACCTGTTGTCAGGGTATTCACCTTATCGTACCCCCCGATAAACATTGCTTTGTTCTCACCTGACAATAATTTCTCAGCTCTCCCTGGCGTCACATACTTGTAATCCTTCCGCTTCTCCCGGAAATCTCTGAATCGTTTAGTATTGTCCCGGATCTCCGGGTGCTTCTCTGGAAAGTCCTTGCTCCTCCGCCCAATGAAGACCACTCGCTCCCTCGCCTGGGCCGACCCGTAATGGGAAGCATTGAGCAAAACGATTCTCATGTGGTACCCGGCTGCGGACAGAAGCTTGAATACATTCTGCACCGTCCGCCCCCCGTCATGACTGAATATCCCCTTCACATTCTCAAGCACCAGGTACTCCGGCTTTTTCTCCTTGAGAATATCGTATATGAAAAATATCATCTGACCGCGCCGGTCTTTGAATCCCTTCCGGTCTCCCGCGATAGAGAACGCTTGGCATGGGAACCCCCCAGTGAAGACATCAAAATCCGGGAGCTCCTTCGGGTTGATCTTGGTGATGTCCCCGAAATTCTTGTGGTCCGGGAAGTGTCCCTGGTATATGCGGATCGAGCTCTCCTTCACTTCCGAGAACCCGACGCACTTGGCGCCCATCTCTTCCAGTCCCCAGTCGAGGCCCCCGATTCCTGTGAATGTCGAAAAATACCGAAGTTTTTTCATAACATTTTTAGGAGGCTCTCCGAAGAAAGGCGCCCGTCCTCGATTGCCTTTTTCACCTTCCGATAGTCCCCTATGTTTTCAAAATGAATCACCGCTTTTTCCTTGAGTCTTGGTGACTCTGGTGGCATGACGGCCAGGAGTTGCATTCTCCCCATGTCCACCTGTTCCATCTCCGCGTCGCTAATCCCAAAATTGACGCGCATATCCTCCTCGCCAAACCCAGCTTTCTCCAAAAGGTCTTTATCGAATCCCCCCAGCAGTTCCCAGTTCCATTCTCCGGCCAATACATTCGACTCCAAGCCAACCAGGATTTTCTCCTCGGTCGTCAATTTCCGGCTCGGTATCAGGACGTTGACCTCCTCGATTCCCAACTGCTCAAGGGCTTCCTTGCGCATGTTCCCGGAAAGAATCATGCCGGCCTCATCCAACTTCAATACATCATGAAAACCTCTCTGCCTGATTTTGTCCTTCAAATCTTCCAGCTTTTCTGGCGTGATTTTTCTGGGGTTGTCCTCCCAATGCTTCAACTCAGACACCTTCCGGCGACCTGTTTCCCACTGAAGATCCATGGCTTTGTTTTTAATTATAAAAAAGAAGTAGGCTATTCCTACTTCTTAGTATACCCCTACTTAGACCATTTGTCACGACTCGCATTCCAATCATTTGTACCGTACTTCCCTATCACATAGGCCGCCAGATCGGTGTTGTCCTGTGGGTTGTAGATATTCTTTCCAAAGAAGTCCTCTCCCCAAAATTCTTTCCCGTACTGATTCCATGAAGAGCTTATCCACTGAAAACACCCACTCGCCGAACTCACTGGATTCTTCACCTTCGGATTATTGGTACTTTCCGACTTCACGATTCTCTTCATCAGATCAGCCGGGCCATCAGTACGATCTATTGCCTCATTGCAGTCCTTCGCCGGTGCCAGGTCAACCTCTTTCTCAAAGCTCTTGGCTTGTGCCTGAGAAACCATGCTCGTCCCTCCAAACACCTCCTTGACCAGCTTCCCGCCTTCATAATAATTCACGACCGAACTGGCACCGAATCCAATCGCCAGTATAACCCCGAACACTATTTTTACCCTTGTCTTCAACCCAATCCTCCATTTCCCCTGCTCCCCACGCTTTGGTGTTTTTCGCTTCATAATTGTGATATTTTCCCTGGTTGATTAAATCACCCTGGGAAGGCCTCACCCGACCTTCTTAATACCCATTATATCGCGTATTTAAGCCTTTGTCAATGCTATTTCAGGACCCAAAGGTCTTTCATCTGCCGCTGATTTCTGAGTTCATCCATGATCTCATGCTGGATAATTTCTCCCTGTGAATATGTCTTCCCAGCATAAGTGAATGTATCTACAGCATAGTACCGAAGCGATTTCATTTCTCCTCCAGGCAAGATGTCTGCGCCTTCTCCCCTATCAGTTTCGTACCTGCTCGGGTTTCGAAATTTTCTCCGCAACCAATCGCGAAATTCTCTCTCTGCTACCAGCGCATCACTAATCGATAGATATGTCGGATCTCTTTTCACTTGATAGGCAAATTCTACCAGCCCGTTCGCCTTGAAATCAATCGTCTTTTTTCCTTTGAGAGCATTCAGATTGCCATAGCAACTCCGGAAAGAATAATCCTTTTCAGCTCCGACAAGCTGAATGGTCGTCAGCAGTTTTTCTTTATTGAACATGATCGGCGCGTGGATCTCGAAATCCTCCGGATCAACAATTCCCATGCTTTCCAGGACTCTCTTCGTATCTTTGAGCGACTGGTAATAGTAACCGCTCTTGGTCGGATGCCGGTCGATCATCTCCTGGATGGTACCTCGAGAATAATTCTCCACCTTCTTAACCGATTTTAGTATGAAAAAATCATCATTCATCAGCGCGAAGTTCTCTCCGATTCGCTTATCCTTAGCCGCGATCAGATACTTCTCTCTTGCGTTTGCCTGCTTATTTTTGTGAATATCAGGGGCCGGTATATGAATCGCGCCCGTTATCCAGTCCGGGCATTCTCCAATGATGAAAACTTTCCCGACTGGAAAGTTCCTCTCTACGCTCCGGAGTGAGTACCGGATTTCGTTGTTTCTCCAACGGCTCCCCGTGCCGAGAATATAGACCAAATCAATTTTTTCCATAGTGTTTTTTTAGTGCCATAATGAGTGCTTCTTGCCTCTGGCAGAGGTTTTGTATCGGTTCGATTCGTTCCCCGTACGAATGTCGCCGCCTCCCTGTCCCGAGAAAGTAGTCTTGAAACTTAAACTCTCCTCCGATAATGCCGTCCGAATACTTCACCCAGGTAACCGGCAGCCCATACGCCTCAGAGCAGACTATCCCGTGAAGCGAAGATGTGACGATCTCTTCGCATGAAAGGATCTGTTTCACTACCTCGCGCCAGTCTTGCATGATATCAATAAACAACTCTCCTTCCTTGATCGGATGCTGCTTCTTGAAAATCTCCCGGTCTACATGATGCGGCATATACCCGACCTTGTGCGTGATCGCTACTGTCGGCCGGTACACAATCGGGAGCAATATCCCCGGGTCCCCGTATACTTCCGGAACATCCCCATCGATAAGCTCGCGCGTGAGTGGCCCCCGGACTGCGAGAAACTTCGAACGCGGCGGTTGTTTGATACACCCTGGCTGTCCGGCCCTGATTGACCCGGTACCCCATACCACATCTCCTCTTCGTAAGGCTACGATTATGCTGCCGATCGCTATCAATTTCCCTCCTGAATTTCTCAGAGCGAATTCCACATCCTCACCAAGAATCGCGTGGATGATCGGGGGAGTCAGCGTATCCCCGAAGTTTCTGCTTTGGTGCCAGTAGGCTCTCATAGTGTTTTTCTACAGTACCAGATCCGCTCGATGGTGCTGATTTTTATTTCTGAAATTATCTCCCAGTTGCTTCTCTTAAGCATTTTTATAAACTCGCCAATGGTCATCTGATTCTTCCTGCCCATATTGATCGGTCCGTATCGGTATGATATGACAAGCGACTTCCCGTATTTTTCAATCTCTGACAGAAATCGCTCCGGATCTCCCATGTATTCTATCGCCCCGAGCGAAAGAACGAAGTCCCTCTTGTGTCCGATATCCGGCAGTTCCTTTTCCATGTCGGCCACCACCGTATACTCATTCCACTTTTCCCGGTCTATAGACAGATAATAAAGGTCTGGCCGTAGGTCATGCACCTCTCCAAGTCCTCCTCCAAGATCCACTACTGAAGCATTCTCGGTCACGAATTGAAGCGCTGCCATCGTGCGCTTCGTCCACTTCATTTTCCACGGGTATTCTTTTTTCATTTCCCTGTTGATTCATTCAAATCATGCGCCACCGCGAAACATTCACCATCTACATATCCGACGCTCTTCTTCGCCAACGTCCAAAGAATCATGTGCGACACGCTATCGATGAATCTGTAATCGCTCTTGTCTGGTTGATAGAGGGCCCTGAACGCTGATCCTCTCTCTCGACTGTATTCCGCCATCGACTCTATCCTGAGCGTCTTCAGACGAAAGAGTTGAGGCTGAAAAAAAACATGCAATGACTCGTTTCCTTTACAGACTGCTTGAATCTTCGCTACATAGTTAGGAGATATCAAATCATCAGAATCAAGCCCTATCTGGATATCATACATCGGGAGTCCTATGACGTCACTCCACGGAACGAAATCATGAAAGTACCGCTTCCGACCATTCACTTTATACCTCGGAGTATCGTTCTTTGTCTGGAATGTGATGATGGTCTTCCCCCCTGGCAGACTCTTGAAAAGCTCCTCATGGGCCGGATTGCAGCGAATCGCCACATCGAATTCCTTATTCGTCTGCGCCAGAATCCTCGGCCAGACGATCGTCTTGAAGAATCCGAACCTCCATTCGAACCGCTTGTCGTCCACCGGGTAGTGGAATCTGATGATGATAACTTTGTTATTCATTACCGCTTGATCTTAATAAAGAACCCAAGTATCCACACCCAGAGAAACATCGGAAACCAGAACGGCTTCGGCCGGAACATATTCGTATCACGCTTCGCAATCTCCTCCACCTTCTCACGGTACAGCTTCACCTGTTCCCGGTGATTCATCTGCATTTCCTTCCGCAACTTTTTGTCTTGTTTCCCGCTCATGACAGTTTTTTTATTGCTTACATTCCTTTCTCGTTCTATCTGATCGAACGCTTTCCCAATTTCTTTGAAGCTGACATTCAATCCTGCGTATAGCTTTGACCGCTTCCTCTGACCCGAGCTGTTGAACTTCCCATTATAGGGATGTTTCCCGTTGGTAAAAGTGGACATATCTCATAGACTCTTGAAAAGCTGATTCAACTTCTCTTTGACAAAATCAACCTCGTCTCTTGTTGCAAAGCTATTTCCAAAAGCCACGCGCTCTTTGTCATTATACTCGTCACCGAAAAGATGAGCACTGACATTGAATCCACTGGTTCCCATAGTCACGAAGTAGAAAAGTTCTTTCGATTGTGGCTCGAACTTTCTGACATCGATATTCTTTTTCACCTCCAATTCTGTCTGGCTCATAGTTTCATTTTCATCTTGTTTTTTAGACCGCCCCTCATCTTGTTCAAAGTATCGTTGATCCGTGCCTGCTCCTCCGGTGTCCTCGGTACTCTTGGCGCGGTCAAGACAGCCATCCGCTCACGCTCCTCCACTGACTGCTTTGCGTTAGTCCTGATCTGCGCGTCGCTCGGCTTCGGCTTCTTGATCTCAAAAAGACCTGTCCACCCGTTTCGTATTGAAATGTTGATGATCTCCACATGGTCCGCCTGATTCTTTTCCAGGAAAGCAAAAGCCTTCTTCCTCGCCAGTGGTGTCATCGCCTTCTTCTTCTCTTTGCGGTGTTGTTCAAATTCCTCCCACGCCGCTTTGTTCAGCCAAGCCGGAAGCTCGATCGCTGATTCCTTCGGTGCCCTCTCCTTCGACTCCGGAACAATCTTGAAAGCCTTCTGCTTTTTCTCCGGGTGCTTTTTCAAATACGCCGCAATCAGCTCCACCATCCGGTCAATGTCCACGCGATAGTGAACCGTCGGCGGCGTACCCTTGACCATCGTCTCCATGATCCCCAGCTTCTTCCCCAATGCTCGCGCCGTATCGACTGCCTTGCGGGTCAGTCCGGTCTCATCGAACAGGTCTTCCTGCGACTTATAAACCCACCCTTCTGGGTCCGTCGTTTTGTCGCACCAGTAATATATTTGATTCCACAAGACTGTCAGCTTCACCGATCCGGTCGCTTTCGCGATGACAGGAGTATACGCCACCACCCTCTGGAACATGGCCTTCAGTACGAGTTCCATGATGTTTTTTTTGGTTATTTCTTTTCTATCTTACCGCCACACAAAACTTCATGCAAAACCCCTATCCCAAGATAATCAGACAAATCCGAATGACCATATACCCAAAGAATATCGATATCCCTGCCATCCCAATCGCTGCTATCAATGTAATGATTTTCATAATAATTTGAAAAAGAAATTATCTTGACCACTCTGCTTCATTCGGCTCCGGGAGATATAAGGCCAACCCCTCCGGGTTCCCTGCCCAAATCCGAACCTTCGAACAATATTCCGCGAACTCTCCGCCACTCATGTCACTCGTGCCAAGTGGTACCACCTGGCCATCCGGCATACCTTTGACATTCCCAACATTGATCTGAACCCAGTGGTGAATATAATCGAGATCCATTTCCCCAATATGGTCACCGATCATCTTGTACGCCACACCCCAAAGATACCCGTTGAAATTCGTCTCCTCACCAGGAAGCCCTGACGTCCTTCGAATATGCCTCTTGGAAATAGTCATCTCAAGTTCTTGTCCATCCTCAAACTTTTGGAGAAAATTCCCGAGCACCAGTTGGTCGTTTGAGTTCATCAGAAACGACCGCCCCTTCTTCACCCCAAAATATTTTTGCTTTATTGCCATGATGTTTTTCTTCTTGTTGCTTACAACCCAAACCCCTCTTTTCTTTCGACTTTGAAATTCATGTCAGCACCTTTGACCTTCTCGATGATCTGATTCGTGAACTCCAAATCCTCACCTATTTCCTCAGAAATCTCTTTACTATTCTTCCCATTCTTCAACATATCCAGAACCAATGTCCTCTGCCTCAAAGTGACACGACGGCCGCTCCGCCAACTCTCATCACTCTTTTTCCCTGACACTGCATCAGATCTCTTATTGTGCTGCTGCCTTGGCTTCTCATCATCTTCTTGTTTTTCATCCTCATATTCAATTTCAGCAATCATCTGAAGCTCGGCGATTGAAAAATCATTATCACCTGACTCAGTGACAATCACCAGTTCTTCAGTGTCTTGGTTGAGATAATATCGGTTTTTCACACCCTATTTGTAAATTTTTTTATTAGCCTGTTTCTCTCCTTAGTCCAATCGAACCGAGAATATTTTTTCTGCGCTTCTTCCAAATCATTTTCACTCATCCTCCGTAAGGCCATGTACTGATTATACGCTTTTACCAGTCCACCGCCACGGTGATGATACCAACAACACCCCACTATCGCCCACCACTCATTGACCTGCCTCCCTGAATAAATGAAGCAGTGCTCCCACTCAGCACGACCGGGCCGCCTTCCATATTCGTCTTGGCAGTCCCGGTTATCATGGACACACCTGTGCATGAGTGGATCCGCTTCCATTTGTTTCCTTAGCGGAAGCGGAATCGGCCTCATAGAAGAGGTACCTTCCCAAGCACCTTGTTCCTCAATGTCTCCACCTCATGCTTGAATATCTGGACCTCCTTGGCCGCCTTCTTAATATTCATCCGATCTGCCGAAATCGAGACTTTTTCGACGTCCGAAATTATTCTGTCCAAACCCTTCACAATCAGGGACTTCTCTGCCTCATTGAACTTCATCTGCACCGGCTCACTCGACGGATCGAACACATCTTTTTTCTTCGCCATACAATTAGACCTTACTAATAACAACCCCCAATATAATCCCCAACGCGCTCGACCATACCGCGTCTTTCCAGTTGAAATACTTTTCAGGGTTCATGATGTTCACCTGCTGCGGTTCCACACGGAACTTTGGAAACACCTCCACATTGACCGGGGTCTTGAATTGTCCCAGCTTGTCCATCAGCTTCACATCGAGAAGATTCTCAATGATTTTGATCTGCTCCGCAGTCACCACACCACTCGAAAAGAAGCTCGCTTTCTGCTCTGCCAGCAACCTCTCCACCTCTTTCTTCTGCCCTGCAGTGAATGGGTGGATCGCTCCAAACGGATGATCAAC
>JBAQNF010000095.1:0-2690 GCA_049303555.1 Candidatus Moraniibacteriota bacterium | reverse complement strand
CACCCATACCGGTACCCTGTGGATCTCCGCCCTGGATCATGAAGCCCGGAATCGTGCGATGGAAGATAGTTCCATCATAGAATTTCTCCTTGGCCAAAAACACAAAGTTGTTCACTGTAATCGGCGTCTCTTTCGCATTGAGCGTCACGACCATTTTTCCGGCACTCGTTTCAAGCGTGGCCGTATACTCTTTGGTTGTATCGATCGACATCACTGGCTGATAAGAATACATTTTTTTGCTGGTTACTGGTTTAGTCTCGACTGGCTTCTCTGATTGTTTCTCCACGCTGTCTTTTGCTGCCAACTCTTTCTGCGTCGCTGCCTTCTCAAACTCACTAAAATTCAAACCGTCTTTGATTTCTTTTTCCTGGCGCACTTCCGTGGTGGTACACCCCGAAAGAAGTAGCGTCCCAAAAAGAATTCCCGACAAATATATTTTTCGCATAGATGTATATTACAACTCATATAGTATAGCGTAGACTCATGACTCTTTCCAGTCCCTCTCTCACCTTGACTTTTCTCTTTTTTTGCGCTATAATGAATATGTTGAGAAATGAAAAACGGGTGAAGACAATACGTCTACAGCCCGTTTTTTCTTTCTCAACACCCTCCTTTTAATACAACCTGCTGGAGGACAGGTAAAAACAAATAACATACACTCGTATGGAAGAGACACCCATGGCGACAGTAGCGTCACATGACAGCTGTCCCAGCTGCGCAAAAGCAGCCAAAGAAGCCAGTGAGAATGAGGAAATTTCGATGGCCTTCCTCCTCGCCCTGCTTCCGGTGATTACCCTCACCTTCTTCGGACAGGTCGGTCTCTTGTAAAAGAAACCTTCGTCCAAAAAACCCCGCTCATATCGAGCGGGGTTTTTCTTTGTGAATCTTTTTAAAAAAATTTGTAGAAAAGAAAAGAGGCATCACTCGTTGAGTGATGCCCGTGATTGCCGAAAGAATTCGACTACGCCATTTTGGCGTGCGTGCCGCGCCGGCCGAGCAGCCGCATGCTGCCGAGCGCGAGGAGCGCCAGACCAATGAGCGGGAATGAGCCCGGCTCCGGCACAACCGCTACTCGGGCGTTATCCCAGTGTGCGGTATAGTCCGCACAAACTGCGCCGGTCAGGCTGGCGTCACCGCAGAAGTTGTACCCCTGCATGATGACGTCCGAAAACCCGGTGGTACCGTTGATGGTGAAATCCGTGTAGGCCAGGGCGCCGTTCACCCAGTACTCATAGGAATTACTGGTGAGGTGGATCTCGAATGAGGTCCAGGCGTCATAGACGACTGCAATGGCCAAATCCACCCAGACGATGTCATCCCAAACGCGGTAACGCCCGACACCGAAGTTGGTAAAGCCCGGAATGACGTAGTCAGAGATAGCGGCGGTATTGTCCACCATGACCCCCCACATGTCGGTGCGGACGCTGCCATTGGCACCATCACGCCAGGCGGCGGGAATGTACAGGTCAGCCGCCAAAATCGACCCCACACCGCCCGAGACAGCATGCTGCCGTCCTTGGGTGTTGTAGAACTGGCTCTGGTTGGCAATTGGCCGGCTGGTGAGCCCGTCGGCCGCGGAGATACCGATACCCAAGACGTCATTGCGACCTTGGAAGGTCCCAACGTTGGCGAAGGTATTCGGATCGTAGCGATCCGTCGTCCAGCCAGTCGGAACGTCCGCGAAATCCGGCATAATGAGCGAGGCCTGCGCAGAAATCGCGAGGAACAAGCCGACAATGCCGGCAAGAAAAAGTTTCCAATATTTCATCGTCTTCTCCAGTTGTTAAAACACATCCCCCATGGATGTGTCCTGTAAAGAGTAGCTTATTTCAGCCATTTTGTCAAGGGCTATGGTCTGCTACTCCATTTTGCGAGTATAGTAGCCAACATCGGCGATCCACTTCTTCACACTCTGGTTGCTATGACCATCACAGCTCCAGCCGCACTTCCACACCACCATTTCTTCGGCCGTGTGAAACTTATATTCCATGACAAAGGTATCCAGCCGTCCCCCGACGATCCCCACTGCTTCTTCGGGACTGCCAAAGCAACCATGCCCCATGGCGATACCCCGAGAACCGGCCCCACGATAGCCCCAGTAGTTATAGCAGTCCTGCCCTGCCGCATCACGTGGCACCCGTTTACCCCAGTTACTTTCTTTCTTACCAATACCAACCAGAAAGGCGGCCGTCGTTTTGTTTTGTTTGGAAATGACTTCGCTCATGGCGTCGATCGGAAATCCAGCGGTCAGCTTGTGCATTCTATTCTGAAGCAGAAGCTCCCGAGTATTGGTCGTCGGGAAATCTACTTTGATGGCAGCTACCTGATGGCTCGCTCCATAGAGGAGCACCGTCAGAAAAAATGACAGCGAAAGAAAAACACCATAAAAGACATTGGCCGAGAGCGGCCGCATCGCCAAAGAAGCCTGTCGCACAGACGGAACTTCTTGTTTTTCTTCTGTTTGATATGATGGTTTTTGTTTCATAATTTGGCTTCTTTCGGCTCTGAAAAAGAAAAGAACGGCTACCCGTTCGGCATCCGTCCTTCGGCCGAGACTCGGCCCGTTTCTTCAGTTCTACATCCATTATAGCATATTTTTTCGCTCTTGTAAAGCCTTTCTTCTGGCACGCCACGGTTTGATAACAAAAAACCAACCATACAGACCGATGAGCAAAATGACATTGGGAATG
>JBAQNF010000094.1:0-3074 GCA_049303555.1 Candidatus Moraniibacteriota bacterium | reverse complement strand
GGTTTGGGCGGGGAATATATATGCAAAGTGTGGTAACTGTAAGTTGAATTATTATGAGTAGAATTGGAAAAAAACCAGTAGTTATCCCAAGCGGCGTCGAGGTCACTCTCGATAAGCGTGTGGTTTCCGTAAAGGGTCCGAAAGGAACGCTGACTTTTGAACATCGCCGGGAGGTCAAGGTGGCTCTCGAAGAGGGACTTTTGCAAGTTGAAAAAGTTGGTGGAACCAAGCAGGCACAGGCGCTGTGGGGGACAACCGCCAAGATGATTGCCAATATGATTCTCGGTGTCACAGCTGGTTTTGAAAAATCTCTTGAACTGAATGGTGTCGGATATCGTATGAATCTTCAGGGAAAGAAATTGGTACTGGCTTTGGGATTTTCTCACCCGGTAGAAATGATGTTGCCAGAAGGTATCGCGGTCACCGTAGAGGGCAATGTGATGAAAGTAACCGGTTCTGACAAACAGCAGGTAGGAGAGTTTGCGGCTGTGATTCGGAAGCTGAAAAAGGTGGAACCGTACAAGGGAAAAGGCTTCCGCTATGTTGGTGAAATCGTCCGTCGCAAGGAAGGGAAGAAGGCTGCTGCTTAAAGAACGGCCAATAAGTTAAATATATGCTCAAGAAAGAAGCGAAAAAAGTGAAACGATTTGAACGCAAGCGCCGTATCCGGGCGAAAGTGTCCGGTACTTCGGAGTGCCCGCGCATCTCTGTTTTCCGGAGTCTGAAAAGCGTCTCTGCTCAGGCTATCGATGATGAGTCTGGCAAGACATTGGCTCATGCAAAGCTTGCTGATCTCGGAAAGTCTCCTAAGAACACGGTGGCCAGCGCGACAGCTATAGGGAAGCTCCTTGCGGAACACCTAGAGAAACTGACTATCAAGAAAGCTGTTTTCGATCGTTCCGGGTATCGGTATCATGGCAAGGTCAAGGCGATTGCGGAGGCTTTGCGTGAGGGCGGTATCCATATCTAGTAATCATGATTCGTACACTATAATCGTATGGCAAAACCAGGGAAAAAAATGGGACGGCGCGAGAAGCCGGAGTTTGATCAGAAACTTCTCAATTTGGCGCGCGTGACTCGCGTGGTGAAGGGTGGTCGTCGCTTCCGTTTTCGTGCTACTCTGGTCATCGGCAATCGTCGTGGCAAAGTAGGAGTAGGAGTCGCCAAGGGATCCGATGTTTCTGACGCTATCAAGAAGGCGTACAACGATGCCAAGAAGAATATGGTGACAATCGAATTGATCAATGGCACATTGACACACGATGTTTCGGCCAAGCTCGGGAGCGCCAAGGTACTCCTCAAGCCGGCTTCTCTCGGACGAGGGATCATCGCTGGTGGAGCCGTACGTTCTGTCGTCGATCTCCTCGGTGTGAAAGATGTCGTTTCAAAATCGCTCGGTGCTTCCAATCCTCTGAACGTGGCTCGGGTGACCGTCAAGGCACTGCTTATGCTCAAGGCTCCACGTGCTCCGAAGGCACCAAAAGATGCTAAAGCAGAAACAAAGGAAAGCGTAGAAGCCGCCTAAGTAACTGCTCAATATCTCAACAGCTATGCAAATTCATGAACTGAAAGTCGCCAAAAGAAAAGAACGCAAGCGTATCGGTCGCGGTGGTAAGACCGGAACAACGGCTGGTCGTGGTTCCAACGGTCAGAAATCCCGTACCGGTTCTTCTGTTGACCCGCTTTTTGAAGGTGGTCGCTCAACACTTTTGGAGCGCATGAAAAAAGTGCGTGGTTTCAAATCAATTCATCCGAAGAAACATACAGTGACTCTGGCAGAGCTGGAGCGTGTCCTTTCTGATGGGGATGTGGTGACGCGTGCTTTGTTGGTTGAGAAGCGTATTGTTGATAAAAAAGCTCTTTCTGAGGGCGTGAAAATAGTTTCGACTGGAACACTGACCAAAAAACTTTCTCTCGGAGCCGATGTGCTCGCTTCAGAAACCGCGAAAAAAAGCTTTGCTGCATAGTCAGGGCGCTTTCAAAAAGAGTGTCTTCTGCGGTATACTGAATACATGAACGAGACTTTCCTCAATATCTTTAAAGTACGGGAACTGCGGAACAAGATTTTCTTTATCTTGGGTCTTTTAGTAGTATACCGTTTGGCTGCCAATATCCCTCTTCCTGGAGTGGATGTTTTGGCTTTGAAGCGGCTTTTTGAAGAGAACGCCTTTTTGGGACTGCTCAATATTTTTTCTGGTGGTGGCCTCTCGAATATCTCTATTGTGCTGTTGGGCGTAGCCCCGTATATCACGGCTTCGATTATCATGCAGCTGTTGACGACCCTTGTCCCGAGTCTCGAGCGTCTCTACAAAGAAGAGGGTGAGCAGGGACGTCAGAAATTCAATATGTGGACACGCTGGCTGACGGTGCCGCTTGCCGCACTGCAGTCATTTAGTATGCTGTCGCTCCTTCGCTCGCAGAATATTCTCGGGGATATTTCTGTGTTCAATATGAGCGTCATTATCGTGAGCGCTACAGCCGGTACAGTATTTCTCATGTGGCTCGGGGAGCTTATCACGGAGAAGGGTCTCGGGAACGGCGTGTCGGTCATTATTTTCGCTGGTATCGTTTCGGGTCTCCCGACCTCGTTGTCACGTTTTGTCTCGACTTGGGATCCATCACAGATTTTCACATATATTCTCTTTTTCCTCTTGGCGGCCGTGACGGTTGCCGGTGTCATCTTTATCAATGAGGGGCAGCGCACGATTCCGGTGGCGTACGCCAAGCGGGTCCGCGGGGCACAAGTGTATGGAGGTTCGGCGACGCATCTGCCGCTCAAGGTGAACCAAGCCGGTGTCATCCCGATTATTTTTGCGGTATCTATCATCCTCATCCCAACTATGATCGCGAACTTCTTGGCGCAGAGTGCCAATGTGAAGGTGGCGAGCATGGCGGTCAAGGCAAGTGCCTTTCTGCAAGATCAATGGGTGTACGGCGGCTCCTACTTTGTCCTGGTGGTGCTCTTCACCTATTTCTACACGGCGGTGGTGTTTGATCCAGTCAAGATTTCTGAGAATCTGCAGAAGCAGGGTGGATATATCCCGGGTATTCGTCCTGGCGCAACGACAGCAGAC
>JBAQNF010000093.1:0-1754 GCA_049303555.1 Candidatus Moraniibacteriota bacterium | reverse complement strand
GGCTTGCTATCTGGGGAAACGGAAGTTTTCCCAAGAGGGGCTGCGGACGCTACATATGGAGAAATGTCTCCAGTGTATTCTTGCCTGCTGGCACGGCACCGTTACCTGTGAACCGAGTGAGGTTTATCGGCACGTTACCGTCAAGGACTTCTGGAAACGGAAGCACTGTGGGGTCACCATTCTTACCGTCGTGTATGCTTATGGCGGCGAGACGTGGCACCATTCCTTCAAACTCGAGCGCAGATCGGAAGGGGGTCTCGATGGAACGCTCATACTGCACAAGCGTAAGCGCCTCGGTGGCTGACGCACTTCAACCCAAGGGCATGTCCCTGGACGGCGGATCGACACAATATTTCTTTGTTGGTCCGCTTTCGCTTTTCTACGTGATATACTACAGATAAATACTTTTTCTCCTATGGAAATCAAAGAACTCGGACACGTGGTGCTCTATGTTACAGACGTTGTAAAAATGGCCGATTTTTATCGTGATACCCTGGGTTTCCGTGAGATTGATCGTAGTAGAGGGACGGCGCTTTTTTCTTCAGGCCGTACTCATCATGAACTCTTACTGATTGAGATCGGTGGCATACCACGTGAGCGTCATCAGCCCGAGCCAGGACTCTACCATATTGGTTTCAAGATTGGAGATGGACCAGAAGTGCTGAAGGCGGTTCATCAAGAACTACAAGCGAAAGGCGTTACCATCATCGGTTCGGCTGATCATACTGTTACTCACAGTCTCTATATTCTCGATCCGGATGGAAATGAACTTGAACTGTACGCTGATGTTTCGGATGTTTGGAAATCTGACCCAAAAGCAGTGCTGAATCCCACCAAACACCTCGCGCTATAAAATACAAGTTTATGAAGTACGTCAGCTATTCGCATTACTTTACGTGGAGACACTGGGTCGTTATCTATGCGATCATGGCACTCTTTTCTTTTGCTCCTTTGCTGTCCGTCATGCTCGCGTCTGTCATAGGGCACGCCCTCGGGTGTGGGAGTCTTGGCGAGGGGATGACCGCAGACTGTCCCGGTGGAGGCGTACTCCAGGTACTCTTTACTCTTGGCTGGTTTGGGCTGATTACGTTCCCTTTCGGTGGTTTTTTGACTATCCTCCTTCTCATCGCCAATATTCTTTGGTACTTCACCCACAAAAGCGGCCAAGACCGGCTCTAGCATCTCTTGCTTCTCTTTGATACTCCTCGTTCAGAATGGTAGAATGAGGGCTATGACCCAAGACCAAGCTATTGCCATTTTGAAGACCGGCGCCCATGTCTTTCTGACGGGGGAGGCCGGATCGGGCAAGACTCACACTATCAACCAGTACACTGACTATCTCCGTCATCACGAGATTGATTTTGCTGTGACTGCCTCGACTGGTATCGCCGCCACCCATATCCACGGCATGACCATTCACTCGTGGAGCGGTATCGGGGTGCAGTCGGAGATCGATGATGAAGCGCTGAAACATATCGCCGACAATCGCTACGTGAGCAAGCGGATCAAGAAGGCCAAGGTCCTCATCATCGACGAAGTATCGATGCTCGATGGCCGGGTACTGACTTTGGTGGAGCGCGTCTGTCGCAAAGTGCGAAAAGTGCAGCTGCCTTTTGGTGGATTGCAGGTGGTGCTGGTAGGGGACTTTTTTCAGTTGCCGCCGGTAGGAGGTAAAGACAAGAAGCAGTCTGAGTTTGCGTTCAACGCGGAGATTTGGAATGTTCTGCGACCGACGGTCTGCTATCTGACGGAAC
>JBAQNF010000092.1:0-13860 GCA_049303555.1 Candidatus Moraniibacteriota bacterium | reverse complement strand
TGTGGGTAGGGAGGGATTCGAACCCCCGAAGGCCGAAGCCGACAGATTTACAGTCTGTTGTAATAGACCACTCTACCACCTACCCATATTTACAAAGTACTGCCAAAGCATCGTACCAAACTTCTCTCTTTTCTTCAAACTGAGCCGGAGGACGGGCTTGAACCGACGACATCCAGTTTACAAAACTGGCGCTCTACCAACTGAGCTACTCCGGCAATGTTATTTCATTTTTAGCACACTACTCCCCTCCTCTGGTCAAAAGCTTCTCCAGGCGGCGAATTTTGATCTTGACCATGCGATGAACTGGGGAAAGTTTCAATACCTGGCGATAACACTCCTTGGCATCCTTGATATTCTCCATCTCAAGATAGTAATCTCCCAGCTCTTCATAGGCCGTGAAGTCCTTTGGGTCACGAGCAATGCGAGTGATGAGACTTTCCTCACGCACGACATTTGGATGAATTCTTTTTTTCTTCTCCGGATGTGTTGCCAACTCACTCACCATAGGACGAGGCACCTCCTCGTTTTTTTCCTGAGGAGCGACGTATGGAGCAACGATGACCGGTACTTCTTCCGAAACAACCTCTTGCCCCTTTCCGGCGGGCGGAAGAGCGGTACGCACCTTGATCCGACTCGCCTTCACTGACTGCGTGAAATCATGGAGCGTATTGTGCATACGCAGCGAGACCACTTTGGAATGTTGTCCTGATTTTTCCAATATCCTCAAGAAAAACTCTCGAGTCCGAGGGAAAGAAATGGTGGATCTCCCATTCTCGCTCTCCAGTACTTTCTGTGCAATAACAGGATCGTCTCCCTTGCGTGATAGATACCACAACAGAAAAGAGATGGAGAGAATGACAACAATCGGTGGGACAACAAGATACCACATGGCTCTACAAGAATAGTTCTATTAAATCTCAACGCTCTCTATGGCCAGAACAGAGGTAACACGCTAGAGTTCGTACCGAACAAAACCTCCCACCTGAATATTTTCTCCAATCTTGTGGATTTTTTCCGTCAACAACTCGCCGACCGTCTTTTCTCCGTCCTTGACGAAAGACTGGGTCAGGAGGGAGATATCGTTACGAAATTTCTCTTCTTTTCCAGCCATGATTTTCTCAAGCAATTCAGCTGGCTTGCCTTCTTTGGCTAGTTGTTCACGCCAAATCTCTTGCTCCTTGGCAACCAGTTCCGCTGGTACCTCTTCTGGCTTCACATACTGGGGAGCAGAAGCGGCAATGTGCATAGCAATGTCTCTTCCAAGCTCTTGAAATTCTTCATTGCGAGCCACGAAATCTGTCTCGCAGTAGAGCCTGACCAAGACGCCGATACGGCCATTGGAATGGACATACGAAGCGACCATTCCCTCATGGGTCTCCCGATCGCTTTTCTTCATGGCCTTGTCCTGACCGCGTTTGCGCAAAATTTCAATCGCTTTGGCATCATCAAACCCGGCTTCGTCCAGGGCTTTCTTGACGTCCACGATACCGGCTCCAGTTTTTTCTCTGAGAGCCTTGATTTGTTCCATTTGAGACATATTTCTTTTCGTTTATCACCGTCGCTCGCGAGCGACGTGACAAGTTAGCTTGATCTTTACACGCTAGGCCACCTTCGCTTCAACTTTCGTTTCTTTCACCTCTTTGGCGGCGTCCTTGGCAGTCAAAATAACCTGTCCAAGATAGCCAAACAACAAACGGAGGGATGACAGCGCATCATCATTGGCAGGAATCGGATAGTCAACAGCGCGTGGGTCAGTATTGGTATCTACAATACCAACGACCGGCACACCCATTTTCCCAGCCTCATGGAGCACCAGAGCTGCTTCTTTGGTATCAGCAATCACGATAGCTCCAGGAAATGTCTCCATACCCTTGATGCCACCGACCTTCTTCTCCAGGCGTGCTACTTCCTCCATTTTCTTGGCCTGTTCGAACTTGGTATATTTTTTGAATTCTCCTGCGGCAAATTTTGTTTCCAAGTCTTGCAAATGACGAGCGCGACCACGGATACATTCAAAGTTCGTCAGTGTTCCACCGAGCCAACGATCTATCATGTAGTACTGACCGACATGCTGTGCCAATGACTGCACGGTATCATGCGTCTGCTTCTTCATCCCAACAAAGAGAATCGGCTTGCCGCTCTTCACCACTTCAGTGAGAAACCGGGCTGCCACATTCATCTTCTCAACCGTCTTCTGCAGATTGAGGATGTTGATATTCTTGCGAGTCGTATAGATATATTCATCCATCTTTGGATGACGACGCGACTTCAAGTGTCCAAAATGAACACCAGCCTTGAGCAGTGCCTCCAGGCTCACATCCAACTTCTTCAAATCAATCGTAGAGAAGTAGTTCTCGACGACCACCTTCTTCGGCGCCTCTTCACCCGCTGCCTCCACCACAGTAACCTCGGCCATAGCTCTTTTTCCTTATTAAATTATATGCTCATAAGAGCCACCTACTTTTGCCGTTTACAAGCCTCATAAGCGCTGTTTTCACAGGCCAGGAAGAGACCACGACGCAAAGTATGTCTGATTTTCCGGCTCTTGTCCGTACAAGAGACAGGGAAATACAGCTGGTAGTGTAACAGACGGACTGTTCTTTGGCAAGAACCACGTAACTGGTCAGTATCCACAAAAAGGCCCTCTTGCCAATTTTCCAAAGCCATGCTACAGTGGCCTATACGTATTTACTGTGATTTCTATCCAAACATTATGAAACAGGGTATCCATCCAACTTACTACGCCAAAGCGACTATTACCTGCGCTTGTGGTGCCGTACTCGAAACCGGCTCAACCGTCGAAACCATGCACACAGAAATTTGTGCTCTTTGCCACCCGCTCTACACTGGCAAGAAAAAAGTTATCGACACAACTGGCCGTGTTGATCGTTTCAAGAAGATGACCGAAAAGTCTCAGGCCAAGCAAATTTCACGCAAGAAAGCTCCGAAAGTAGCCGAGAGCAAGGAAGACAAGAAATCAGCCAAGAAAACTGAGAAGGTTGCTGCTTAGTGTTGTCTCTTAGCACTTTCTTTTTCTGTTCGAAAATTTTTGAAAGTGCCATCCCACTCCCATCGGTAGTGGGATTTTCGTTTAAAGAGCGCTATACTACTCTCATATGAATGACCTCCTTGTTGAAATAGAACGTGAATACGATGCTGTCCAGGCAAAACTGAGTGACCCGGATGTCGTTCGTGATCCCAAAAACATGGCTGACCTTGGTCGGCGCAAGACAGAGCTTGATACCATCATGGAGCGTATCGGGCGTTTTCGTGCTATTGAAAAAAACATGTCTGACAATGCCGAGCTTACCCAAGGCGCCGACATCGACCCGGAGCTCAAGACTATGGCCATGGAAGAAAATATCACTCTAGCCGAGGAAAAAACAGCCCTCGAGACAGCTCTCACTCGTCTCCTCATCCCCAAAGACAAGAATGATAGCAAAGACATCATCGTCGAAATTCGCGGTGGTGCTGGCGGTGATGAGTCATCGCTCTTTGCCGCTGAACTTTTCCGTATGTATGTCCACTATGCGGAAAAACAAGGCTGGCGTATCGAAATGATGCATTCCAACCAAACAGAGGTTGGCGGATTCAAAGAAGCCGTTTTTGAAATCAACCGTGGCAGTAGCCCGACCTCGGTCTATCAGAAAATGAAGTACGAGTCCGGCGTCCATCGTGTCCAGCGCGTTCCCGAGACCGAAAAAGCCGGTCGTATCCATACCTCCACTGCTACCGTAGCTGTTCTTCCTCAGGCTGAGGACGTAGAAATCACCATCAATCCGACGGATCTCCGTATCGATACGTTCTGTTCTTCCGGTCCTGGTGGTCAATCTGTGAACACGACGTATAGTGCTGTGCGCATCACTCATATGCCCTCTGGCTTAGTCGTTTCTTGTCAGGATGAAAAGTCTCAAATCAAAAACAAGGACAAGGCCATGAAGGTGCTCCGTTCTCGTCTCTACCAAGCAGAAGAAGAACGCCAAGCCAAGGAACTGGGTGATGCCCGAAAGAGCCAAATCGGTACCGGCGACCGCAGCGAGAAAATCCGCACCTACAACTATCCTCAGGATCGCGTCACTGATCATCGCATCAAAGAATCCTGGAGTGGTATCCCTATCATACTTGGCGGCGGCCTCGACCCAATCCTCGACGCCCTCGAAGCCGAGGATATCAAGCGTAAACTGGAACAACAGGGCCGCTAATATGAGTACTGTCCAAAACCTCCAAAAAAAATATCTTCCAGGTATAATGCCGGAAGATTTTTTTGTCCTCATAGCCCACGCGACTGGGAAAGAAAAGGTCTTCCTTCTGGCCCATCCTGAGTACGAACTTTCGGCGGCGGAAGAGGAAAAAGCCAAACAACACCTCGAACGTCGACTCAAACACGAGCCGGTAGCCTATATCACCGGCCACAAAGAGTTCTACGGCCGTGATTTCCACGTCACTCATGATACGCTCATCCCTCGCCCAGAAACAGAGCTCATGATCGAGCAAGTACTCGACCGAATCAAGAATACTGAATCAGGAATCATGAAGGAGGGGGAAGAGATAGACTTGATCGACATCGGAACAGGGAGCGGAAATATTATTATCACCCTAGCAAAAGAGTTTTCATTACTCATGCGTCATACGTCATACGTCAATTTCTACGCGCTCGATATTTCTCCGCGTGCGCTCGCTATCGCCGAGGACAACGCGCGTACTCACAGCGTAGGAGAGAAAATTTCATTCATTGAAAGCGACCTCCTCCAAAACTTTTCACCAGTTCGCGAAACACATCATCCTCTCATCGTCACCGCCAACCTCCCCTATCTCTCACATGACATCTACCAGGGGAGCGACGCCGATGTGCGTGACTACGAACCACAAGGCGCTTTGGAGAGCGGTGTGGATGGACTGGACCACTACCGACGACTCCTGCTTGAATTGAAGAACCTCGTATGTCCTGATCATACCATCACCCTACTCCTTGAAATCAGTCCAGAACAAACGCTGGAACTAACACGGGAAATACAGAGTATTTTCCCCGATGTGACACTCCTCACTCTTCAGGACTTAAGTGGTAGAGACCGGCTTATCCAAGCCTCTTTGTAGATCAATTTTGAGACAACAAAAAACCCCGATTTTACGGGGATTTTTTGTTTTGGTTTTACCAAAAGACTACAGGCAAAAACTATTTGCGCTTGGTGGTCTTTTTGGCGGTCTTCTTCTTCGTCACCTTCTTGGTTGCCTTCTTGGTTGCCTTCTTTGCAACCTTCTTCTTGGTTACCTTCTTTGCTGCTTTTTTCTTAGCGGCCATAATACTCACCTCCTTCTAAACCTCTGTTCTTTTATATTCAGTGTACGTTCACACTGAAGTGAAAAACATGAGGACTTTTATTTTTTTATTTTTCACAACACAATATTTTTTTGTGTGTGATACAGAAATTTTTCTGTATACATTTATTATACTCTTTTTTTGTAAAATGCAAAGCAAAAATAAATACTGTCAAGAGTAAATGATTGATCAATGTAGAAACAAATTCATTTTCACAAAAAAACTTCAATACGATATCGCACCACGCACTCTACAATTTCAAATTTCAAATGCCAAATATCAAATCAATACCAAATATTTTAATACTTAAACTTTTCGCGTTGAGCCTTTGGATTTCATTTGATATTTGTCATTGGGTCCGCCAGCTGGCGGATTGACATTCTTCATAATTTACGTGTAGCACCTCTTCGTTCGCAAGAATCAATACTCAATATTTTCCCTATACCACGCTGAAAATAGGGTTTTTTGTCCAGTTGACAGGCACTTTCTCCCGTTTTAGTATAAGAAGACAGGGGGTCGATAAGCGTCAGGAAAATAAACGGTTTTCCCCGCTGCAGGCTTCAACGTAAGCAGAACTTTAAAAAATATTCAAGAACCTAGAAAGAGAGGTGAATACTATATGGAACATCAAGATCCGATGTTTGAAGAAGAAACTTCCGTCAACCAAGCGAAAGCATGGATCCAAGAAAATCTCCGCATCCTCGTCAGTGTCTTTATCGTTGCGGCTATCGCCTTTGGAATCTACTCTTACTCGCAGCGTTCACAGATCGCGTCAGACGACAATCTCCTCCTCGATACGAATGGAGCTGATACGGAAGTGGTTGCTGAATCCGATGCTGATACCATCAAGACCGCCGGAAATGGCGTCAAGACTGATATCATTGTAACCAAGGAACTGAGCCGTGAGACCGAAAATTCTTTCGTAGAACAGGCAGAACGCGGAAACGGGACGACACATTTGGCCCGCCGAGCACTCGCTCATTCCCTCGAAAAGAACCCCGATTCCTCACTCTCTGCTGAACACAAGATCTACATCGAAGACTACCTCCGCAAAAATGTCGCCCACCAGGGTGGCGTACAGTCAGGTACCTCGATTGAATTCTCCAAGACCCTGATCAGTCAGGCTATTGAGAAATCAAAGACCTTAAACGACAAGCAGCTCCAGAATCTGAAAAAGTATTCTGCTCGTGTCAACGCTTACCGCTAAGACCGTTATTGTCAGTCATGCCGTTCTTTCTCTAGAGAAATACTCAAACCCCGCAACGGCGGGGTTTTTGTTATCCTTCAAAAAGAAAAGAGAAGTCTATCACCGACCTGCACCCTATCAAGAACCCCCGCATTGAATTCCAATACCTGGTTTGATTTTCCCGAAGGAGCGTATACTGTCATCGAATCATTCGGGACACGATGTTCAATATGCACCACCCGGCCGTCAAGCAGCCAAGCAATATCCAAAGGAAAACGCATACCCTTCATCCAAAACGCATGCTCTTCAACATCTTGAAATAAAAAAAGCATGGCGCACTGCTCACAAAGCACGTCCCGCTCGCCGAGTCCCAAAGCCTGCTCCTGTACCGTAGTTGCCACCTCGAGACTATAGGTCTTGCCTGCCAAAATAATCTGGGTAGGAACTGACTCGCGTACGAAGAAAGTGGTCTGTCTCACTGCAAAAAAGACCAGACCTATGCTCATGCCAATACCGATAACCAGAAGGATTTTCATACAAACAGGTATTATACTTTCTTCTGGCGACGTGTCCGCTCCGCTACAAACATCAAGAAAGAAAAAAGAACAGCAAACACCAAAAGAAAGGCGATGAATTTCCCGAGTGCCTCGGTATTGAGGGCAATGACCGCTATCAAGGCAGTGAAGAAAGAAAAAAACCAAGCAATACGCCTCTCTGACCAGCCCAGCTCACGCAACTTATAGTGCAGATGACGCTTGTCTGGCTGAAAGATAGATTTTCCGGCAGAGAGGCGCTCCCCAATAACCCACAACGCATCCGCAATAGGGAGCGACAGCACCAAAAGTGCGGTAGCAATTTTTGTGCCGGCAATAATCGAAAGCACGGTGATAAGAAATCCAAGAAAGAGCGATCCGGCAGTTCCGGCGAGTAATTTCGCCGGATGAATATTGAAAAATAAGAATCCGGCAGTGATGCCGACTCCGATGAGCGAAAGCAGTGCCACTGGCGGTTGGTTGACCTCCGGCTTCAAGCTGAGAAAGAAGATAGTCACCAAAGTGATAGCCACCACGCCACCCAAAAGACCATCCAATCCATCGAGCCAATTCACAGCATTCATGACCAAGAACACCCACAGAAGCAACAGGGCGAATCCGAGGAGAATAATGATACCCCCTTCTTCACCGAGCATGAAGTTCTCTCCAAAAGGATTCTTAATCGAAGTGATTCGCAACCCAAAGGTAAAAAGGATAACCGTTATCGCCACCTGAAAAAATGTCTGTACTTTGAAGCCCAGTTCTCGGACATCATCCCACAGCCCAAACAAACACACCATCGTACCTCCAAGAAGCAGTCCGAAGATTTCTCGCGTCACTACCAAGTGCGGATCGATAGCCACAGTAAACAAAAAGGAAAGTGCCATCGCCAGTCCACCAAGACGTGACAGAGAGGATTTTCCCTGGTGTCGATTGCCGCTTCGCCATACTTGTCGACGAAAAAGTGGCACCAGAAGAAAGAGGAGGCAAAACCCGATGGTCAGGGCAAACGACATTGCCAGAGGCTGAAGGAAGAGATCAAAACGCATATCACGTCAATAATTGATCAGGGCAACACTGACGGTCGCTACCAGTATTCCAAATGACAGCATACCCGAAGAAAGAAGCATCAAATAACACGCGATGCGCTCGGTTCGAGCATAGAAGCGTCTCGCGAGAAAAAGATGTCCGAACAAAAAGACTCCCCCGAGAAATGGTAATATATAGGCCTGCCACCAAAGACCCAGCAAATCCACCCCGAAGTACACGTTGTAATGAAGTACCATCAGCACCGCGTCACTTGGCTTTATAAAGTATCCCAACACACCCAGGCTTAAAAAAATGGCGAGTACCGCTGCTCCGAAGAGAATACGTACCAACATATTGTTCCAAAAACTCACTCCGCCGTCAGACTGAGCCAATGAACGTTCCCAGCCTTGTTGAAATTTCTGCATCATACACTCACGTTCAATCCTTATCTTCTGCAATTTTTGAAGAAGGCAAAATCGCCGCCCCCTCACCGTCCCCAATACGCGTACGCTCCAGCTGATCACCAACTTTCCCAAGATACTTCTCCGCATCCTCATACTTCTTGTGAGCATTGCCGATATGGTTCCCCAACACGTCGAATTCCTTTTCAAAGCGCTCGTAAGATCGACTGAGTTTCTCGAGCTGTCCCATGATCTCTTTGGCACGCCTCTCTATCTGAAACCCCTGAAGACCAAAGAGAATCGTGCGCATATAGGCATAAAATGAGTTCGGGGACACCGGTATCACCCGCCTGGTTCCGAGATAGTCAAGGAGCCCTTGTTCGTCATCATCTTTGATAATAATCTCGTAGTAGACATTTTCCGCCGGAATATACATGAGCGCAAAATCGAGCGTCCCCTCTTCCGGCACGATATACTTGGTCGCGATAGCATCAATATGCTTCTTCACATCGGTATAAAACTGCCGGCGGGCCACCTTCCGTTCCTCGTCGGTATGTGCCGCTATAACTCTCTTGAAGTTCTCCAGAGGAAACTTGGAATCGACACTGATCAATCCTCCCTGGAGACGAATGATAGCATCGACTGTTTCACCACTCCGAAATCCATACTGGAGAGAAAAATTTTCTTTCGGAAGCATTTGACCGAGCAAATCCTTCAGCATCAGCTCTCCAAACCCACCGCGGATTTTCGGGGCTTTGAGAATTTCCTGCAGTGAAGCCACTTCCTTGCCGACTTCCAGAATCTTGTCGCTCGACTGACGCATCTGCTCAAGACTCTTCTGCACATCAGAGTATGAACGCGCCGCCACATCAAGACGCTGATCCAGACGCTTGGTATTATCATCCAGTCGCCGATCGAGCGTGTGCTGAAAATTCCCCAGCTGCTGATTGAGCGTCTGAGAGATAAACTGCATCCGTTCGTCGAAGCGCCCTTCCAGTTTTCCAATCTGTAGTGAAAGATCTCCCGCGCTCTCATTTTTCTGTCCAAAATGTCGATAGACAAAAAAGGCTAGTCCAAAAATCAGGCTAGCCACAGCGATAATAAGGATAAGTTCCCATGCAGGCATATTTGTTTTCCTTCTTCCTAAAAAGTCTATTTCTTGAGCCCGGCGATAAATCGTTTGAGTTCCGGCACCTTATTGGTCACTTCTTCGTGAGGACCCTCCAGAAATTCAATAAAGAAGCGGTCGAGCATATTCAATCGATAGTGCAGCTCTTCGTTGTTCATAAGCACAAAGCGGATTTCTTTCCCGACCTCAGCCTCGAGATGCGCAATGGCATGCTTCAGCTTCGTCCGATTGACATTGTTCACCACCAGAATCATGTCTACCTTGCTCTTCGGATAGTTGATGAACAGTCCGCTGATAAGAATGAGCTTGACCTCACCAACGATTTTCAACTTCCGAAAAATCTGCGACTGTGCGTGGACATTGAGCTTCGATACCAAACTCTTCAACTCCGTATGAAAAGGGAAGTCTTCATTGACGACAAAGCATTTCTTGCCCTTACGAGAACGTTCCAGTACCAGCTTCATCTTGGTCAGACGTACCAGTTCCCGCGAAGATTCTGGTCGCGAAATAAGTGTTTTTTCAGACACCTCGGAGGCACTGAACTCCACCCCCGGATTGAGGAGAAAGAAACGAATCAGCCGAGAACGAGCCTTGGAACCAAACAGCGTATCAAAGAGGGCAAGCGACATACGGTACAGACATTATCAAACGGATCAAAGAGATTCTTTCCATCCCCTTCAGTATAGGGAAAAACAAGGAAAAGTCAAAATTGGCCGAAAAGTGGACAATGGGGTAAAAAAGCTCTCGAACAAGAGCTTTTTGTGGTATACTGTATACATCTGCCCTCCAAGTATCTCTCTCAAATCTCATGTCTCTAGAAAACATTCAGATTTCGAGCGAAAGCCTTGAAAAGTGAGAAGGACTATCATGATAATCCTTTGAGCTTTGAGAGGTTTGCAGCCGAAATCTGGATGTTTTATGAGACAAGCGCTTGTTTCTTGCTATAATATCAGCGTTGAGATTTGAGAGAGTTACTGGGAAAAAATATCCTTTTTGAATGTGCTCTTTTGTCAGTATGCAAGAAAAACGACGTCAAGAAAAAACCAAACCATTGCCGGAACTGAAGACTTCAGTCACGGAGATACTCGTAGTCAGCGGCCGATCTTTTCAGCCTTTTATTCGAACATTCAGTTCTACGGGTGAAAACATATCTCGGGCCAACCTCGGCACCCTCGTGGGTGTTTTTGAAATTGACGATCAGAGCGAAGACTCAGCCTACATCGTCAACTTTCTTGCTTCGGTGGCCAAGAAGGAATACTTCAACAACCCCCGTCGCGGAGCCGTCGAAAGCTTCGAAGCAGCGCTCCACAAAATCAATCTGGCGCTGGCGGAGCTAGTCAAACACGGTAATATCACGTGGCTTGGCAAACTCCATGGCGCACTGGGCGTCCTGGAAAAAAACAGCTTTCATTTCTCGATCACCGGTCATGCCAAAATTCTTCTCCTTCGTAACGGAAACCTCGCCGATATCGGTGAGGGCCTAGCATCAGAAGAATCCCATATCCACCCCATCAAAACATTCGTCGAAGTTTCGAGCGGTCGTCTCACTGCCGAAGACCAGATACTCTTGGGCTCTCCTGAAATCCTGGCTTTGTTCTCTTTGGAAGAACTGGCCAAGCACGCCTCTCGCATGGATCGAGAACGCTTCACTCAGTTCCTCAAAACCGCCCTGGTCAACGAGCTCGACATGTCCGGACTGATGGTCATCGATGTATCCGAAAGCACCCTGGCCGAAGTATCCGCTGCCAAAACCAAAGAAACAGCCCCCGTTCAAACCAAAAACGTTTTCAGCCAGTCTGCTTTCGCTGCCAAACAGCCGGCTGCCCCATCGATGCCGGTTATCGTCCCAAATGAGCAAAATGAAAAAGAAGCGGACTATATCGATACTAAAACCGGCCATATCTACGTCCAAGGAGACGTACCCGAAGCACCAGCTCGTCACCTCATCTTCCAAGAATTCTGGCTCTCCTGTACGGAGCACGCCGCTTCGTTCCTGGCAACCCAAGGCAAGTGGCTCCGAAAAACAAAAAAACAGAGCGCCCTCTTCTTTGGCGTACTGAACGAACAACGTCGGGATTTCAATAAAAAAATTGCTCGTGCAATCAGAAGACAATGGCGCGCTCATCAAGAAGCCAAAAAGGAGCGAGCTGCCGCTCAGGCTGCCTTGGCTGCCACTGTGCAGCCCGCCCCTGTTATTTCCGTTTCCGATATTCCTCTGCCCAAAAAAGAAACATCTCTTCCCCCTGAAATTTCCGAGAATCTCCTCCCAGAAAAAGAAGAGGCAACTCATCAAGAGACACTGTCGTCAGAACCAATGGACAGCATGCCTCAGTTTCTGAGAGACAAGCTGGCGCTTTTTTACCAAAAAGATCGAGAGGTGACGCGGACCGCTCAACCCTCCCCCTCTTCGGCTCCTCAGCCCCAGACCATCGGGGAGCGTTTTCCTCTCAAGGAAAAAACACGCGCTTTCTTCGTGCTCCTCATCCAAAAACTGCGCGGGACATTCCAAACCATTTCCCAATACTTCCAGTCACTTTCTTTGAAAACACACCTCCAGAGATTTTTCACCGGTACTGTTCTAACTTTCTCCCAGAAATTCTGGGCGACCATGAAACGCCTTTCTCCTCGTCAAAAATACCTCCTCCTTGGCTCTATCGGAATACTTTTCTTCGCTACTCTCGGATTTTTGTTTCTTCCGTCTATTCCTACAACACAAACTCCCGAGACAACCTCCCAGTCGCTTTTCACTGAACTCCCTTCAGATACTGGTGAGAGTCAGAATGCCATCACCACCATTCTGAAAAATGCGCCGGAAACACCGGTGACGTCAGTGATACTGAACGACGTGGCCTACCTCATCACCGAAAAAAGTATCATGATTGTCAGTGAAAAAAAGTCATTTCCTCTCCCAAACGGTGAGCGAGTCACCTTTGCCACCGCTATGGATGATCTACGACTTATTTTCATCGCGACCGAAACGGGCAAGCTCTATGCCTTCAGTCCTTTGAATAAGTCCTTTGTGGAAAACACCCCTCCACTACCAGAAAATAGCAAAGTGATTGGGATTGGTACCTACCTCACCTATCTCTACGTCTTAGACAGTACTACCGATCAGATTTACCGCTTCCCACGCGCTCCTGGTGGGTTTGGCGCAGCCACTCCCTGGCTCAAAGAAAGTGTCGCTATCGAAGAAAATTCTCATCTGGCCGTCAGCGAAACTATCTTCGTCAACCCAGATACCTCCACTGTCAAAGGCTTCTTCCGTGGCCGTGCCACCAGCACATTTGAAACACCCGAAAACGGACTGACTGTCACTGACCTCTACACTTCGCCCGACCTTGCCTCTCTCTATGCCCTCGATAGCGAACACCAGAGTATCTTGGTCTGGAATCAAGATGGCAAACTTCTCAAGACATATACCGACCCCGTGTTGTCCGAAGGCACCAGCCTCTCAGTCAACGAAAAGCAAAACGAAGTCTTCGTCACTACCAAAGATTCCCTCCTTTCTTTCAAGCTGCAATAATTTGCAAAAAAAAGACCCGTGTCACTGGCGGGTTCGCCATATTCACGGGTCGTTAGGTACAAGCTCAAGCGAGGGGTAACTCGTCACTCGGAAGCAGGATGTGTTCACCAGCCTCATAGCAACCATCATCCTTTGGTTTCCATGGAAAAATGATCCAGTTGACGTGCTGTCTGGCTGCGCTGACTGGAAAAATCTCACCGCCAACACCCTCCAGAAAAAGGAGGTAGCGACACCGCTTTTGTGACCTCGTTTCGGTAAGACTGACGAGGTCTTCCCAGTGGGCGGGTACTCGAGGAATTTCAAAATACATGCGACGATCGCAAGCAAGTCGACTCCTCAGACAGCCAGTTTTTTTGAAGCGTCCAGCCACATACATACGCTCTGGCGCATGCATAACCGGCCTGAGCACCGGTACTATGCATCTCCAAAAAGACTCCAAAGCGTGTACGTGTGGCCGATTCAAAAACTCGGCTGGATCGGTCATGCCCCGAGCGGGAAAAACGACTGACTCCTCCGGCTCCAAGAAAGCAGTTCCTTGAAACCAATTCTCTTGTAAAATCATCGTGTCATCTCCTGTTGTTAAAGAAATCCCCACTAGTATGCGTTTTCTTTGCTATTCTGTCAACTTGGTAAAAAGGACAAAAAAAGACCCCACTCACCAGCACGTTCGCTTAGTTCGGGGGTCAAAACTGTTCTGCGGGGAAAATCACCCATGTATTTTCTGGATCTGATGGTCCATCCC
>JBAQNF010000091.1:0-3699 GCA_049303555.1 Candidatus Moraniibacteriota bacterium | reverse complement strand
GCCAAGTACCTAGCCACCGTACAGGCCGATGTTCTCTATAGTTCGCCCATCCTGCGTGCCAAAGAAACGGCTGGTATCATTTCAGAAGCTACGAGCCTTCCTATACTTTTTGACGATCGGTTGTGGGAAGTGGGCATGGGGAGATTCAATGAGCACAATCAAAAAGAACTTTTAGAGAAATATCCCGATCCACAGATGCGTCTCAATCCCGACCAGGCCGACGGCATGGAAAGCTTTCTTCATGTCAGGAGTCGTTTGGAAGAGTTTCTTGATGAATTGAAGAAAAAACACAGCGGACAAAAAGTGATTCTGGTCTCGCATGGTGATCCGCTCGAGCAGTTGCACGGGATTCTCACTCAGGAGGGACCTGGCCGGTCAGCCGAAGGCTGGTACCCTGAGAAAGGCTCGTGTACAGAAGTGGTTTGGAAAATTTAAGAAAGCCCTCAGAAAGGGCTTTTTTCTTTGGAAAAATCGGCATGGTATGATGGGAGTATATGACTCCTACTACTCTCAAAGACACGCTTGATCACCTGCCTGGCGGGCTCCTTATCACTGATACGGAGTCGCGGGTTTTGTATGCCAGTAGCGCCCTTGAGCGGCGTACTGGTTTTTCGGTGGCGGAGATTATTGGCAAAAAGCCGGGACAGTTGTGGGGTGGGAAAATGAAAAAGAAATTCTATTCGACGTTGTGGCGGACCATCAACACGGAGAGCCAGCCGTTTGTCGGTGAAGTAAAGAATACACGAAAGAACGGTGCCAAGAATGATGAGCATATTTTTATCGTACCCATTCGTGACAGTCTTGGCGTGCCACAATTTTTTGCCGAGGTGCATCCGGAGCTTTCTGATCGTGAGAGTGAGCTTGCCTTCGGGAAGGAGTTTCTGGATCGAGCTAGTCATATGGCGCAGGACAGGAATTTCTTTACTTGGATGTTTCAGGTACTGAGCAAGAAGAAAGATGGCACGGTGTTTGCGGGGGTAGTGCCTTCCTGGGAGGCTGGTTTTCAGAGTGCGACCAGTTTTTTGCGGGAGTCATTTATCGACCCGACTGATCAGAAGTTTCTGCGTCGCAAAGAAGACGCCATACTTGTGGCGGCAGCTCAAGAACAGCCTGAAAAATTCTCCGGATTGTATGAAAAATATGCCGCTTTGGTGCAAGAATATTTTTCTCGGCGCTTGGGAGGCGATCGTCCTTTAGCAGAAGACTTGACCCAGGAGGTGTTTGCTCGGGCATTTCGTTACTTGCCGGCCTTTCGTATGGCCAACGCTTCATACTATACCTATCTGCTCCATGTGGCGCATAGTGTCCTCGTCAACTATTATCGGAAACGGGAGCACCCGACGGTATCGCTTTTTCAGCATGCTGAGCTTGTCGATGAACACACGCCAGCCGCTCATCCGGTGGAGGATCGCCTAGAGGCATTGCTTACGGATCTGTCTCTGGTAGAGCGGAGCGTCATGCTTATGAAGTATCATGATGGTCTGAAAGTGAAGGAAATAGCCAAGAAGATTGAGAAGACAGAAAACGCCGTGAAATTGGTTCTGAGCCGGACCCGGAAAAAACTGAAGGACCGCTTAAATAAGGGGTAAAATCTGAGAGAAATTGGAACAAGGTGTCGCGAGACACCTTTTGTGTTTTTTGGTGTTTATTATTGTGCGATCAAGAATCAGCACAAAATAATTCACCCATAAATACACAAAGCTGCTATGCCACTGTACAAGATCCAGAAGAGAAATGGAGCCATCGTCGACTTTGAGATTGATAAGATCCGGGATGCCATTACCAAGGCAGCTCAGGCCGTAGGACAGGACGATTCGCTCATCCCAGAGGCGCTAGTGGCGGAAGTGGCTGTGGAGCTAGAGGAGCAGTGGAGCGACAAGATTCCGACCGTGGAGCAAATTCAGGATGTTGTCGAAGACGTCCTCATCCGGTTTGACTATGCCGAGATGGCCAAAGCCTATATCCTCTATCGTGAGAAGCGACGCGAAGCCCGCGCTGATCGCAATGTGGTCATTGAAGTGGAAAAGACAGTGGCGGACTATCTCAATCGGGCTGACTGGCGGGTCAATGCCAATTCCAATCAGGGTTACTCACTCGGAGGATTGATTCTCAATACCGCTGGGAGCGTGATTGCCAACTATTGGCTCTCACATATCTATCCAAAAAACGTCGGGGAAGCACACCGCAATGGCGACTATCACATCCATGACCTGGATATGTTTTCGGGATACTGTGCTGGCTGGAGCTTGCGCGTGTTGCTTGAGGAGGGCTTCAATGGCGTGGACAACAAAGTAGAGTCTGGTCCGCCGAAGCATCTTTCCTCCGCAGTGTCACAGATGGTGAACTTTCTCGGAACACTTCAGAACGAATGGGCGGGTGCTCAGGCCTTTTCGAGCTTTGATACCTACATGGCGCCGTTTGTGAAGAAGAAAGAACTGGAAGTGCGGGCGCAGATTGAAAAATATGGCGTACAGTTTGCGACAGAGGAAAAGCGGGAGGCCTACGTGGCCGATATGGTCTATGCCTATGTCTACCAAAATCTCCAGTCATTTGTGTTTAACCTGAACATTCCATCACGCTGGGGGACACAGACACCATTTACCAACATCACACTCGACTGGGACTGTCCAGAAGACCTGAAGGAGAAGCGACTGCTCCTTGGTGGTAAGCCATTTGAGTATACGTTTGGTGAACTCGGGAAAGAGATGGATATCGTTAACCGAGCATTTATCGACATCATGACGGCTGGTGATGCCAAGGGACGGACGTTTACCTTTCCGATTCCGACCTACAATGTCGGCAAAGACTTCGACTGGGAAAGCCCGAAAAACCTGCCACTCTTCGAGATGACGGCTAAATACGGGACTCCGTACTTTCAGAATTTCATCAACTCACACTTGAATCCTGGTGACGTGCGCTCCATGTGCTGCCGTTTGCAGCTCGACTTGCGGGAGCTCCGCAAGCGCGGTGGCGGACTGTTCGGTTCGGCCGAAATGACCGGCTCCATCGGCGTGGTGACGCTCAATGCCGCTCGCATTGGTTACTTGGCCAAAGGTGATAAAGAAAAGTTTTTTGCTCAGATTGATTTGCTTATGAATCTGGCCAAGACGTCGCTTGAGATCAAGCGCAAAGTCATTCAGGAATGGATTGATCGGGGACTGTTCCCATATACCAAGCGCTATCTCGGGTATCTGAAGAATCATTTCTCGACCATTGGCATCAACGGTTTGAACGAGGCGATTCGAAACTTCACGGATGACAAAGAGAACGTCACCACCAAGTGGGGTAATGCTTTTGCTGAGGAAGTGCTGGTCTATATGCAGGAAAAGATTAAATCCTTTCAGGAAGAGACACATAACTTCTACAATCTGGAAGCTACTCCAGCCGAAGGGACGACCTATCGCTTCGCCAAGGAAGACCGCAAGCGTTTCCCTGATATCATCCAGGCTGGCACGACTGAGGCTCCCTACTATACCAACTCGTCTCAGGTGCCAGTAGGATATACCGACGATGTGTTTGAGGTGCTCGACCTGCAGGACAATCTTCAGACCAAGTATACGGGTGGGACGGTGTTGCACTGCTACATGAGTGAAAAGATTTCGTCTCCGGAGGCCTGTCGCAATCTGGTGAAAAAGATTCTTTCCAACTACCGGTTGCCATATATCACCATCACGCCGACCTTCTCGATCTGTCCAAAGC
>JBAQNF010000090.1:0-15443 GCA_049303555.1 Candidatus Moraniibacteriota bacterium | reverse complement strand
GCAGACCTGGGACAACCCTATGCCCTTACGACCTGTTCAGACCCGGCCGGCCAACCACGCAAGGGCCACGCCAACCCACGGAACTCGTCGATAAGCTCCTTCGAGCGACTCTGGTGATGACGGGCTTGTCCTGATGAGTGCGGTCGCAGGCTATGTCACGGACAACGGCCTCGTTGGTGCTCTCGTCGGTGGTAATCTGACTGGTGGCATTATCGGCGATGTGCTCAACGACAGCGACCGGAAGTCGTCATCCTGCGGTTCTGAGCCAGCGCCAAACAATGACGGCGGCTGGGGTCCGAGTGGCGACAACTGCTCACCCACTGACAGCGGCAGTTCAAGCGGCAGTTTTGGCGACTGAACACACCTCGAACCAGCACCCAAAGCCGACTCTCCACGTGAGAGCCGGCCTTTTCTTTTTATTTTGTTTCGCTCCTCGCCAACGAACACATCTCTACACGACCGTTTAAAGATGAGTTTTGGAAATTGACTCTTCGTCTCGGAGTTGGTACATTTTGATTATCTTGAATCAACTGGAGCAAAAAATGAATAGTCCTTTAACAGAGACTGAAAGATTGAGACAATTGTCCGATCTGGCTAAGCAAGCACAGAGATTCGAATCTTCCATCCGGCGCATCCCTCCGGAAGTACGCGTAGAAATGGATCGTCGGGCATTGGCGCATTTCGTCCAATCAGATGGCAAAGACGGAAACTGCGTTGAAACCAACTGCAGTGGATCAATCGTGAGGCAATACCTCGGAGGCATGTCCGGGGGAACACCCTACTGCGGGAGGTGCCATCGCCCCTATCCCTTTGCGGGAGATGTCCCCTTCGTTGGTATCGAAGAATACGACAAGTCATTCAACTACGTATACGGCCTCTAGAAGCATGCTCCAGCACCCACAGGAAGGCAACGCCCTTCCTTTTTTCTTTTGTTACGTAATCAATCACCTCGTTCTCCTCTTTTCAAAATGTACCATAATTCCACGGCCGTGGAATTATGGTACATTTTTATTTCGTTTTATCACCACTATTGACTTTATACTAAAAAAGTGCTATAATAAAAAGTTCGTAAATTCACGGACACTCAATTCAAACCGGAGGCATTCATGGAGTTTCTCTCATTCCTCTTACTCCTTTGGTTGGTGTTTGGGCCACCGTACCGGTGCTCATGCCACCAACCACTGAAGGACTTGGCTCAACCAGGTGGCGCACCTACTTCCTGGTACAGTCTCTATACCGGCAATGAGCGCCGGTTCAAGAAGTCGTGGGAAGATCCCTACGACGAATAGCGACTGGCAGCAACAGCTGTCCCCCGACCGATCACTCACAAGGTGGTCGGTTTTACTTTGTCTCGTCTTTAATCCACTTCACGTAGGAGGCATTGGACTCGACATCGAGTTTCATGATACATGGGGTTTCGTAGGGATGGATGGCTTCCACCGCTTTCTTCACCTTGGTCCAGTTTTCTTTTTTCGTTTTGACCAGCGTCACGATTTCTTTAGCAGTGGTAATCTCCCCTTTCCACCAGTAGCTACTCTCAATAGGGAAATAGTTCACACAGGCAATCAACCGGTCACGAAGTAAGGCTTCGGCAACTTTCTTCGCTTCTTTCTTGTTCTTGTGAGTGATGTAGATGACGATAAAGTTCATATTTCTTCTTTCAAACATTGAGTGACTACTGCCCTTAGTATTTCGTAACGTTTTCTTGTGTTCTCACTTGAAAGCACAAAATCGCGCGTCGTCGTAAAGTTTTTATTTTTCATCACCCCTTTCGGAATAGCTGTTCTTTCGGGAAACTGAGACCGAGTCAAATCGATCTCTTTCCCATCAATAAGGTTGAAGTAATGAGATATCGTTTGTCCATCAGGCAAGACTGCTTCGGCCCACACGATTTCGCCACCAAGATAGTCATTGACCACAAGTGCAGTAACAGCACATTGACCTAAAGCTGAATTATCAGCAGTCCACAAATCCGGAAAATACGATGTCTCCTTCGCCCAAGACTTTCGCAATGCTTTTTCAAGGTTAGATAAACTCATATTTCTTGTGAGTGATGTAGATGACGATGAAGTTCATAAAGTTATTTATCAATTAAGTCCTGTAAACTATATTTCGGTTGTTGATTTTTTCAAATACAAATCCGAAAGCTGAAACCAGTTAATCCCTCTATCAAAGTGATCATACCACTGTTCGGGTAATACGTGTTTATGATTTTTTACGAAAACTATATCTGGAATGTTATAACTACTAGCATTTTTTACAATATCACCAACCACTACATTTTTATTGATTGCTATGAAGAACAATCCGTAATAGTTTTTTCTACCAGTTTCAAGTTTTTGTACTTGTCTTACATCACGTGGCAAACCTTGCATCGAGTATCCATCCCCTAAATAATCATGCATCCTTATAAGAATTAACACACGCGCATCTGGTGTAAAATTTTCTATTAATGTCTGGGTAATGAATGAATGATTTGTATCTCTTAAAATCGCCTTCAGACTACGAATTGTATGCCCGTTATCAATAAAAAACTTACATAGACTATTCAAATTTTCTTTCCAGTGAGGATACTTCTCTGACTCTTCTTGTGATTGAAAAAAAACGTCTTCGACAAACTTTTCAAAATTTATATCTGGTTCAAAATCAAACTTATAGTCTAGCGTCTTTTTATAAGATTCTTCGTAATCTAGATTTCTATAATTTTTTATTGCGATAGGAACAATAAATGTAATTTTATGTTCTTTATAATTTGAAAGCTCCTTAGTTATAAATTGCTTTATAGTTTCAAGAAAAACAACGCCTTCGTAACCAGCCCTATCAGCATCTTCAAGCACAATAAACAAATCGGAATTACATTTCTCTATTAATTCGTATAGCATTTCTCTAAACTCAAAGACTCTTCGTGCTGGGGATGATTTAAATAAAGAAGAAAAGTTTTTAACAACACTCGCTCCCGGAAGAAAAAGATTTATTCCCTCAGAAAGAACTCCTACTAAAGACTTAATGTCTTCTGTTGATTTTCCATCAATTTTGTTTCTAGCTTTTTTAAATTCACCCGACGATAGTTTTTTAGCAAAATCCAAAACAAACCCCTCCCAAAGATTTTCTCGGTTTGGAAATGCCCATGCATCAAAGACCATCCAATTATCTGGGCCTTCTTTCTCTATCTGGTATAACATTGTACTTTTACCAGTTCCGTAATCTCCAACTAGTCCAACGAGTGAATGTCCGTTGATATTTGATAGAAATTGTTTAAATTTTGATATTATTGGCGAAAAATCCAATAAATCATTGACCCTGTAGTCTTCATTAAGAAGCGTATCATTTTTTAAAAATCCTTTTTGTGCCATAAAATACTTTAATTTATATTATTTGAATACACTCATTTTTAAAAGTATCGAATGTAAGAATAGAGAAAAGCAAGAAACCAAAGCAAATCACCCCTATAAGAAATAAACTTATTTGAAATTTATACCACCAAGGTTCGTGTTCATCTAAAATTTTCGATAAATTTAGAACCTTATCAATTTCGACTTTTCCTTCACTACTGTTATTTTCGTAAATAAAGTGTTCAATTTTTCTATGTCTATCATTATAAGAATCACCAACATCGCTGAGAAATTTATTGATTGTATATTTAAAAAAGATTCCTAATAAAATAACTAATATAAATGCTAGCGTACCAAGTATGAATATGTATTCTGAAAAAGGATAGTTTCTTATATCCACTTTCTGAATAAGTAATCCAATAAATCCTAATGAGAATATAGATGCAGAAATTAGTTTATCAACGAAATTATCTAAATAGGAGTTCGCTAAATCATAATATTTGTCACCTAAATCCAGCGCTCTTTTTGATTGAGATTTATAATCGAAAGTCGCCATAATTTTTCTAATGAAGGAGCGGGGTCAAAACCTCCGCTCTTGCGTTTGTTATTTTATTTGAAATCATAACCACACGCACCAAGTGGCGGTTGGCCCTGAACCTGGTAAGACTCAAGACATTTCGCCTTATTCAATCGATCTGCCGATTGGCTAACTTTTGGTAGCCAGATAATCATATAGCCAACCAATACTGTAATCGCCATCAACAGAACAGCTACTAGTACCGAACTAATTAATCTTATTTTTTCTGTCATAATTCTGTCTTAATTCAAGTATAAAAGCGGGGCGAAATGCCCCGCTTTTATGCTACTCCTTATTTCCCGTCTGCACTAGCATCGCGGGCAGGCTTTTCTGCGCTAGATTCATCGGCTTTCGCCTCTTCGGCAGGAGCTGGCTCGGTTTCGGCGTCCTTCGGAGCCTCAGTCGTGCCTTCTGCCTTGGCTCCTTCGGTGCCGGCGGCTTGCTTGCCCGAATCGGCTGCTTCAGCCGAGGCGCGGTACAGCTTCTCACCGATCTTCTGAGCAGCTTGTGAAAGGACTTCGGTTGCTTTCTTGATTGCTTCAAGATCATCACCATTCTTTACTTTGTTGAGTTCGGTGATGGCTTCCTCTACTGGTTTCTTCTCATCAGCCGTGACCTTGTCACCGGCGTCCTTCATGGCTTTCTCCGTCGTGTAGGACAGAGTATCGGCCATGTTGCGAGCTTCGATCAGGGCTTTCTTGTTCTTGTCTTCTTCGGCATGCATCTCGGCATCTTTCTTCATACGCTCGATTTCGTCTTTCGACAAACCGGTCGATGATTCGATGCGGATGTTCTGGCTCTTGCCAGTCGCTTTGTCTTTGGCCGACACGGTCAGGATACCAGAGGCATCAATATCAAATGTCACCTCGACCTGTGGGACACCACGAGGAGCTGGCATGATGCCATCGAGGATAAACTGGCCGAGGGATTTGTTGTCGGCAGCCATCTCGCGCTCACCCTGGAGCACATGGATCTGAACAGACGGCTGATTGTCAGAGGCGGTCGAGAAAACCTGTGAGCGACTGACTGGCACGGTCGTGTTGCGATCGATAAGCGGTGTACGGACACCGCCCATAGTCTCGATACCAAAGGTCAGTGGTGTTACGTCCAACAACAGAACGTCCTTCACCGAACCTTCGAGCACTCCACCCTGGATAGCGGCACCGAGGGCGACCACTTCATCAGGGTTCACGGTAATGTTTGGTTTCTTACCGAAAAACTTTTCCACTTCTGCAAGGACGAGTGGCATACGAGTCATACCACCGACCAGCACCACTTCGCTGATATCTTTCACATCAAGCTTGGCATCGGCCAGCGCTTTCTTGACTGGTTCAAACGAAGCAGTCACCAAGTCCCCGACCAATTCTTCAAGCTTGGCTCGAGTCATCTTGATGAGGAGGTGCTTGGGACCATCGGCACCGGCAGTGATAAACGGCTGGTTGATTTCAGTGTCATTGGCGGTCGAGAGCTCGATCTTGGCCTTTTCGGCTGCTTCCTTGATACGCTGAAGGGCGAGAGGATCCTTCGACAGGTCGAGGCCTTCTTGCTTCTTGAACTCATCGAGGATCCAATGAATGATACGCTGGTCGAAGTCATCGCCACCGAGGTGCGTGTCACCATTGGTCGAGCGCACTTCTACCGTGTCTTCGGACACTTCGAGGATGGAAATATCGAATGTTCCACCGCCCAAGTCATAGACCGCGATCTTCTCGTCTTTCTTTTTGTTGAACCCGTAAGCCAAAGCAGCAGCGGTTGGCTCATTGATAATACGACGGACATTGAAGCCAGCGATTTCTCCTGCTTCCTTGGTCGCTTTGCGCTGTGAATCATCGAAGTAGGCCGGTACCGTGATGACGGCATCGGTAATTTTTTCCCCAAGCTTCTCCTCGGCATCGGCTTTCAGTTTCGAGAGGATCATGGCGGAAGCCTCCTGTGGCGTATACTCCTTGCCACCCATCAAGATCTTCACACCCTCACCTGCCTGGATGACCTTGTATGGCAAGGTCTTCATATCACGGCTAACCTCTTCATCGTTGAAATGCCGTCCGATGAGACGCTTCACCGAGTAGAGCGTGTTTTCTGGATTGGTCACACCCTGACGCTTGGCGAGAAGTCCTACCAGGCGCTCACCCGTCTTACTCACCGCCACCATCGATGGTGTGGTGCGATTACCTTCTTTGTTCTCGATAATGGTCGGAGTTCCACCCTCCACGAAAGCCATGGCTGAGTTGGTAGTCCCGAGATCGATTCCTAATATCTTGGCCATATGTTTATACTTATTTTATTACCACTGAAATTATTTCTTATTTGACGCTGACTCTTGCTGCTCTGATTACCTTATTGCCAACTTTGTAACCTTTCTGTAAAACTTTTGCTATCTTGTGTTGCTCACTATTCTCTTCTTCCCCTTCTGTACCCACTGCTTCGTGTAAACTGGGGTCAAAGAGTGTGCCTGGTTCTGCATCTATCAGAGTCACTCCATTTTCTGTCAGCACGGTTTCTAATTGCTTCTCGATGTACTGGATACCGACAACCCAAGGACTTTCCTTCTGTTCGGGTGGCACATGCATGGTGGCGGAGCGGAAGTTATCGAGGACGGGGATGATATCGAGCACGAGCTTTTCTATCAAATATCCTCCGAGTTCTTTCTGTGACTCCTGCTGACGCTTCTTGTAATTCTCGAAGTCCGCCAACACCCGCATCGTATCATTCGTACCCTCCTGTGCTTTGATATGGATCGTCGCCGACCGTATCGCTTCTTTCAACCATGGCTTATATACGGCATCACTCTCCACTTCATCGGCTGTTTTCCATTCCAGCTGGTCATGTTCTTCACTCAGTCGAGGCGTACCCCCGGTATATATGGCGAGTGTCATGAGCATCACTCGATGAGAAATCACTTGATCATTACCAGTACTAAAAAGATCAATGGGTTGTCCAGATATAGCCTGCTTCAGTTCATAGGTCACATCGTCACCGATTTCTTCCTGAAGTTCCCGCTTTAGTGCTTCTGCCAAGTCTTCGTCAGTATGCACCCGACCGCCTGGCAAATCCCAGGGTCCGTATTTCTTATGAAAATCATAGTCAGGAAAAGCATCTCGCAAAAGAAGAAACTTCTTCTCGGCTGGATCGTACAGGATCACTTTCTGACTCAACTGAAACATTTCATACGGCCGCTTGCTTGGTTGTTTGTTTTCTTTAGACATAGGCGATGAGAATAATTACGTGTGAGGAGCCGAGGAATTTGCGCATGTATTCGATGAGGGATTTGTTCTTGGCGTAGTCCATGCGCTTGGGGCCGATGATAGCGAGCATCCCGCGGCCTTCATCTGTCTGGTACGGCGCCACGATCATAGAGCAGTTATTTATACCAGCTATCGGATTTTCGCTCCCGATAAAAATGCGCGTTTCTCCGTCTTTCAGCTTGAGCATGATCCCGTCTACTTGCTCATCGAGCGAATCGAGTGTCTCTACCAGTTGGCAGAGTTCATCCATTTCTTGAAACTCCGGATTGTCGATCAGTTCCCGCATCCCGAAGTCATAGTACTCATCTTTGTCGACGATGCCCGAAACGGCGAGATTGCCAGAGAGTGCAGAGAGAAGCTTGGTGGTACTGCGTCCCAGACGAGTGTGCTTGGCCTTGAGGGTCAAGAGCTCCTTCTGCAGACGACGCTGATCTTCGCGTGACAGATCAGTATCCCCCATCATCTCTTCCACATAGATCCGGTAGCCAGCATCAGTCGGGATACGCCCTGCTGATACGTGCGGCTGATACAGATAGCCTTCTTCTTCCAGTGCCACCATGTCGTTACGCAGTGTCGCAGAGCTTACTCCGAAATCGTAGTGCTCAAGGAGTGCCTGTGACCCGACTGGTACCGCCGTCTTGGTATACAGCTCCACAATCGCAGACAACAATTGTTTTTGACGATCAATCATTTTCGTAAAATCTTTATTACAAATCCATTATATAAAGTGGTTAGCACTCTGTCAAGTCGAGTGCTAATTCATGTTTTTGAGCAAGAAAAAAGCCCTCAGGATATCAATCCTTTGGGCTTGTTGTTGTGGACTATCTGCGTGGGCGGCTAGTCGCCAGCTATCTGGCCGAGCGCACGAGCTCATCGTGGAGAGTATCGCACTGCAGGCGAGCAGCACAACTGCCACAGACACGACTTGGCTCACGCTCCTTTGTGACTGCTTTGTAAAGGCTGATACGCAGGCCGTTGCCATCATTAGCGGCACGACACATCACGATTTGGCCAGGAATTGCCCCACCAGAAGCGGTGGGCTTATTAGAGGTCTTCATGGTTTCTCCTCAACTGGTACGGTTTCGGGGACCTTGTACTCAATCACGCTGATGATTTTCCGATATGCCTCATTGCATTCGGGGGAACACACACCGGCGCGCACTTCACCTGGCACATCATAAGCCCCCCAGGGAAATGTAAATCTGCTCTTGCAGCCAGGGACAAGACATTGCACTTCCGCCAATGAAGTCACCGACGTTGCCAGCTCTGCGATATCCCTGGCTTTTGGTTTTTTTGACTCCATCATTCCCTTGTCCGCCTGCTTGTCCTGCACGACTCGAAGGGGCATCTTCCTTTCCCTCCTGAAGTCTCCTTCTTGGGCTTGTACAGCCCGGAAATTTCTTCCCGCCATGGGGTACTCCTTATTGTTTCATTGTAAAAAAACTACACGAGTGGGTCATACCCACTATCGTTGTTCCACGGATGGCAGCGGATGATTCGTCTGAGGCCCATCCAGCTTCCTCGGATGACTCCATAGCGCGCTATCGCCTGATAGGAATACTCCGAGCAAGTAGGATAGAAACGGCAGAATCGCTCGCCGAAAACCTTGCCTATAATCCCATGATCAAAGGACAGGGTTTTCTGATAGAGACGGATGATGCCAAGAACAATACGCTTCATATTCCAGTAGGGTTGTCTTTCTCCATAGCTGCCATCAAGCCTAGCATGGCCTGATATGTTGCTCGGTTTCTTCCTCCTCCGAGACCAGGGCTCGCAATCACCACGCTGAGAGAGACGAATTGGCCTGTTACGGGGTCTGTACCGCTGATAGCGACCGTGAAATCATTGTCTTTTCCCGCTTTGATCACTTTGAACTCATGATCCCGATGCTTATCGCTCAGAATCTTTACGCTACGTACTGGCATGACTGTCTCCTTGTGAAGTAACGATGCCGTGATTATGGCTCTGTTTATTACTTCTGTCAATATTTTATGGTATAATTATTGCGAAACAAACACTCAAAGAAAAAGATGAAAACCATCCAACACAAAAAAATCACTTGGCTTGATTTTGAAAACACTGGGAAGGATGATATTACCTATCTCCAGGAGAACTTCAACATCCACCCGCTGGCTATCGAAGAACTGATCACCCCGACCTACCAGCCCAAAGTCGTCCAGTACGATGGCTGTTTGTTTTTTTCGATTCATATTCCCCTCTTTGATACCAAGCTCCGTACCACGTACCCAGGCGAGCTCGACATCATCCTGACCAACGAATACCTGATCACCAGTCACAAAAACAGTATCTACCAGCTGACCGCCTTCTTTGACATGCTCGAGAAAAGTGAGGGCAAGCGCCGCCTCTACTGCGAAGACTCTCCAGCGGCACTCCTCCATCATATTCTCGAAATCCTCTTGAACTCTTGTTTCCCGCGACTCAATCACATCAGCGAGAAGCTCGACTTTATCGAAACACAAGTCTTTTCTGGCAAAGAGAAGGAGATGGTGCTCGAGATATCCGTACTGAAACGTGACATCCTCAATTTCCGACGCACCCTCAAACCGCAGCGCTCTATCATCGAATCGCTCGTCCAGAAAGACCATCCGTACGTCTCAGATACGCTCAAGGTATACTTTCAAGATTTGGTCGGTACCAATATCCGTCTCTGGAACATGCTCGAGAGCCAAAAAGAGACCATCGAGGCTATGGAAGCAACCAACAACTCACTCCTTTCAAACAAACTGGACCAGACCATGAAGGTGCTGACCATCTTCTCAGCTATCCTGCTCCCACTCACCGCCTACTCCAACATGATGGCCATGAACGCTGCTGTGCCATTCCTGGGCAATCAGTATGGATTTTGGATCCACCTCGCTATCATGGCGGTCATCTCCGTTGTCACATTCAGCATCTTCAAGCTCCGCAAGTGGTTGTAAGAAAATCAAGAAATGAAAACGGACCGAGGTCGATGACCTGGGTCCTTTTTTGATGCCGTGTTCAATGAATCACCACCTTGGAATATGAAACATCATCATCGCCATCTGGCTCCTGTATGTCTTTGTACAAGTGCCAGTCAATTACATCCTGAAGTTCCAAAGAAAGCTGGACATCAAAGATGCGGGAAATTGTTTGGATCAAATCTGCTGCCTCTGCGCTAGAGTCCGATCGAAGCTCCCCGCCACCCGCAATCAATGTTTCCAGCTGTTTGACCACTGACAAAGAAAATGGCCTGAGTGTGCTTCGATCTACACGAAGTCTCGCCCACGAGGTAAGCCCAGCCATGTACAAGCAGTCCTTAATATCTGGGAAATCTTCCATCATGAGGATCCGATCCTCAAAATGACAGTACCCCCGAAATATACCCACCATGACTCGACCGTTTGGATTGCCCAAAATCTTTTCACGAACGCTCATCGAGTAAGCCGGGTGATTGAAGGCATAACCAGCACTTTCAAAAGCCGCCATTTTTCGAAGATATTCCCTCATTTCATCTTTCAGGCTTTTTTCATTGCCGAAGCCAAGATCAATATCGGCTACAGTCAATTGTTTCAAAAACCCAACATCTACGAAATTTACGAAAAGCTCCCGCAATGCATCCATCGCATACCTCCTTTTTGGAAGAACATGCCTTGTATACTAGTCGTAGCCTCCTTCTTTGTCAAAAACCGACAAAAGACGGTATAATAGGGAAATACTGACCGTACAAACCTCTATGCAGAACTACAATACCCTCTCGAAGAAAAAAGAAGAATTTGTCCCGCTCCATACTGGCAAGGTAGGTATGTATGTCTGTGGTCCGACGGTCTACGGTTACATTCATATCGGAAACATCCGTGCCTATACGTTTGCTGATACGCTCCGCCGGGTACTCGAAGACATCGGCTACGAAGTCCGCATGATCAAAAACATCACCGACGTCGGCCACCTGACGGCCGATGATATCGCCCAGGGTGACAGCGGCGAAGATAAAATCGCCAAGAAAGCGGCAGCCGAACACAAAACACCACAAGAAATAGCTTCGTTCTACGAGGACTATGCGCTCGCGACCGAAAAGGCTATAAACATCGAACCAGCGCATTACTTCCCTCGCGCAACTGCCCATATCAAGCAGATGATCAAATTGATAGAAGAGCTGATTGAAAAAGGTCATGCCTACGAAAAAAACGGCAACGTCTTTCTCGATGTCACCACCTTTCCTGACTACGGCAAGCTCTCGGGGAATACGCTGGCCAATCTCGAAGTCGGTGCCCGACTGGAAGAGCATCCAGACAAGAAGCATCCTTGGGACTTTGCCCTGTGGCTCAAAGCTCCAACCAATCATCTGATGCACTGGCCATCCCCGTGGAGCGAAGGCTACCCCGGCTGGCACATCGAGTGTAGTGCTATGAGTATGGAGTATCTGGGCAACACCCTTGATATTCACACTGGTGGTGAGGACAATATCTTCCCCCACCATGAAGCCGAGATCGTCCAGTCCGAAGGTGTGACCGACCAACCGTTTGTCCGTTACTTCGTCCACACCCGCCACATGCTGGTCGATGGTGCCAAAATGTCGAAGTCCAAAGGCAATTTCTACGTCTTGGAAGACCTGATAGAACGTGGGTATACCGCCATGGACTTCCGCATGCTTTTGAATAGTGCTCACTACCGCTCACAAATGAATTTCACCTGGGAGTCACTGGAGCAGGCACGGAAAAACAAAGAGACCCTGTTTGCTCTCGTCGATCGCTTGAATACTCTTCTTCCAGAGGCAAACAATCCTACCGGTTTCGATGGCGCCACAGCACTGCATGATATTCGCGAAGCCATGCAGGACGATCTCAACACGCCACAAGCACTCGCCCTCACTCTGGAACTCGTCAAGAAAATAAACACGCTGTTAGATAGGGGTGAGAAAGTGAATGTCACAGTACTTGGTCTCGTTTTTGAAAAAGTATTTTTCTTTTTTGGTCTGGTACTCGAAAACCAGACTGCTCCGGAAGAAATAGAGTCGTTGGCCAAAGCCCGTGATATCGCCAGAGAAAACAAAGACTTCGCCGAGTCCGACCGTCTGCGTGATGAGATAGCTGCCAAGGGTTACAAAGTCGAAGACACAGCTCAGGGCTACCGCTTGAAGAAAATCTAACTTAGAAAAAAGAAAAAACGGGATCCTTGTGGAATCCCGTTTGTGTAACTACCCTCGATGAGGGGCTATTTTTTGCGTGTGTCGGCCTTGGCCAATTTGGCCGGCCGAGCAGTCGCGGCTGCGTGACGCTGTTCCTTGGCCTTAGCGGCAGCGACAGCTTTGGCGGCAGCGGCTTTGCGCTCAGCCTTGTAGCTAGCGACTTCCGCGGTGCACTTGCCGCGGTACTGCTCGGCCATCATGACACCAAACTCCTCGTAGTGCTCCGCCTTGGTGAGGGCTATCGGTGCAATCCGACAACCAGCGCGATCCGTCAGTTGGCTATTGCGCACGACGACGCGTGCAACCTCGCCAACCTCCTTCTGCGCTGCGGCCAGGCGCAGCTTCTTGGCCTCAGCCTCCCTGATGAGCTGGAGCTCTTTGCCGAGCTTAGCGGCCTCGATTTTGGCAGCACTGGCGGAACGCTCCGCGGCCAAAAGCTTTTCGACATCTTGGCTGCTGCATGCAACCAGGAACAGAGCGGCAAAAAGGGCGGCGATCAGGGAAAAGAACTTCTTCTGCATGGTAATGTCTCCGTGTTGACGACCCCGACATGGAATCGTTCATAACATTATACATGATTCCCATATTTTGTCAAGTGTCATGGATCTGGATATGTTTTTGTCCACATATCCACCACACGGCCTCAGGCTGGCTCACTTCTCCCCCGCGCGCTATAATGCAGTATACTAAAAACTTCTAACCGTATGGCTGCTAGCAAGACCGAACACCTCCGCGTTCCCCCGCACAATCTCGAAGCCGAAGCATCTGTCCTCGGATCGCTCATGCTCGACAAAGATGCCGTCATCAAGATAGCTGATTTGCTCAAGGTGGGTGATTTCTACAAAGACGATCACAACCTCATCTTCGAAACGATGCTGGCGCTCTACGAAGAGCGTGAGCCGATCGATGTTTTGTCGCTTTCCAATCGACTCGAAGAAAAAGGCAAGCTCGAAAAAGTTGGTGGTTCAAGCTACCTGGCGTCACTGGTCAATACCGTGCCATCAGCTACCAACGTCGTCCACTACGCCAAAGTCGTACAGAAAAAAGTACTGCTGCGCCGACTGATTGCCGCAGCCAGCGACATCGTCGAGATGGGCTATGACGAATCCGAAGACGTCCAGAAACTGCTCGATGAAGCCGAACAGAAAGTCTTTGCTGTTTCTCAGAAGTACATCAAGCAGGACTTCATCCCGATCAAATCCATCCTTGAGCTCGCCTTCAATCGTATCGATGAGCTGCACAAGAGTGATCACGCTTTCCGTGGTGTGCAGACGCACTTCCCTGATCTCGACAATCTCTTGGCTGGACTACAAAAATCCGATCTCCTCATTCTGGCCGCTCGTCCGTCGATCGGAAAGACCACCTTTGCGCTCGATATTGCCCGTCAAGTCGGTGTTCACAGCAAGGTACCGGTGGGCATCTTTTCTCTCGAAATGGGCTCCGATCAGCTGGTCGACCGTATGATTGCCGCCCAGGCCGGAGTAGATCTGTGGCGCCTGCGTACCGGCAAGCTCTCAAGTGAAGGCCCCGGCAATGACTTCGAACGTATTTCCGATGCTATGGGTATCCTCTCCGAAGCACCAATCTTTATCGATGATTCTGGATCGCTCAACATCATGGAAATGCGTACCATGGCACGCCGCCTCCAGGCCGAGCACAATCTGGGGCTGATCATCGTCGACTACCTGCAGCTGATGGAAGGCCGCAGTAGCCGAGGCAGTGATAATCGCGTCCAGGAAATTTCCGAAATATCCCGTGGGCTCAAACAGCTGGCACGTGAGCTCAATATCCCCGTCATCGCCCTCTCCCAGTTGTCGCGTGCGGTAGAGTCCCGTCCTGATCAGGTGCCAAAACTTTCTGACTTGCGCGAATCTGGTTCCATCGAACAAGACGCTGACGTGGTCATGTTCCTCTATCGTGAAGACCGTGTGAAACCTGATACCCCAAACAAAAACATCGCCGATATCATCGTCGCCAAACACCGTAACGGCCCAGTCGGCAAGGTATCACTCTACTTCGAAGAAAACTCCACCACATTCAAATCACTGGAAAAAGCACACTCATAAGAGGAATCAGGAATACTGAGTCATGAATCATGATTCACAATTCTTAATTCATTATTCATCTTCACATGCAATATCCAAAAGCTTTTCAGTCACTCATCGCTCATTTCTCCGCCCTACCATCAGTCGGACCAAAGATGGCTGAACGAATCGTCCTCTACCTCTTCAAGCAAGATGCCGAGAAATTGCAACATTTTGCTGAGAGTCTGGAGGAGCTGCCTCGGCTGAAAAGCTGCACCCGTTGTTTCCATATCGCGGAGAGCGAACTCTGCGCCATCTGTGCCGATAGCAGACGCGACAGCACTGCACTCTGCGTGGTCGAAGAACCACTTGATGTCATCGCTCTCGAACGGCTTGGGATATATTCCGGTCTCTACCATGTCTTGGGTGGACTCCTCGAAAGCGGGAAGAATGACAACAGCGGCAATCTCCGGATCAATGAACTCCTCCACCGTGTGACAGACGACGGGATCAAAGAAGTGATTCTTGCCACCAATCCGACCACCGAAGGCGATCTGACGGCTTTATACCTGAAAAAGAAGCTGGAGTCCTCAGGCGTCAAAATTACGCGTATGGGAAGAGGTCTCAGTACTGGCGGCGACATCGAGTACGCCGATGAACTGACTCTCAGCGCCGCCTTGACAAACCGCAAGGAACTGGCATAATATCATTTATACAACCACAAGGAGATTTCATGTTTTTTCGCACGCTTGAACCCATGCCTGCTTTGATAGGATGTTCACCTGCCAAAGTTACAAAAATCACCACCACTGAGGATCAGCTCAGGCTGATGTCAGCGCAGATACAGGCTCTGCATGGTGAATTACCGATAAGCCCCCATCTTCCAGTTGATCCAAACTGGAAGCCTCCTTATATCGTTTTCGATTGAAGAAACAGCAGCAGCTACCCAGGCGCCACAGAACTCTGTCGGCGTTTTTTTCTTTGAGCATGAAAAACCCGCGTCTGGCAGATGCCTGGCGCGGGATTCACTAATTTTCGGTAACACATTACCGATTCGCTTTTATCTCCTCGCATACGTTGTATATACCCACATATGCA
>JBAQNF010000089.1:0-2277 GCA_049303555.1 Candidatus Moraniibacteriota bacterium | reverse complement strand
CGTGGCCATTGTGTGGTTGGCCGGTCGGGTCTGAACAGATCGTAAGGGCACAGGGTTGTCCCAGGTCTGCCGATTCTGGCGCCGCACCCGCGCAGCTGCTTCGTTACGTACCTGTTGCTTGCGTTCTTCGGCCTTCTCTCGTCTCTTGGAGATAACGATACCGATTACCACGATAGTGGTAATGACGAGGGCGGCTACAAGAAATGAAGGCATGTGATCTCTCCTCTTCAGAAACATGGCAGGGTGCAATTCTTTGCACCTGGACACTCGTTCGAGTGACCTTATATTATAGCATATAAACTAATAAAACGCAATAGCTAAAAGATGAAAAGAAAAAAGCCCTGGGCGCGTTAGCCTGGGCTCGGTTGTGATATTTTGCACAGTACTAGCTGAGCTGCATTTCGGCCGCTTAGAGTGCGAGCAGCTGATCCAAAAGAACTTCTCTAGGTATGGGCGGTACGTAGACCGCCCGGTTGTCTGGGTCCCTCCGGAAGCAGAAACTTTTCGGTCTTTGGAGGTCGAACCATCTTTGGCTACGAAATGGTTCTGTACCCTGAAAGATAAAGTGGTAGAACCCACAGGTGCAGCCATTTTGATGGAAATGCAAGGTGCACGCGGCAGACGGCTTGTCCAGATTATCCGCATCACCAAATGCGAGATAGTACCAGCCAGCCGTACGGATCACTCGTACAGACGAAGGCTTGATGGAGAGCCTGCTGTCAGTCGTTAGCTCAGTGACTATTTCAACGGCTTGCACCATCGCGTCTTTGACGAATGCCTCGGTTGCTTTTCTAGCAGACTTTTTCGACATGTGAGACTCCTTCATCTTGATAGAGACCATCTCCATCGATTGGTGGTATAATGCCAGGAAGAGAGCATCACTGTCAAGACTCGCGGTCGGATTGACTTCTTGTAACACGGATGTACCCTTGAGCTAGTAACAGCAACAGAAGTTGGTAATAAAAAACATCGCAGTTTATATTTTTTATATGGAAAAGCTTCAGAAAGTGAATTTTAGATTATTGGTTATTGCAGGCATAGTAGCTCTCATTGGAACTGGTCCAATGGTTGCCTTTCTTGGTATCGGAGTTATTTTTTATCTTGTGGGTGCAGATCAAGGGCTGAGCGCTTACAGCAGCATGACAGTTCAGGATTTTTTGCTGTTTCCAGTTGAGTTAATAAAAATGATTTTCTACGATTTCTTTATTATCCCCGGTCTTATTTTTATACCTGCCCTAGTTCTTTTTCGAAAGAAGAAACACACTCTCTCGATTTTTTTGTGCGTTATAGTACTTCTTTGTACCGCCGGTCTTCTCCTCTTCCAATTCTACAAGGCAGAAAGAAACTATGAGGAATTTAAAATGACTCTCAGTATAGATAGCTCCTCGTGTCATGGTAGCGAACGGATAGAGTCACCAGAGGTTGGGTTTCTTGTGCCTACAGATAAGTTTGCTCCAAATAATTTTAAAAAATGGAACCAAATCGTGTGCACGGATCCTAGTATTACCACTAGATACGAATACGAGGAAACAAAAAAAATTACTTCTTCTATCACATACGTCGAAGATGCCAGTGTGAAATTTAGCGAACAGATCAAAAAAACAGCAAAGAATAGCGTCGTTCATAACTTTACTTTTGAAGGGCTTCCGGGTGAGGTGGCAGAACTTAAGTATCAGGAGACAAAATATTCTGGCCATGTATCATATCTTTTGAGTTGGGATGACCACGGAAAACTTGTGATGATTCACGCTGAGAATGTCAAAAAGTCACAAATTACTCCTAAAACATTGGAGGCGATGTTAAGGAATCTAGAGCGTGTGAAATAACGGGTATTCACCCCAGGGCAAGCCCTGGACTCAAAAACGAACTAATGTTCGTTTCTTTCCGCGGCAGGTCGCGGGGTATTAAACCCGATTTTACCGGCACTGCGCTCGGAAACGAAAGTGTACTTTCGTTTCGCTCGCTTCGTTTGGTAATAAAGAAAAAGGCCGGCCCTCACGTGGAGAGTCGGCTTTGGGTTTTGATGTGACGCAGCTTGGCACCGGGTCACAACTCAAGACGGTAGAGATTGGTACCTTGGCCACCGCCCGAGTTGGCTCTTGCGATGCAGACAAAGCCAATCGATCGGTACAGTTTGTTTGCGGCTTTGCGGCCGGGGTTCGAGGTCAACTCGATATATTTTGCCCCAGCTTGTTTGGCCGAAGCGATGGCTTCTTTCATCAGGGCGCGTCCGATGCCGTGTTCTCGGAACTTGTTGTTTACGACGACATCATGGAC
>JBAQNF010000088.1:0-2081 GCA_049303555.1 Candidatus Moraniibacteriota bacterium | reverse complement strand
GGTAACAACCAGCGCTCCCAGAGCGTGTTCCGATGTATCACGAAGAAACTTTTCAACCAGGTTATGATCCTCCTTGGTTGATTTCTCGGTGATGGCTGCAAGAAACTCACGCGTATTGCTCCCGCCTGTTTCCCATTCATTCAAAGCCATTGGGAGATACAACACTGCCACTATCGCCAAAGCCCCTAGCCACAAACGAAGCGAAAAACGTGGTCGCTTGATGAGAAGAAATGCCAAAACGATAGCAGGCAAGGCTAGAAATGCCAAAAAATGAGCGTGTGTTGCGAGGGTCAAAGAAAAAACTGCTACAAAAAACCAGCGCTCCCGCTTCTCCTCTCCGCTATCCACGCTCCGGAGCAGAGCATACATACCGAGGAGCACAAAAAATGGCAACATGTTGGGATTCCAAGCAAAACGACCATACATAACAAAGAAGGCCGAGACCGCAAAGAGCGCTGTCAAAAGAAGCGAGAGATGCAAAGAAAAATAGCGCCGTATGAAAAGGAAAAAAACCAAGACAGCAGCAGCGGACAAGAGCATGATCAAAACTGCCACCCCGCTCGGCGTCCCTCCAAAAAACAATCCACTCATATACTGCACATAGTAGAAGCCAGGAGCCAGACGGAGGAACGTCCCTCCAGCCTTGGGTCCGAGCAGTGGCAACTCTGCTGGTCCATCGAGAAGTGCATGGTCAATCACACGAGCATCCCGCGCCTGATCAAGCTCAAAGTGCAACCAGGGAGAAAATTGATAGGCACGAAGAAAAAAACCAACTGCTACGATAGCAACGAGACAGAGAATTACCAGCTGTTGAGAAGAGAGTTTTACCACTTCCTTTTTTTCACCCTTTACGCTAGGATTAAGGAGAACTTTCCTTTATTCTAAGACATTTTTAAGCAGCAAGCAAACCTTATGCGTGATTTTTTGGCCACCACAGAAAACCGAGTGTACACCACGCTTTCTGTCCTTATTGCCATCACAACTCTTTTTTTTATCGCCCCTCAGAATACTCTCCTCACCCTCTTTGACTTTGGATTCAGCAATACTGCTTTTTACTTGGCATTTCTCAGCCTCGGTACACTAACCCTCGGTGCCATCGCCTACTTCCCGACAACATTTCACTGGAAGCACCATCTGGCCACCCTTCTCCTCATTGCTCTCCCCGGAGCACTCATCCTCGCCTACGGCATCTCTGAATCCAAAAACTTTCACTATATTTTCATCGTGGCGCTCGGTGGTTATGTCATCCTCTCCGGTATCCTCCTCTCCGCGCTCTTCATCACCAAAGAACGCCTGACTATCGAAAAAGATGGAGAGGCGCTCTCCACCAAAGAATGGTTCCGCACCCAAGGCCTTCCGACGCTGCTCCTGGTCATCTTTACCACGGCTTTGTTCTTTTCCTTTGGTGCCTATCGACTGACCGAATACGCCGCAGTCGATGAGCCACTGTGGTTTGATGGCCGGATCAATAAATACTGGAAAAATATTGGTGAGCACGATTGGAAAGGCACCAACATCAGCGACAAGCCCGGCATCACCGTGGCGCTTGCTTCCGGACCCGGACTCTTTTTCAAATCGACCAAAGACTATACCACCAAGCATATTTCTGGCGAAGTGATCAGCCTGAAGAACGACGTCGAGAGTTTCTATCTCGCCTATCGCCTACCCCTCCTCATTGTCATTACGCTTTTCCTCCCACTCTTCTACTTCTTCCTCGAACGCCTGCTCGGAAGACGCAGTGCCCTCATGAGCTACATCCTCGTTGCTACTTCTCCTATCCTGATTGGCATGAGCAAGATCATCAATCCCGACGCCCTTCTGTGGCTCTTCACACCGCTCTCACTCCTCTCATATCTCATCTTCCTGCGCCGCCATTCCTTCCGCTACCTCATTTTTTCCGGTATTTTCCTCGGGCTTGCCCTCCTCACCAAGTACGTCTCAAACATCGTGTTTGTCTTTTTCTTGGGCCTCATCTTTCTCGAATACCTCTACCATCCAAAAAGCGCAGCCGTCTCCTTTGCTCTCTACCTCAAAAAATCCCTCAAGTATCTGGCGCTCCTTACTTTCACAGCACTCAGTAC
>JBAQNF010000087.1:0-7518 GCA_049303555.1 Candidatus Moraniibacteriota bacterium | reverse complement strand
TGAAAGTCATCACCACGCTCGACTGGGACAAGCAGCAGATTGCTGAACAGGCTGTGCGAGAACAAGCAGAAAAGAACAAGAAGTGGAAGGCGGCCAATGCGGCTCTCGTCGCTATAGACCCAAAAACCGGGCAGATACTCTCTATGGTTGGATCCAAAGACTACTTTGACATGTCGATTGACGGCAATGTCAACGTGGCTATTCGAGATCGCCAGCCAGGGTCTTCCTTCAAACCGTATGTTTACCTCGCTGCCTTCACCAAAGGCTATCTCCCCGAAACCATGCTCTATGATGTCGAGACGCAGTTTGAGACAGCCGAAGGAAAAAGCTACCAACCACAGAACTACGACGGCAAGTTCCACGGGCCGCTCCCGATGATGAAGGCACTCGGTGGGTCGCTCAACGTCCCCGCAGTCAAAACACTGTACCTCGTCGGGGTCAATGACGCCGTGAAAATAGCCAAGAGTCTCGGGCTAAGCGGACTGAATGACCCATCCCGTCTCGGTCTCTCACTCGTACTCGGCGGAGGAGAAGTGAAGCTTCTCGACCACGTCTCAGCCTACGGGACGCTGGCTACCGGAGGCATCAAACATGAAAAAACCGCTATTCTTCGCATTGAGAGCGCTAAAGGAGAGCTCCTCGAAGAATTCAAATCAAATCCTGGAGAGCGTGTCGTGGAAGAAAAATATGTCGCCATGCTCGACTCTATTCTCTCCAACAACGACAACCGCGCCTGGGTCTTCGGAGATAATAGCCCGCTCCGTTTCGAGGGGCGCCAGGTAGCAGCCAAAACCGGGACCACCAATGAGTTTCGTGATGGCTGGACCATGGGGTATACTCCATCGCTCGCCGTCGGTGTCTGGGCTGGAAACAACAACAACGCCGCTATGGTAGAAGGAGCCGACGGAGTCAACGTGGCCGCCCCTATTTTCCGTGCCTTCCTCGACAAGACCCTCACGAACTACCCTATCGAGGAATTTCCAAAGTACAATCCCGATGATGAAATTGGTGAGGGTGAGGGCAAGACCAATAAGCCCATGCTCGCAGGAAAGCTCGAGATCAAAGAGGATCTAAAGGTGTGTAAGATTCCTGATAAGAAAAATGAATACTGTCTCGCCAACAAGTACTGTCGCGACAAAGATACTGACAAAAAAGACTTCGTGAGCGATCATGATATCCTCTACTACATCAATCGTGAGGATCCGCGTGGAGCTATTCCTGATAAGCCAGACCGTGACGCTCAGTACAAAAACTGGGAGAAGGGCGTGGAAAATTGGTATGAAAAGCAGAAGGGCGTGGTGGTAGCTGATGTGCCCAAGGATGAATGCAAAGAATCTGACTTCAGCGAATACAAACCAACCGTCACTCTCACCACTCCAGGAAGCGTCGCCTCCTCTTCGCTCCCACTCAGCGTCGATACCGATGCCCCTTATGGTGTCGAGAGAGTCACCTACTCCGTCGATGGCAGCGAGGTCGGTGCCAGCAGCGACAAGCCATACTCTATCAACTACTCCATTCCCGACAGTAAAAACCACACTACTCTCAAAGTTCAAGCTGAACTCCGCGATAAGAATGGCAACAAAGTCACTTCGAGCAAAGATGTTTCTGTAAATTACTAGCCTCGATCAATTTTTATCTCTCGCACCGCTTCCGATCCAAGGAGGCGGTTTATTTTTTCTTGAAGCCGTTCTCTCTCGAGCCAAATCTCATTCCCCCACAAGGAACTCCGAGAGGAGAGGAAAAGTTTCTTTTCTTTGTAGAGTGTGGGGGTGATATTTTCACTTCCCTTCAACCCGTATTCCTCGCCCAAAACTTTTTTGGCAATATAAAAAACTGTTTGCTCATCAAAATGAGTTTCTTCACTCTTCCGGATGACCCCCTGCCTTTTTGGCAAAAGATCCTTCAGTGTACGCATAGGTAACTCTCTCAATTCTCACCACTTCTTTATAACTACCCCCTATTTTCGGATCGGCATCATGAGGTACAGATACTTCTCCTCCACTACCCCATCTCCATTCATTATACGAAGTGCCGCTGGACTTCCGGCATTATTAGCATAAAATACCACTTTTTCTCCAGAGAGAGCATTGAGCCCTTCCAAAATATAGCGCGGGTTAAAGAGAATAGTGAGCGGAGCATTCCCCTTAATATACTCCACCGGAAGCACGGTCTTATTCTCCCCGATCTCTTGAGATTTTGATAAGAACGTACATGTTTTCTCTTTTTCATCAAAAACCAAGGCTATTTCACCAGAACTATACGAGGAGAGCGACCCAGCAATCTTGATCGCCCGCTGAAAGAGCGCTTTTTCAAAAACAACCTGAAGAGAGAAATCTTTCGGTATAATCTGCTGGTAATCAGGATATTTTCCATTTATGACACGAGAGGTAATTTCAATCCCGTCTACTTCAAAAAATATCTGGTTTTCCTCAAGCGCCATCTTCAGTTCTGCGCTTTCCGGAGTAATCACCCGCATCAACTCATGCAGCACTCCATTTGGGATAATAAGCTGCTGATTTCCACTAAAACCACCCTCTTGCTGTTTTTTCCCCTGAAGCGAAATACTTTCTTCAGCCAAACGAAAACTATCCGTAGCAGCCAAATGAAGACTCCCCTCCATAATCGATATACAGACACCCATAAGCTCCATACGAGCCTCATTGACACTCACACAGAATAAAAGCCGTGAGAGGGCATTTTTCAGCTCCTGAGCAGGAAAACTATACTGATACTCTTTCTTATACTGAGGAATAATTGGAAAATCCTTCCCATCCATCCCTTTGATCCGAACCTGATATCCTGTACTCACTACTTTCAAGTGTTGTCCCTCCTCTTCAAGCTCAATAATATCGCCACTTGGGAGATTATAGATAAAATTACTCAGTATCTTAGCTGGTACGGTTATTTTTCCCTCTTTTTCTATTTTTGCCCCAATAGACACTACCACTCCAATTTCAAGATTCGTTGCTGAAATTTTCAACCGTCCATTTTCCGTTTCCAAAAGAACATTACTGAGTATTGGTAGAGTGGTTTGTCTCCCGACAACTCGTTCGAGATACGAGAGTGCTTGTGCAAGATTTTCTTGGGTGCAGATAATTTTCATAAAGTAGCGTTATAAGAGAATAATGATTCTTTTATATATTTAAAAACTTATTATTACCATTAGTGTTGTGGATATCTGGATAAGAAGTATTTTTGTTTCTGATAAAGCATTTTTTATAAAGAAGGGGGAGGGAAAAGAGCGGGGATAAGGAGAGTATGTTTAGAATAAATAACTGAAATGGTGGAGGGTGTGTCTTCTTACCCACAAGAAGAGAAAAGTTATTCAGGAGTTATTCATGGATTTTATGGGGTTATACAGGGTTATACAGATATTTATGAGTAGTAGAGTTTTTCTTTGAGGGTGGCGAGCTCTTCTTTGAGACGAGTATTGGTTTCTTTTTGGGCGTGTATCTTTTCAAACGCATGGAGGGTGGTGGTATGGTCTCTCCCCCCAAGAAGTTCGCCAATAGCAGAAAATGAAAGAGTCAGTTCCTGGCGGAGGAGATACATGAGAACCTGTCGTGGATGAGAAATTTCTTTCTTGCGGCCCTTTTTGACGAGATCTTCTTTGGAAACGGTGTAGAATTCAGAAATAATCCTAAAAACATCCTCAACCTTGATGTCTTTTTTGTTATCTTCTATCAGTTCAGAGAGAATCTTTTGAGTATTTACGAGCGTTGAGGGTATTTTGTGAAATTCACAGTAGGCGACGACTCGATTGAGAGCTCCTTCGAGTTCCCGGATGTTCTGAGACACGTTTTCTGCTATGAAGCGCACGGACGGAGTATCCATAGCAAAGCCTTTTTCGGTCAGTTTTGACTCTAGAATAGCGATTCTCGTCTCAAGAGTCGGACGGCTGATGTCAGTGATCATCCCTCCTTCGAAACGTGAACGGAGGCGGTCTTCGAGTGTGGGGATGGCTTTTGGTGGGCGATCACTTGAGATGACGATCTGCTTGTTTATTTGGTAGAGGGCATTGAAGATGTGAAAAAACTCGTTCTGGGTCTTTTCGCGGCCAGAGAGGAACTGGACATCGTCGATGATGAGGAGATCCATCTGCTGGTAGTATTCTTTGAACTTATCTATCTTCTGATTCTTGATAGAATCGACCAGTTCGGTAGTAAAACGCTCAGAAGTGATGTATTTGATGCGTTTTTCCGGTGAGTTTTTGATGACATCATTGCCGATGGATTGAAGAAGGTGAGTTTTCCCGAGACCAACACCGCCATAGATAAAGAGCGGATTGTAGGCCATGCCAAGATTCTGAGAAACAGCAAAACAGGCCGCGCGAGCCAGCTCATTGTTCTCGGCCACAATGAAATTTTCAAACGTGTAGCGACTATTAAGGTTTGTTTCGTGGAAAACGGGCGTGGTATGCGGAGCAACACCAAAGGATGGCTTCTCAATAATCTTTTTGCGGACAAATCCAGCGTGTGCTTCTGGCGCTTTGGCAGCATCGATGGTTTGGATTGAGTCGATGGATTGACCTGAGTTCTTCTCTGAAGTAAGAGAGCAGCGAATCTCTTTGATAGAATTATCAAAATCCTTCAGCGCCTTCAAGATGTAGTGATTGTATTTATTCTCAAGCCATTCTTTGGCAAAGCCATTGGGGACGCTAATAGTCACCACCCCATCTTGATTTTGGAGGATGTGGGTGTTTTTGAACCAGGTAACAAAGTTCGCCTTGGAAATAGAAAGCTCCATTTGCCCCAACACAGCCATCCAGAGCGCCTCATTAGTCATAAGAGAAAAGTTATCAACAGTGAAGCCTATTATAGCATGGGCTTAAAAAAGGAACGAGGGTCGAGTCGCCTAGAAAAGTGGACAATGGGTGGATAAGTAGATTCTTCACTGAGAATGCCTGCTATTTACCTCTATTTATTGATAGAAGAGCCTTTTTTCTTGTTTGGCTGTAATGAGAGAGGGGCGGGTTATCCCCAATACAGGCATGCGCTTGACCTTTTTTCTTTTTCTGGTACACTAGATAGACGTTTCATAAGAATAACTATCGTGTAGCGTATGTCGAAGAAAACATACCAGCCAAAAAGCCGAAAACGCTCCCGTCGCCATGGGTTTCTTAAGCGCATGAACACTAAGGGTGGCCAAGCTATTATTACCCGACGTCGTCGTCAGGGGCGCAAGAGGCTGACAACTGCCTAGTTTTCCCTTACTTAAGGGAAATTTCTGACTTTCACTCTGCCTTAAAAGAATGTGTGAAATATGCTGAAAAAAGGCTTACGGCTCAAGACAAATGAAGACTTTTCAAGGGTGTTTCGTCAGGGAAAACCCCTTTTTTTTGGCGCAATTGCGTGTAAAATAGCCAAAAATGATCTTGGTTTCATCCGTCTCGGGTTTTCTTTGAGTAAGAAACACCTAGAAAAGGCGGTTTCCCGGAATCGTGTGCGACGGGCTCTCTCTGAAGCCTTTGCGCAGCATCTTGGAAAGGAGTTTTCGGCTTATCAGAGAGACGTTGTTTTTTTCACCGTGAAGAAGCCGCAGAAAGGCGAGGTGAACGATTTTGCTTCGATAGCTAAAAACGTTGTAGAATACATCAAGAGTGATTTTAAATAAATTGACACGCATTTATGGGGGATTTTTTTCATGTTGCTATCTATCAGCCGGTGTACAATGTGCTGGTTTTCTTCTACAATGTCGTTCCAGGACATGATTTTGGGATAGCTATTATCCTGACAACCCTTTTTATTAAGACGTTGTTCATTCCTCTTTCCAAAAAACAGATCGAGTCTCAGAAGAAGATGCAAGAAATTCAGCCACAACTCAAGGAGCTCCAGAAAAAATACAAGGACGACAAGGAAAAGCAGACCAAAGCCATTATGGAGCTGTATCGTGAGAACAAAACCAACCCTTTTAGCGGGTGCCTCCCCCTCATTGTGCAGCTGATCGTGCTCATTGCCATCTATCGAGTGATTATCAATATTTCTGAGGCCGGATTTAATATTAATCCGGGTGACCTGTATGCGTTCATCCAAAATCCCGGAGCGATCAACCATCTCTTCCTTAGCTTTATGGATTTGACCAAGCCAAACTATGTGGTTGGTTTTCTCTCGGCTCTGGCTCAGTACTATCAGACAAAAATGCTCATGCAGAGCCAAAAAACTGTTGTTTCTTCAGAAAAGTCCTCTGACGAGCCGGACTTTGCTACTATCATGAACAAGCAAATGCTCTATCTCGGCCCGGGCATAACCTTTTTCATTGGTGTGACCTTTCCAGCTGCTCTGGCCCTGTACTGGCTCTTCTCGACACTCTTTATGATTTTCCAGCAAATGGTAATTTTCAAAGTAAAAAAGAGTAAAGAATGATGACTATGAACAACGAACATCAGGAAGTTATACGCAGTACGGTTGAAAACCTTGTGACGGGCATGGGGTTTACCGCGACCGTGGAAATAGCCGCTCTTCCTGAGCTCACGGGATATCTTTGTTCAGTGACTGTTGTGGGTGACCAAAACTTTCTCATTGGCCAGTATGGCATGAACCTCGCCGCCTTACAGCATCTCGTCCGGATTATTGTGCGGAAGAAGCTGGGTGAGAAGATGGACATCGTTGTCGATGTCAACAATTATTTCTCGGATAAGAAAAAGCTTTTGGAGAAAGAGGCGGAAGAGGCACTCCAGGAAGTGCTGAAAAACAACATCTCTGTGGCTCTTCGCCCTATGCTATCCTATGAGCGGAAGGTGGTGCACTCTTTTTTGGCAACACACGAGAGCGTGATGACCGAAAGTGTGGGGAGTGGTGAAGAACGAAAGATCATGATCCGTCCGCGTGTGTCAGTTGTCGAAGAGTAGATTGATTGGTGACTGGCTGTTGGTTTGAAAGCAGAACTTTATGGTACTGGCTCGAAAAATCGCCTATATCGTCGTACTGAACTCCTTTTTGAAGGTTTTTTCGACGGTGGTTCTGTCGCTCCTGTCTATTCGTTTGATGACAGGGTACTTGGGGCAGGATGGTTTTGGAAAATACGCCACTATTTTGGCGTTTTTTGCTTTTTTTACGGCTATCGCAGATCTCGGACTTGGTTCTGTGACTGCACGCGAGATTTCTCGCGAGGGTGCCGATGAAGGAAAAATACTGGGGAACGTGATCGCTTTGCGATTGACTTCCTCTTTGATTCTTCTCGCCCTTTCGCCGATAATTCTTTTCCTTTTTGACTATTCTCCTGATGTTGAGGTAGGTATTCTTATTGCTGCCTTGGCAACGGTATTTTCGACACTTTCCTTCGTTCTGAATGGTATCTTTCAGAAGAATTTGGCCATGGATCGAGTGGCCATGGTGGAATTTCTCGGGAAGCTCCTCCAGGTCGGTCTGATTGTGATCATCGTTCGTGAGGACTGGGGATTTATGGCTATCGCTTATACGCTCATCGTCTCTCTTTCCTTCAACGCGATAGTAGCTTTTTTCCTGAGCCGACGGTATGCTTCGTTCCATTTGGAGTGGGATTTTCCTTTCTGGAAGGAAT
>JBAQNF010000086.1:0-5418 GCA_049303555.1 Candidatus Moraniibacteriota bacterium | reverse complement strand
CGCCAGGGCTGCAGGATGAGACGCCAAAGCCACTCGAGACCGATCGCACGCAGACATTTTGGGGCGCGTTTTTGTTTGCCAGTCAGATAGTCGAAGCTCCCCCCTACCCCCATGGCCAGCCGTATGTCGCCTTGGGTGTTTCTCAGTCCTTCAAGAAAAAGTTCTTGGTCTGGAGCGCCAAAGTTACAAAGGATAAGCCGGTAGGTTGTAGCTGGTAGCTGGTAGTTTTTCAAATCACCTATGGTCATATCGAGTCCGCTGATGCTCAAGTGTGGATATTTTTTAAGCAGTGCCTGACGGATTTCTTCGTACGAGGAAAGACCGTCCTTACGTATGGCGAGAAAAACAGGATATCCATCTTTTTCAGCAAGAGACAAAATATCATACAAGAGATCGACTCCAGGAAAACGTGGCACTTCTTCGCCCTGGAGTAGTCCGGCCAGCACCATCCCAAAACCGTCTGCTATTCGCAGATCAGCGGCTCGGAGATTCTCTCGAAAGAGATTGTTCTGACAGGCCAGCACCAGGAACTCAGGGTTGACCGTAGCAATCCGATGAAAGCGCGCCTCTCGGAGATAGCTTCCTACTTTTTCCAAGACTCGTCCTCTTCCATCAACACTGACAGGTACACCCAGTATCTCGATCTGCATAATTGAAAGAGTTACTTACAACAGCCCAAAGGTGTCGATAGGCTCGTAGCGACGCTTGCCATCCAGAGAGAGACTTTCGAAAACACACACCCTATCAATAGACTCCATCAGGTGAAGCTTTTCTTTGAGCACCGGCTTTTCTGGAAGCGCCAACCATTTCTGTTTCTTCAGTTTTGAGAGGGTGACATGCGGACGATAGGCTTTTTTCTCTACCACAAACGATGCGAATTCTTTTTCCACTGCTTCTCGGAGTTTTTTTAGCCCCTCACTTGCCTCGCCCTGGAGCCAGATCATTTTCGGATTTTCCTCGCTTTCCATAAGCTTCATCCCGGTAAATTCAAGCTCAAAGCTCTCAAGTGAAGCGCACGCCTCCCCCACCCTGGCGCAGATATTAGCTACCTGTTCTTCATGGATAAAGCCAAGAAAAAACACCGTCACATGGAGATTTTCCTCACGCGTCAAAAGAGCCACCCCCTTGGGGAGGACTTCCATTTCCCGTGTCAGACGCTTCCGGAGCTCTTTTCCGAGCGGCAGGCCGACAAAAAGTCTTCTGGTCTTGTTCATGTAAGGAAGCGTAGCTTAAAAGAGCCAAAAAATCAATAACCTGGTAGAATAGAGGCATATGAACCCCTCTTCCCTCTATCGTCTCGAAGTCGCTCCGCTGACCATCCTTCCACTCGGTCGGTCGCCCTTTTTTAGCTATGCCAGTGATGTTCCGATACCAAAGGGATCGCTCATCACTATTTCTTTTGGCACCCAGACTACCGAAGGAGTCGTCTTTGAGTGTCAGGTGCTTCCAGGGAAAAAACCGATCTGGATGAAATATTTTACCTCAATAGTTAAAGAATCCTTTTTGACTGAGGCGCAGTGTCAGCTCGCCTTGCAGGTCAGCGAAGAATACTTCACCCCGCTCGGGAAGACGCTCAAACACTTTCTCCCCAAGATGGTCGTTGCCCGAAAAACTGAAGCCGTGCCCGCACATCCATTGAAAATCCTCCGTACCACCAAAGAAGAACAGATACTCGTAAAAAAGTTTTTTGAAAAGAAACAATCGCTGCCTCGATATTTGGACACGGCGCTTTTCAAAGATCCGAAGAAACTTATTGCCCTCATAGCCAAGGACGCCATCAAAAAAGAACAGGTACTGATTATTGTTCCAGAAATTATCCTCATCCTCGGATGGGAATCATACTTCCTGGATTTCTTCAGAAGTGAGAGTCTCGTCGTGCTCCACAGCAAGCTCTCGGCGGGGGCATTTTTCGCTGCTTGGGAACGGATTCGTTCCGGAGAAGGAAGGGTCATTATAGCCACGCGTCAGGGACTCTTTGCTCCGTTTCAAAACCTCGGTGCCATCATCATCACCGAAGAACAGGATGAAAGTTACAAACAGTGGGATATGAGTCCGCGCTACCATGGCAAGCGTGTAGCGGCGTTTTTGGCATCGATCACGCGCGCGCGCCTCCTCTATACTTCCAGCACTCCCAGCGTCGAGAGTCTCCACGGTATTGCCGAGAAAAAGATCGTCCCACTGCAACCATTGGCAGAACACGCAAGCATCACGCCAGCTCTTACCATCGTCAATCTTAAACTGGAGCGCTATCGGAGGAACTTCTCACCATTGTCCGAGGAACTAGCCCTCTCACTTCGTGACACCATTGACCGTGGTGGCCAGGCACTCCTCTATATCAACCGTCAGGGCATCAATGCTTTTTCTGTCTGTGAGAGTTGTAAGAGTGTGTTGCGTTGTAAAAACTGCGACCACCCTCTGACCAGTACCAAAGAGGGTAATTTTCGTTGCCTCTCCTGCGGATACGTGACCACACTCTTCCCGAACTGTCCAACCTGTGGCCATCTCACTTTCCGGCATGTTGGATTTGGCACGGAAAAAATCGAAAAAGAGGTGCGGAAACTTCTTCCCAAGGCCCGCGTCGCTCGCCTCGATAGCACCACGCTCCGCGACTCAAAGATCCTCGAAACAACGTTTGAAAAGGGAATGAAGGGTGAGATTGATGTTCTCATTGGTACCCAGATGATTTTGAAGGCCCCTCCCTTGCCGAATCTCGCTCTCGTTGCTATGATTGATGCGGATAGTCTGCTCCTTTTCCCTGATTTTCAGGCTGACGAAAGGCTCTTCCGAGACCTTTCTCGGGCGGTTCGCCAAGTAGCCCACACACCAAAAGGTCGGGTTTTTGTCCAAACATTCCGTCCAGAAGGTGCCTTTTTTCAAAAAATAGCCGAGAGGAACAGTACGGCCATGCTTGAGTACATCCTCGCTGAGCGTCAGGAGCTTTCCTACCCACCTTTCTTTCGCTTTCTGATACTGACGTGCCAAGGAAAAACAGAGAAGAAAACAACGATGGAAGCCCAGGCTCTTTTCACGGATATCGAACGCATACTCCCAAAGACCTACCGACTGACTTCACCCAGACCAACTACTTTTTTGAAGAAAAAAACACGTTTCGAATCAGCGATCCTCATACGTTTTCCGGAAGGTGAGCCTCTCCCTGAAAATCTCAGGGTACTTCTTCGAAAAAACAGCAAAGACTGTAGTATTGATATCGATCCCATCACTATTCGCTAAGTAACCGCTTCCTATGCTGCCCCTCGTGACCGGAGAAACCACCAAGATGCTGCTCACCAAAACACAATTGGTGGCAGATCCACTTGCGCCGGAAATCCAGGAACTGCTCCCGAAGATGATAAAAACGATGCACAAAGAGCGTGGCGTCGGGCTGGCCGCGCCACAGATCGGCCTCTCACTTCGACTGGCGGTCGCCGAAGTCGAAAAGAAAGTGTACTACCTCATCAACCCAGAAATCACATCGCTCTCACAAGAAAAAATAGTTTCAGAAGAGGGCTGTCTCAGTCTTCCGGGTGAATTCTTCCCGATTCTCCGCTCGGAAACAGTGACCGTCCGGTATCAGAACGAAAAGGGCCTTCCAAAAAAACTGCGCGCTACCGGCTTTCTCGCTACCGTCATCCAGCATGAAGTCGACCACCTCGATGGTATTCTCATCTGGAACCGCTTTACTAAACAAAAACGAAAACTTACCAATGATACCTATGACAAACTGGCTTAAAGATTTTTTTTCAAAACGTGCCTCTACCAAGAACACAGGAAAAGAGGTGGCCATTCCTGTGACACTCACCGGGTCACAGGCTCAAAGCACCAAGAAAAAAATATCCCCTGTTGCAGTGAAACAGCCAACCCAGACACCCAAGGTGCGTGTGGTCTTTATGGGAACACCAATCCTTTCCGCCACCCTGCTTGAGGCGCTCATTGTTCAGGGCTACAATATCGTCGGAGTTGTCACCAAGCCTGACAGACCCATCGGAAGAAAACAAACCGTTGAAGAAAGTCCTGTCAAAGAAACAGCACTCAAACACAACCTACCAATCTTGCAGCCGGAAAAAATTGATGCAGCTACTCTCCTTGAGATACAAAACTGGAAGCCAGATGTCGTGGTCGTAGCGGCTTACGGAAAGATATTGCCCGAGAGACTTCTCTCTCTCCCCGGCTTTGGCTGTGTCAATTTTCATACATCGCTCCTCCCAAAGTGGCGCGGAGCTTCTCCGATTCAAAACGCCATCCTCTCTGGAGCAACCGAGACAGGTGTCACCATCATGCTCATGGACAAAGGCATGGACACTGGTGATATCCTCACGCAGAAGACTGTTCCTATCGATCCAGACGATACAACGCCGACCCTAACAGACAAACTCCTGGTAGCTGGACAAGCGCTCCTCCTTGAGACATTGCCGCTGTGGATTGAACGCCATATTACTCCGACCAAGCAGGACAACGAAAAAGCCACTCTCTGCCAGCTGATTGAACGCTCTGATGGTCATATCATGTGGTCAGACGATGCAGAGAGTATCTACAACCGCTACCGTGCGCTCTACCCGTGGCCCGGCGTCTTTACCTACTGGAAGAAGAGCGACAACCTGCTCCGCCTCAAGCTCCTCACGCTTTCCTACCAAAAGGAAAACATTCAACCCACAAAGCCGCTTGGAGCTGTCTTTGAGATTGATGGGAAAATTGGCATCCAGACCAGTGTCGGAGTGATCTTTCCCGAAACAGTCCAACTCGAAGGAAAAACACCAGTGTCGATCAAGGAATTCTTGCTCGGCAATGAAGGGTTTATTGGAAGTTTCCTTGAATAATTATGCTCGAGAAACAGATCTCTCAGGAACAAAAGAATATCCGCGTGGTACTGGTAGGCGGCGCACTGATCCTGCTCGTCGGAGGGTTTTTTGTGATGAAGACAGCCTGGAAAGATTCTGCAGAGGAAGTGACGAAACAACCGACAATCGAATCAGATGAAGAGACACGAGAGACCACTCCAACCATTACCGCTGAAGCGCTTCGTCAGAAGATATACAACAATGAACGCGTCACTCTTCTCGATGTTCGTGATGAAGAAAGCTTTGCCTATGAGCATATTCCACACTCCATTCTCACATCAAGCGGCGCCCTCAATACCTATACCGGGAATGGAACAGATGAACTCGTCGTCGTGGTACTCTCCAATACCGATACTCAGATGAACGAAGCTGTCGGCAATATATTGAAACAAAAGTCGTATCAGGCATTCATCCTCCAGGGTGGCTTTGAAGAATGGAAGAAAACTGGCAATCAAGTCCTCTCTCGTGGAGACCCAAGCTCTTTTCTGGATCAGTCAAAAATCACCTACATCACTCCTGCAGAGGCTCTCAAGGCTCTGGCCAATACAGACGCCAATTATTTTCTCCTCGATGTTCAGTCTGC
>JBAQNF010000085.1:0-2760 GCA_049303555.1 Candidatus Moraniibacteriota bacterium | reverse complement strand
TTCACCATCAATTGTACCTGAGCCTTATCCGCTCGCCCATAATTTGTCAACGCCTGTTTGACCTCAAGCGGCGTGTAACCGAAAATACTAACACATAAATTCTCCAAAGTCAAGAGGATAACACCGCGAGCCTGAGCCACTGTAATGATGGTTTTTTGGTTATTATAAAAGAAAAGCTCTTCGACCGCTGCTTCATCGGGTTGGTACTGTTTGATGATGGCCGTGAGGTCGCTTGCAATCTCTGAGAGGCGCTTCTCGGGTGCCAGGTCTTTACTGGTACTGATGTGCCCAAAAGCCACGGCCGTGCTCTTGCCGCCCTGTACTTCGATCACTCCCCAGCCCACCGTCGCGGTGCCAGGATCAATCCCAAGAATTCTCATAGTGTTGATTGTTGAAGGGAGTCAGATGTCGTTGGTGCTAGGGTCCAAAGTCCCTTGAAGAGCTCACGTTGATTGCGCGCCAGAACGGCATCATGAATCTCCACAAGGTAATGGGGTCGGATCTGGGTTTGAACCATGATGAGGTATTCTCCGGCTACCCAGAAATTGGAGTCAAAGGTGACGGTTTTTGGGAGCGCACGCATTTTCCGTGAGGGGTGTTTTTCAAAGAGTTTTCGCTCAATTTCAGCTTGGTTAAAGAATATTTCTGCCCGAATATTCTCCTTGGAAAACTTCCAGGTCCAGTCGATCCATTTTTCGTAGCGGCTAGTGAAAGAATCGCCCTGGAAGCCACGCCAGGTATTATCAAAAGCTTTGACGCTTTCTGACCAACGAGGATAGGCCTCATAGAGGTAGGCTTCGAGGTCAGCTTCTTCAACGAAACGGATGCGGGGGACGGAATAGTGCTTTTCGCTGACCAAACTCCCAAGTTCCTTAGCAAGTTCCTTAGCCACTTTTTTCTTCTCGGACAACTTTTTTTCTTCCTGCTCAAAGACAGAGACGAGTTTTTCCGGGGGAGTAGCGACCAGATAGCTGACTTTTTGGCCGAGGTCTTGGGTGATGAGACCCATTTGCCCCAGTTTTTTGGCTACAGAGTAGACCGTAGTACGGTTGATACTGGTTATTTTTGCCACTTGGGTAGGGGCAATTTTCCCTGCCTGAAGTACCGTGAGGTAGACTTCACGTTCGTTATCGTTGAGACCCAGTTTTCGGAAGAGTTCCTCCATATGCTTTATTCTAGGCTCATTCTAGCATGTTGTTGGAATATAGTCAACATATATACAAATAAATACAATTATACATCTAATATAAAGCACTAAATCAGTTGACAATATATAGACAATAGTATATACTGGAACGTTCTTTAATAACCGAGCATTTGCTCAACCGTTACCGGCGGTGTCCGGATGAGGAGTGGGAAATGGAAGAATTACAGGTAGCGCCGCTAAATGCCTCAAGAACCATTTTTTGGTCGAACGTTGAAGGTATTCGAGCCCTTTTGCCCCCTCCTTCGAAGGGAATCCACGAAAGGATCGAGCTGGTCTATCAAGAGAGTATCGTCGTAGTTGTCCGATGGCGCAGTACCAGTGGCGGTATCGCACCATCTTTCCGCGGGATATGGCAGCTTATCCTCATCTCCGAACCGGGACCAGAACAAATTCAAGTTCTGAGTTCTGTTAGTGGGGCGACTTACCTTATCCGAGAAATTCAAGTGGAATGTGACCAGGTGGAAACACTTCTTGGTGTGGACGTTGTGGTTCGAGTGATTGTTCCTGAAGCTATGTGGGATCCGCGTCACCCACCTCCAGAATTCCTCATTCACGTTGAAGGAGAAAGGAAATGAAAATGACAGATTGTTGTTTTGAACCGACTCAGTTCTTTGAGCCTGGAAGCGTGGTTTGGACCGTGCACTGCGGGAGGATTATTAAGTCCGACGTCCTCTCTGTGAGGTTTGATATGGTGGACGAACCCGGTCCGAGCGGAATAGGCTTTACGCTCTTCGTCACTGGCTATCGCTTGTACCAAATCTGCCATAGCACGTCTGATGGGTACTTCCCTCTCAACAGCGTGTACGCGACACGCGAAGAGGCGCGAACGAAAGTAAATAACTCAGAACAGAAAGGAGAAGGTATAGGAGCCTTTCAGGAATATCGGGTGATGATGCGGCTTTCCCCGGCTGATAAGCGAGCAATTAACAAGAGAAACTGGAAGACAACCAATGAACGGCGCCTCACTCTTATTGATCAGGAGTCTGGTTGGGGTCTTACCAGCGCTGAAGCCATTGAACTCGAACGTCTCCAAAGGCTCGCGGGTGTTCATAGAGGGCGGAGGATGTGGGCCGACTGGAAAGCACTAGACAAGCTCGACGCGGTCTTATTTACCATCAAGGAGTAGTTATGCAAGTATTCGATTTTGAGGCTCTGAATCCGGAATGGGTGACGACCGCTAGCCGGGAGACCATCGAGAATTTGTTGCCAAAAGAGGCACAAACGAAAGCTATTGTTCCCATCGAACAACACTACAAAGGGGAAATTATCTTGTTGAGTAGTTTCACGGAAACCGGACCATGGGGTCAGTGTCGCACGCTCTATGTTGTTTCCGGACTGGAGCCAACAGTCACTACCGCGGCAACAATTCAGGGTATACACCCGCTAGTGCTGGCGGTTGTCTATGTTCATGTCGAACCGGTTGAGGTAAACGGAAGAAGATTGCTCAAGGTCGTAATTGGTGCGCCGCGAACTCTCGGCCCATTGGCAGGTGAGGCACCAGCAGTTTATTTTCGCGTCAAGTGAACAAAAAGCGTCGTGGGAAACCCTACGAC
>JBAQNF010000084.1:0-5794 GCA_049303555.1 Candidatus Moraniibacteriota bacterium | reverse complement strand
GAACAATGGGTCACTTTATCAGATAACGTATAGAGGGTCAAACTTTTTGTAACACAGCATGAGAACCACGGCCGTAGTTTTCGTGTTATGAACTCTCTTAAAAAAAGAAAAACTGCCGGCACCCTCTTTGGGGTACTCGGCAGCGCAATGGCGGTAAGGCGGCAGGCCAGCAAATGATCAGACGAGCGTAGTTGCCGCATGAACCATCCGCAACTGCACCTCGACGGTACCGCGAAACAGATTGGCCTCGCGTATTGCGTAGGCAATTCCCTGACACAAATCCGCAATCGCAGCCCGGCCTGGCTCAAAACTGGCCGTAATAACGACATGATTCGATACCACTGGGTTGAACTCCCTGAGCTGAAACCCCACCTCCACATCATCGGCATGGATACGGTAAGCATCAGTGAGCCCCGACCGAAGAACGGTCGCAATGATCTGTGCCAAAGGCACACGAATGCGCCTATCTCGGTTCTCGATAATGCTATTCCCAAGCACCGTGACACTGGCCAGAAAAGGGATACTCATGGTTAACTCCTGTTGTGACTCCTTGTAGAAGTCGATTGAAGAATTTGCCAAGACCACGCTTGACGGAACAGGATAGCACATTTTATGTTTTTTGTCAATACTAAAAAACTGAAACTTGCTTATTTGAGCCAAATGTGGGACAGTTATGACATATGACCAACATCGCAACCAACAAACGAGCCGGGTTTGACTATGCCCTCGAAGGACGCTTCGAGGCCGGTTTGGTATTGACCGGCGCCGAGGTAAAAAGCGTTAAAACAGGCCATGCCAGCCTAAAAGGCGCCTATGTGACCGTCCACGGCAATGAACTCTATCTGACCAATGCCCTTATCCCCCGCTACAAGCAAGCCCACCGTGATACCAAGCATGAAGACAGCAGGCCACGAAAGCTTCTTTTGCGCAAGCGAGAGATAGCCTCTCTCATCGGAAAATACCGCACCGAAGGCTTGACTTTAGTCCCGATTCGGTTGTATACTAAGAAGCAACTTGTGAAGCTGGAATTTGCCATTGGCAAAGGAAAGAAGGAATACGACCGACGTGACGATATCGGAAAACGCGAAGCCAAGCGTCGCATTGAACGAGCCATGCGCTCACACTAAACTATTGCGCCCACCACACTTTCTGAAAGCGTTGCAGGCGGGGTTGTTTAGACTCGACAGGTTGTACTTTCAAAATACGCAAGCCGACCTTGAGAACACTGGTCGTAAATATCGTTCTCAGATGATAAATGCAAACTTCATCACAAAGACCAAGAATGCAATCGCGCAAGCTTTTGCCCCTTCTTTCAGTCTTGCGCTCGCCTAATACTGGCGACGCCATCAGTATCCTGATTCTCGGTAGGGAACCACTGGTGTCATAATATCGAGACGTGACGGAGGAATTTCTTTTTCTTTTACTTCCCGATCGTATTGCAAAAGAAAGACTCGTGTGAGGGTTTTGTCTTCCTTCTACCTCCCACCCGTATATAAGGCTGACTACGCTTGTAGACTATTTTGGAAAAACTTCTCTGGACATGGGTGCAATTCCCATCAACTCCACCATTTTTTAAAAATGCCAAAAAATGAGACGAAGACGCCACAATCGACCGAAACCAAAGGTACAGCTCAAGGAACACTCGCGCGTGAACGAGAAGATTCTCGTCCCCCAGGTGATGGTTATCGACATCAATGGTGAAAACCGCGGCGTGATGGATACTGCAGCTGCGATTCTGCTTGCTCAAGAGCAAGAAGCTGACCTGGTTGAAGTCTCCCCGATGGCCAAGCCCCCTGTCTGCAAGATTACTGACTACGGCAAACTGCAGTACAAAGCAGCCAAGCAGGAACAGCAGCAGAAGGCCAAGCAGAAAAAAGTCGAGACCAAAGGTATCCGTCTTGGCTTCCGCACCGACACACACGACCTCCTCTTCAAAAAAACTCAGGCAGAGAAGTTTTTGACCAAAGGAAACAAGGTGAAGATCGAGATCGTGCTCCGTGGTCGCGAAAAGGCCATGCAAGAAAAAGCCAGAGAAAGTATCAGCACCTTTATCAAAAACATTGCAGTCCCTCATCGCTTCGAAGAAGATATCAAGCGTGGGCCTATGGGATTTAATGCCCTGATTGTACCGGAATAAATTATACTCACACTATTATGCCAAAGCTCAAGACCAGAAAGTCCGTCGTCAAAAAGGTGAAGATCACTGGAAGCGGAAAACTAAAGACCCGCGCCACTGGTCAGAACCACTACAACTCCCGCAACAGTGGAGATGAGACACGCGCCAAGCGCAAAGACAATGATGTCTACCCAGCCGTTGCCAAAAATATCAAAGCTGCTCTCCCTTACTCGTTCTAATTTCAAGTATCCGCAATCGTAATTCTCCATTAAAGACAACCGTATGACGAGAGTAAAGCGTGGTGTCATGACCAAGAAACGCCACAAGAATGTCCTGAAAGCTGCTAAAGGCTTTCGCTGGGGACGAAAAAATTTGTTTACCAAAGCCAAAGAGGCTGTCATCAAGGCTGGCAAGTATGCCCGTCGTGACCGTCGCGCCAAGAAGCGTACGTTCCGTGGCCTGTGGATTACTCGCCTCAATACGGCGCTCCGCCTCCATGGCATCATGTATCGTGATTTCATTGCTCTCGAAGGGAAGAAGAACATTGCTCTTGATCGCAAAGTGCTCTCACAGCTGGCTATGGAAAACCCAGAAACCTTCAAGACCTTTATCGAAAAAGTGCGCTAAAGGAAGACTCTCTCGTCATAATGAAAAAACCGCTCCCGGTCAGGGGCGGTTTTTGTTTCTCTGAAAGAGTGTGATCAGCACACCAGCAAGCAAAATGCCGATACCATCGATGCCCACATCCCACATCCGTGCTCCACGCAGTGGCACAAAGAACTGGTGAAGTTCATCTGTCACACCATACATGAGCGAAAAAGCCGCCGAGAGAACCAGTACCCACGCAAAAGACTCACGTGAGAAAGTAAGCCGGAAGTACTGGAAAGAAAGTATCGTCAACATGGCATACTCGACGACATGCGCACCCTTACGCTCAATGAAATACCAAAGTGGTGGTGGTCCTGCCGTCAGTTTTCCTGAAAGCATTGAGAACGAAAAAATAACTGTCATCCATGCCAGAAGAAGAACAAAGGCCGGAAAACGAGATGCCACCAAAGAAAAAAATCTTGAAAAAAACATGCGGTTATTTCTCTTTCTTCCTTTCACCAAATTCCTGGATCAAATGAAAAAACGCGTAGAATGGCAACCATAGCCACACTGTTTTTTTCATGAAATTATCCAGGGAAGAGTTTACATTCATATCTTTTCACGTAAAGGATTAGCACAATGATCACTGATCTCATAGACCACGTCCTTTTTCTCCACCACAATCTTCCAACCGTTTTCCTCTGCTGCTGCCTTCAGGTTTTGATTCGGATTGAAGGCGATCGGATGTTCTACCATCTTCAGAAAACTGGAGTCCGATTCGGTATCGCCGATGCCATATGAATCTTTGAGAGAAATCTTGTGTTCGTAGAGATACTGCTCGACCAAACTCCCCTTGTTCTTTGATGGTTCAAAAGAAGCTTCGCCAGTATATTTCCCCTCGCTATCGACAGCATACACACTTCCAAAAGAACCATCAAATTTGAGGTACTGGCGATTATACTCTTCTACTACCTCGATAGGCGACCCGGAAATGACCAGCAGGTGATAGTTCTCGGCACGCAACTTTTTGATGAGCTGTTCTGCGTAGATATAAGTGCGCTTGGCATGAAACGGTACGAGCATTTTACTCGCCCTGAGAACTGCTTCCTGGGAACAGCCTCGGATATGCTCGGAATAAAGTTTGACCAGCGCCTTGCGGTAGTCCTCGTAAGTGCCCTCATGCTTCAGCCAATTTGTATAGATATTGGTCAGCTGATTGCGTGCTTCATGCGGAAACACCTTCATCCATGCCAATTCATTGATCAACTCAAAATGAAGATTCTTGCGGAAAATAGTTCCATCAATGTCGAAAATGGCAATCTTGGTTTTTTTCTTGGTAGTCATACATCGTATATCAATCCTTCTCTATTGTACTGGTTATCTGGTAGAGAGCAATGCCCGTCGCTACCGAAACATTAAGTGAGTTCTTTTTCCCATACATAGGGATTTCCAATATAACATCACATCGCTTCAGCGTCTTTGCATCCACCCCCAGCACCTCATTGCCAACAACGAGAGCCACATTTTTCTTCGGGCGGTACTTTCGGTAATCGATACTTTTCTTATCCTGTTCAAGTACCGCTATCTCATACCCGTCTTTCTTCAGTCGGTTCAAAAGTCGCGTCAGAGAAACCACTTTCTTCCAAGAGACTGACTCTTCAGCCCCCAGAGCTGTCTTCTTCATAGCCTTGTCGGCATCCGTCAGATAGAGCTGGTCTTTTTTTGGAGGCACAGGAGTATAACCAGACAGGATAATCTCGCTCACCCCCGCCCCATCAGCCGTCCGAAACATCGCCCCGACATTGTGCGCACTGCGAATATCATGCAGCACCAGCACCAGTTTGCCTTCATTACTTTTTCCCATACATCTGAAATAGTTCTTTGCCCGTCTCCCATATGGCCGGATAGCCCTGCTTCACTTTCATCCAATACCACCACTCACCACCCCACAGATAAATATCATGAAATCCGACCCGTCGCGCATAGTCGACATTTTCCCGTAGCTTCACCTCATTCATCGTGAGAAATTGTTCTTCGAGTGGGACACTTGCCACCCAGCCACTCGCCCATGGTTCGGCCTGCAGCTCTATCACCGAGAGATTGTTCTGCTGTGCAAATGTCCGAACGATCCAAGCCTTGAAACGGAAGAAATTTGGTCCGATAGGATAGGTAAAGTAGCCCCCGACTTTTTTGCTATAAATATCTCGATACAGCGTTGTGCCAAATTCATCTCCACGCTTGGCAGCTCCGTACCACAGCGACAGTTCGCCACTGTCTGTCAGCAACACCGGGCGCGTTGTATCCAGTCTCTTCACCAGCGCCACCTCTTGCTCCAAAAAAGCAACATCAAATTCTGGACAAATTCCGAATGGCAAAAATGGTTCATTTTCTACTTGCCACTTCACCACAGTCTGATTCTCTTTGTACCGCTCCACGGTTTTTTCTATAAAGGACAGTATCCCCTGTTTTCGAATAGCATCACTCTCGGTGGCCCACTGTGGAATATGACACTCTGGCCAACGTGGCACTTTCAGTCCGACCGTCAGGATAACATCGGCATCACGTCTGCCGGCTTCGGCAATCTGCCAGTCCACTTCTGAAAAATCATACACGTCTTTTTCTTTTTCCACCAAATCCCAGTACACTGGCAGGCGCATCTTCTTCACTCCCATGTCATCAAGGAGTGCCAGATAAGTTTCCCGAGCGTCGAGCCCGAGTCCTTCAGCATAGCGAGCCGAGAAAGTCATCCCGAGACTGACGTCTTCTCGTGGTGTTGCCCCAGGAAGATTGAAGTACCCAAACAAAAGCAATACGAGCAAGATCAAAACAAGCACCGTCGCTCCTATTCCCTTAAAAAAGGATTTTATGTTCATACTTAGATGAGAAGTGTAATCCCGCTCAGCGTAGCGAGCCAGAGACCGATACCGATCAGGATGACCGCCGCAATTTTCTGAAACCAATCCCAAAAAAACAATCTCTCGCCAAAAATGTGCTCATAGTGGAACGACAACGGGAAGGTGATGGCCAAGATAAAAACATACTGCATACCGGAGAGCGCCTGGACAAAGGAAACCGACCCCAGGTATGTAG
>JBAQNF010000083.1:0-5826 GCA_049303555.1 Candidatus Moraniibacteriota bacterium | reverse complement strand
CGGGCGGGAGACACATCCTCTAGATACAACATACTCGTCCTCGTCGTTCAATGGATAGGATGCTTCCCTCCGAAGGAAGCGATTGTGGTTCGACTCCACACGAGGACACAAATATCGTGGTTCCCTGTCCGCCATGCCTACGGCAGATAAACCTGTGGCGGGGACTCCCTGCCTACCGGCAGACAGGCACGCGAGCGCACAAAAAGTATCGACCAATGAACACGGTGGTATACTAGTACTATGTTTACTTTCGATACACCACTCTCTGCTGTCCCCACTATCAAAAAGCTCACGCTCGGGAAACTTGAGCGCCTGGGGATTTTGACCGTGCGGGACCTACTCTATCACTTCCCTTTCCGCTACGAAGACTATTCCGCTCTCCGTACTATCGAGAGTCTCGTGCCAGAAGAAAAATGCACCATCCTCGGAACCATTACTTCCATCGAGGCCGGGCGCACCTGGAAGAAAAAACTCTTCTTGACCGAAGCGACACTCACCGATGATACCGGCCAGATCCGTCTCATCTGGTTCAACCAACGCTTCGTCGCCCAGACACTACAGGAGGGCATGACGATCCGAGTCAGTGGCAAGGTCACCCGTGACCGAGAAGGTCTCGTCATGCAAAGTCCAGCCTTTGAACGTTCCTCTCGTGATGCCACACATACTGGTCGACGTGTCCCTGTCTATCCAGAAACCGCCGGCCTCACCTCCAAATTTTTTCGCTGGCAACTCACGGGTATTTTCCAAAAACTGACTGATTTTCCCGATCCAGTACCATCCGACATCCTGAAGCGTCTCCATCTCCCCTCTCTCAAACAGGCTCTCTTCTACATCCATTTCCCCCAAGACGATCAGCACGAACTTATCGCCCGCAAACGCTTCGCCTTTGACGAGATGTTCTTCGTCCAGCTCAAGGCGCTCCAGGTCAAAGCCCTTTTCGAAACATCCCGGTCGACATCGCTCCCTTTCGATGAGGAGGTGGTGAAAAAATTCGTCGCAACACTTCCCTTCACACTCACCAATGCCCAGCGCAAGGCAAGTTATGAGATCCTGAAAGACATGGCGCGACCACAACCGATGAACCGACTCTTGAATGGCGACGTCGGAAGTGGCAAGACAGTGGTCGCAGCGCTCGCCTCGTTTGTCACTGCCGAAAATGGATTCCAGGTAGCCATCCTTGCTCCCACAGAAGTCCTAGCTCGCCAACACTTCGAGAGTTTCAGCCGTCTCTTCCAAGACACCGGACACAATGTCGCCCTCTTCACGGGGAGCTACCGTATCCTCGATGGCAAGACGACCACTCGTCCCAACCTGCTCAAGGCCATTCAGGCCGGCATTCCACAAATTATCATCGGGACTCATGCTCTCCTCCAGGAGGACGTCGCCTTCGACAGTCTCGCTCTCATTGTCGTCGACGAACAGCATCGGTTTGGTGTCTCCCAAAGAGCGCGACTTCAGGAACTCTCCTTCAACAGTCTCGACGGCTCCAAAGAACTCATACCCCATTTCTTGAGCATGACCGCCACGCCGATTCCCCGCACCATGACGCTCGCTTTTTTCGGTAACCTCGACCTCTCACTTCTGGACGAGCTCCCGAAGAATCGCAAACCTATCATCACCAAGATTGGCAGCACCGAACGTGACCGAGGAAAGATCTATGAATTCATCCAAAGTGAAATCGCGAAGGGTCGCCAGGCATTTGTCATTTTCCCGCTGGTAGAGGAATCCATGGCGTTGAAAGATGTAAAAGCTGCTATCGCCGAGCACCAGCATCTGACTGAAACTATTTTTCCGAATCTTTCGATCGGGCTTTTGCATGGCAGACTCAAGGCCAAAGAAAAAGAAGTAGTCATGCGTGATTTCAAAGAAAAGAAATATGATGTCCTCGTTGCCACGGCCGTAGTCGAAGTTGGGATTGATGTCCCGAACGCCAGCATCATTCTGATCGAAGAAGCCGAGCGCTTTGGTCTCGCTCAACTCCACCAGTTCCGCGGCCGTGTCGGTCGCGGTGAGCATCAGTCATACTGCTTTCTCTTTCCTGGAAAAAGTTCCGGCGAACATAATGGGCGTCTACAAGTATTAGAAAAAAGTACCAATGGCTTCGACATCGCCGAAGCCGACCTGGCCCTCCGTGGCCCAGGAGCGTTCTTTGGCACCCGCCAGTCTGGCCTGCCCGACATCGCCATGGAGAACCTGACCAATATGAAACTCATCACCATCGCTCGTGATGAGGCCAAAAGTATTCTGACATCAGATCCACTCTTGAAAAAACATCCCCTCCTCCAAAAGGCCGTGCAGATCTTCGAAGAAAAAATCCACCTCGAGTAGCTACAGAGCGGGCACACGGGCAGGGAGGAATTCACCACTAGCTCCCCTGCGGTAGGCCTTTACCGCCCAAGCCAGCACCGTCAAATTGATAACAAGTAACATCGCATACAGAGCAAACGTGCTCTCGAGGGCGAAGGCCTCGTACATCCCGCCTGAAAAAAAATACACGTAAGAGAGACGCTGGATGCGTTTCCAATTTTGCTTGAGTAATTTCTGAGAAAATGTGTTGGAGGTGAGGAGGAGGATCAGTCCCGACAGATCACCCATGTGAGCAAAGAAAACAAAATGATCAAAAGAAAAATACCGGGGCGTGAAGATCGAAGCGAGGTATGGTGACTGTGGCACGATGAGCGCATCGATCATGAACCCGATGATGATGGAGGCCGAAAGGATACCAAAACTCTTGCGCAGGATGACCAGGCGGCGGAGAGAGGGCCAGTTCGTGATATCTGCCAATGGTCTGATGATCATGACGGCGAAAACAGCGGCAAACGAAAGCGCGTAGAGACTGCCCTTGGTAGAAATATCCATCCCGAACAACCGAGAGAAGAGTGGCATGAAACCCAACAACAGTATCGAAACACCAATGATCAGATTTTGGATGAAAAGAATGAATTTCATAAGAATAGTTATTTACTTTTTTCTGTCCCGGCATCATTACTACGAAAAAACCCACCCCAAGTTTTCACGAGAGTATTCCTCTATTGCACAAATAAGCCGTCTCTGCTACAAATCAATCACTGTTCATTACTACCGAAGGAGCCCGCCATGACCAAACCAGATGGTTTCAGGTTGTACATCAAGAGAGACCTCTTCTCCGTTATGCTGATGTTCCCGTTGCGGGACACTCTCATCACAACGACACTCTTTTCAGTACTCTGGAAGGGTCAGGCTGTCGTCGGCCTCGAAGTCCAAGCCATTGATCTGGAAATCGGACAAAACGCCCAGTCAGTAGTACTCTTGGTGCGAACACCAAAAGGCCCAGGGAAATTCCTCAGCGTCCCGAAAGAAATCGTCGTCGGCATCACCGATGTCGATGACCAGGAAGTCATCCCGGTGATGCTTCCGACACATCCGCTCCATGAGACTATGAGGTTCCAGCGGCTCGGAAAACTAGACCCAGGCCACCACTACATTGCGCCGCCTTCACGAAAATTCCGCTAGCAGCAAAACGCAAGACCCCGCCCTTCAACCGAAAGACGGGGCTTTTTCTTCTATAAGCTAACAACTAAGGACTAAGGACTAAAAACTATAAACTACCTCTTCTTCATCTTTTCTGTCACCCAAAATTCACCAAAGTATTTCCCGAGCAGAATACGTGTCTGCGAATCGATAGCCGGAAAGGCTGAGAGAAACCCGACCAGCGGAATGAGTATCCATTGGAAAAGCATCAGGGAGTGACGTGACCAGTGGTAACGTTTCGGTCGCGGCGGGAGTGACAAGAGTGACATCGGAATAGAGATGAGCAGTCCAGCCATACCGAGCGTCATGAGCGTCTTGGTCACAAAGGGCAGATTGTGTGCCAGCACACTCTCGCGGAAGGCTGACCCACCGAGGATAAGTGGCAACCATCCGAGGAAGGTCAAGATAAACGAGGTGGTCGCCCACGAGTAGTGACCTTCCAGCATTTCAAAGGTGATACGCATCTTCGTCCAGAACTTGATCCCGTGATCTGGCCAGATCGCCCGCATCGTCACCGGGAAATTCTCGATACCATACGCCCAGCGTCGCTTCTGCTTGTACTGGTTGACGAGCGTCTTCCAGTAGGTCTCGGCCAGCACGGCATCAAGCGATATCGGCAGATGGATTGGCTGCACGCGATAGTCACCATGGAAATAGGCCAGACACTTCCAATAGATGACACTGTCCTCACTGATCATGTTGACCGGCCAAAAACCGACCTTGACCAAGGTATCAAATGGTTCCGAGTGTGACGAAAACGTCACCATCTCTTTGCGTGTCGACTGGTACAGATGCCAGAATGACGAGCCGGTCACCACCAGACGCACGAAGGCATTGGTGTCCCAGATGTTGTTGTGATACATCGGCAGTGGCTGGTACGCCCGCTGCAAACGCTTGGGGTCGATGATGTATTCATACGTCAGCGCCGCAAAATATTCCGAGTGTGCCACGCTGTCACAATCGAAATTCGAAAAAATCACCCGCTTGTAGTCGATGTCACGCTCATCGAGATACTTCATCAGTTCCCGTGCCGCAAACCGAGCATTGGACGCCTTGCACTTCATCTCTCCACCCTCGACGATATGGGTCGTCACCAGAAAATCCCGGAACACTCCATCAAACTTCTTTTTCAAATACTCTACTTTCGGCAGACGTGTCGCCGGATCCTCACGCTCCTCGGTGGCGAGGAGGATAATCATCTGTTCCTTCGGAAAGTTGTTTTCGGCCAACGACTGGATAGCTGGTTCAATAATCTCGGCTGGTTCCCCTGCCGTCGGCAAGAGCACCACATGGATAACCTCGCGCCAGTCCATAATCTGGTCCTGGATCGGAATAAGCTCACGCGTCTCACGACGAATTTTTTTCAAACGAGCAATTTCCTTTTTGACCGTTCGTCGTTCACGAAAATGAAGCCATGGAATTTCTTGCAGTCCCGCATACATCTCTTTGGTCCGAGTCTTGAGCATCTCGCTGTATTCCTCCGGATGAGCAATATTCTGACAACGTTCCCACCAATTGATACGCTTGCCCTCGGCCACATCGTGATTGCCAGCCACGGAAAAAAGAGAAATATAGAACGCCTTGTGAATCCAGTAAATATCAAACACTACCACCAGCACAGCCGCCCACACCGGCAGAAAAAAGGAGAGGGCGAGCATACCGAGCAATGTCGTCCAGGTCAAAAGACCCGGGATCATCTCGATTGCCCGCTGAACACGCCGTTTCTTCGGATCCGTTGTTTTTGGATCAGGAAAAATGAAAGCCTCAGTACTCATAACCAACATAATACCCCAGTTTAAGCCAAAAGTCAACAACTTATCCTTACTGTTGACTTTTTATTATTTTTATTCATAATGCGTCTCATGTCCTTTCTACAATGATGGGGGTGTCGCCATGAAAGCCGAAGCTATAGTCGAAATGATCAAACGACTGATCGAAGCCTGCAGAGAGAGTGAGTACTTCTTCCGAAGTTCCACCGAACATGCTCCCGCCGGCTTGCATCCAAAACTCCTCAAACGTGCATATGTGTACCAAAGAAACATCGCCGGTCTCGAGAAACTGGGCCAATCCTTTGGTCTCAAACTAGAGGCCTGCGGATCCGACTCACCATGTGGGCGAGTCGCGATGTGGGCTGAGAGCTGCACCAACGAACTCATCTTAAGCAAATGCATCGAGACTCAGGAGGCAACCCATCAGCTGTATCTCCTTGCTCTAACGGAGCCGCCGCCAACGGAAATCCTAGCCGTGCTCAAACCCCAGTTCAATAACGTCTCCAAAAATCATGCCTGGGTTACCAGCTGGCTCAAGGAGTGGCGA
>JBAQNF010000082.1:0-4257 GCA_049303555.1 Candidatus Moraniibacteriota bacterium | reverse complement strand
ATCTGGAAACGTCGTCTATAGTGGTATCGGCAGAGTCACAGGCACGGACAGTCACGATATTGTTGCTATCAACAACAATCGTATAATGCGTCCGGGCGGCACTGCCATTCTCCGGATCATAGGGCATATCCTTCAAATAAGGAGCCAGCGTCGTCGAAAGATCCAGACAATAGGTTGTGTTGGCGCTACAGATCCCATCTGTCAGAGCACAGCTGGTAGCGCTGGTGCCGATCTGTTTTTCAGTAGTATCCAGTCCGCTCGGAAGCGTGCCCCGATTATCGACGATGTACTGCTGTACGGCCGACAGAACACTCTGAATATCGGCCAGACGCCTGACATCACGAGCATTCTGAAAACGCGTCGCCGGATCGAGCGAAACGATAACGACCGTCGCCAAAACGGCGATAATACCAATGACCAGCAAAATCTCGATCAGGGTAAACCCCTGCTGTTTCGAGGAAAGAAACTTTTTGTGTTGCATACGTTACTAAAGAGACAGAAAGTCCAACTGTATGATACCAGGTTTCAGAAAATTTTGATACTCTTTTCCCTATGTATTTTTTCTGAAAAGCTTTTTCCACCATGACCGCCGCTCTTGTCCGGGAAAGATATTGAGATTCAAAACGGCAGCATCTTTGCCTGATGTCTTTTCAAGGGCTGCCCCAAAGAGCGGATTGTATGAGCGTTCTTCGCAAGGAAGGCCGAGATTTTTTACCGCTTCCAGACATTCCTGATTCTCTATGTGTGAAAGGAAAACCCGCTCCACTTTCTTCGTCGTCCGCGCGGAGACAAAAGAGAGAAATTGCAAAACCTCTCCCGGGGTACACTCGCCTTTTTTTATTTCTGTGGCAAAAACCAGGCCAGCCTCACAAGCGAGGAGGAGTCTATTCTCTCGATCTTGTTCCACAATGACCGTCACGCCTGCTTCGTGCGCCTCAAAGGAAGCAAGCACGTAAGACTCGGGCAGAATGCTCTCTACGGTAAATACCTGCGACTGCAGTGCCACCTCCAACTGTGTCGTAAAGCCCCGCTCTATCACCGCCACCTGAACTGATAGATGTTCGGTCGTTTCGTCACGCAACACAAAATGCATAGTGCGGAAATCCCAATCCGTGGTACGGAGATCTTCAGGAATGGTTTCTTCTGCTCTGACGCGAACTGTTTCCCGTGTCAGCTTGGTACCCAGAGGAAAAGACAGTGCCGCTACATAGACCAATTCTTCAGAGAGCACTATCCGTACTCTCTTCCCCTTGAGAAACGGAATCTGTGCCAATACCGCATGCAATGTCTCTTGCGTATATGAGAGAGCTTCACTTCCCTCAAAAACGGGTGTGCGTGAAAGCGTCACCAGCCCGGGCTCGATGAAATTTCTGCTAATGAAGAGTGTCGGTATTTTTTTCGAAAACATACGGAAATAAACAAAAAACCAGTCTTCCACCAGTATATCGGTTTTTTACTGTTCCAGCCAACTGGTGAGTGTGATGACACCCGGCACCCCGACAGTGCGATTGATCACAATCTGAAGCGTCCGGGTCAACCCGTCCCTGCTTCCTGAAAGAGACAGTGTCCACACGGTATCGACTTTTTCGATCGTCACTTCGCACAGCATGCCAAGATAGGCATAGCTCCCGCCAATATAGTTTTCATCACGGGTACTGAGAAGAAGCGCGTCTTCAGCACACCCTTCCAGGGTCGAAAGAAGCATCTCCCCCTGGGAGAGCACCAGAGCCTGCTGGGCACCACCAATAGAAAGATACGGGACCGCTACCAAAAGCGACAACGAAAATACCAACAGAGAGAGCACTGTCATGATGGCGATATACCCCCCAAGTGGATGGTGTTTCAGTTTCATAGGCCGAAGTTTCTCACAAAAATACCCGTCTGAAGCGTCAGTGAAGTGGTATATTCTGGCGGTGCCGTAAGGAGCGTCTCTAGAGTCAGAGTCATATCGACATACTGGGCCGACTCATCAGCAGAGTATGCCCGCTCGAATAACAACGTCGTTGATCGTGAATCTTGCGACTGAAGCACTACCACATCCTGCCCGGACACCTGCATGACCACCCGCTCATTCTGACGCTCGATGGTGATGGTATCACTACTGCCCAGGACATCGAGCACCAGTTTGCCATCAACACTGTCCCAGACGGAACTGGCCACATCAACCGATGAATTCCGTATGAGGTACTTGATACGCTCAGTCGCAAAGCGTGCTTCTTCTGTCAGTGCTCGCTCTGTGCTACCCTGCTCCCGGAGTTCCAGTGTGTCCCAAGTAAACTCAAACAACGCCGTTCCCAAAAAAGAAAAGAGGGCGAGATAGAGAATGACTTCGATAAAGGTGAATCCACGCAAACGTTTTTTCATAATCTAGGGTATGTAGCGGGTCAGGTATGTTTCAAGGACAACAGAGTTGGGGCGCGTGGGACTCGCCTGCCAGGCGACCGTCACCGTCACACGAACGGTGTCTACATCAGCATCACCATCCCCTTCCGTGATATTGCCATCTCCATCACGCTTGCCAGGAGTGATGACAATCGTCCGCGTGTACTTTCCATCAAGTACATTACTCTCTCCAGAAAAAACAAAAAAGCCATCCTGCTTGGTGATGCCAGTACCAGCAGTTGTGGCGAGCGCATCAAAACTCTCGGCCTTGATAACCCGCACCGCTTCCATGCCCGCAGCAGCATATTCTGTTGCAATAGTGGTTTCTTGATTCACACGATCCGACACCAGCCCAGAGAGTAGTACCTCGAGCACACCCCAAGAAAAGATCGTGAAAACCGCTCCAGCCAATATGAGCTCAATGATGGAAAATCCTTTTTTGCAGTTTGACATGAGATTTGAGAGAGTTACTGAAGCGTCTCATTCACCACGCCCGCATGATTGACGGTGAGCGTATGGATATTGGTTGGAGTGGCATCGACAGTACCAGACAGTGAAATGGTGATGGTCGGCTCTGTACTCGGAATCCCGGTGCGCCTCTCAAAAACAACTTCGCCCATACCAGAAATTGTCACCAAAGCATGGAGCGTATACGTCTCATCTGATGCTATATCACGGTTGTCGTATGAACTCCCTTTAAAGAGGACTATCTGACCCCCTGCTACTGTCACCCCCCACTGATCATTCCCTTTTCCTACCATACTGAAAAAACGTGCCTTATTGAGACTATCATGCAATTCTTCGGTAGCGATATCAGATTCCTGGCCAAAGAAAAAATTCCCGTAGAAAGGCGCAGCCATGATACCAATCATCATCGTCAACGCCACCATCAGTATCACTTCAATGTACGTAGAACCAGAGAGTTTCATAAACCACTATTTACCGCTTGATAGAACCCGTCAAAGAATAGATCGGGGTCAAAATAGCCAGCGCCAGAAATACTACGACCCCACCGATGGCAATAAGAAGCAGTGGCTCAAAGAGCACCGTCATGTTCTTGATCTTGCGGTCCACCTCGGTTTCAAAAAATGCTTGCAGATACAAAAGTGTCTCATCAAGCTTACCGGTTTTTTCTCCAGAAGCGATCATCTTGACGGCTAGTACCGGAATAACCCCATATGATTTGTGCGACAACTCTTCTGAGAGTGTCCGCCCCTGTGAAACCGCCAGCGCCAGCTTGGCCACGAGACGCGCCATAGCCTTGTTCTCCATCACCTGCTCCTCTACCTGGAGCGCCTCGAGAATCGGCAGCCCGCTTTGCAGCATCGTACCGATATCACGGCAAAAGTGCGCCACGGCAATATTCCGAAAAAATTCTCCGAGGATTGGCAGGCGGAGCAACACTGCATGCCAGTATGGTTTCACCCTCCGAAGAACGACTACCATGCGAAAGCCGAGAAGTACGGCAAACACAACTGCAAAGAACAACGCTCCGTGTACCTGCATAAAATGAGCGACAGCCAAGAGTGTGCGTGTCGTCCAAGGAAGAGCCACATGAAAAGAATCAAAGAGACGAATCAGTTTCGGGAGAATAAAGATACTGATACCAGCCGCCAGAAAGAGCGCCATCGAAAGCACTACTACTGGATAAATGAGGATGGCCTGAATCTTTTTTCGAAGTGTATACGAGCTTTCTTGTTGTTGCGCCAAGAAGTCCAGGTTTTCCTTGAGTGTTCCCGAGGCTTCACCGATTTTTACCAGATTGACTGAAAGAGCATCAAACGTATCCGGGAAGCGCGACAGCGCCTGAGAGAATGATTGGCCATTTTCAATATCAGAGAGCAGTTTCCCGATGACCCGCCCCAAAGCTATTGA
>JBAQNF010000081.1:0-16793 GCA_049303555.1 Candidatus Moraniibacteriota bacterium | reverse complement strand
ATTCCGGACCGCGGAATTTGATATCATGTACAATGAAGGCATTTCTTTGGCCGGTGATGTGCTCGACTCGGGTGTGCGGTTTAGCGTCCTGAAGAAATCCGGCAACTCATTCCTCTACGGCGAGACGAAGCTGGGTGCTGGACGCGAGAGCGCCAAGGCTTTCTTGAAAGAAAATCCAAAAATTCAAAATGAATTAGAGGCAGCCATTTTGAAAAAATCCAAAGAAGTGGGAGTCGCTCCAGCGGGAGACGACGAGGCCGAGGCGAAGTAGTAGTCTAGGGTAACTCCTCGACTATATTGGGTAAACCCTTCGACAATGCTCAGGGTCAAAGAAAAAGAAAAGGGCGCCTCCGCGATGCGGGGCGCCTTTGGTTTTAGCCGAACAAACCAATCAGATTTCAGACCAATGGAGCATGCGCTTCGTGCGGATGCCTGGCGTGGTGACTCTGATGAATACATGGGTCACCGTGACGACCATGCTCTGGAATGTGCGGAAGGAGACGGTGTGCCTCGTCAATGGTGACAAGGTGTTGGTCGATGGTCAGAATGATGCGGACATCAAGCTCTGGAACCTCGCCAGTCAGACCGGAGAAGTGATCCATAGCGCCGCTCAGCATTTTCTCGGCGCTTTTGATATGGAAACGCAAATCGCTTTGGTTTCCACTCCCAAGCATTTCTTTGAGATGTATTCCGCAATACTGACAGTTGGTATGTGGCCAGATATGGAACACGTGCGTACCAGCGATATCACGGAGGCCGGTAATCATTTCGTAGAATGCCTTGCGACAATCGGTTTTGCCGGCAAGCATATGTGCGCCACCGGCCGGCCGGATGATATCTTTTCCGTGGAGCATTCCTCCCTCAGAACGGATGCGTTTGATTTCCCGATCGACGATGGCGTCGATCCGGTCGTCACGGCACGTCAGAATTGCGTGCCGTTTTTTTTCTTCGTGTGAAAGTCGCACGATTTCTCCTTGGTGTTGTTGAAGGGACTGAAAAACAAAAAATGCTGATCTTGCAACGAAAGCTTTCCTTGTGCCTCATTGAGGCGTTCAAGAGTCGACTTAGGTAACAATACCAACCTGACTAGTATGCGAGAAGAAGGGATTTGTGTCAAGGACTCGGAACTTCAGGTATGGTATACTAGACTGTGCTATGAAAAATACCAAAATCATCTCAAGTGCTATCGTATTTTCCGGACTTTTCGGAGGCCTGATCTGGTCTGTTTTGCCAATGGCTGCTCAGGCGGAGGAGTCTGCCGAAGACATACAGGCAGAATATGACAAGACTCAGAAAAAGCTGAAAGAAGCCGAAAAGAAGTATGGGGTCATCGAACAGGAATTGAACAAGGTAAACTCGACCCTGACGTCGACTCAGCAGGCCATTCTCCGTGTCCAGAACCTCCTCAATCAGACCACCCAGACCATTGATCAGAAAGAAGTAGAGATTGCCAATCTCGACCAGCAACTGGTGATTGAGAAGAAAGTACTCGGGAATCTGGTGCAGGAACTGTACCTGTCCGATGTGACGCCGCTCGTAGAAGTAGTGTTGTCCGAAGAGGATGTAGCCAGCTTTTTTCAGAATGAAGAGGGGCTCCTCTCGACGCAGGACAAGATGATTTCGATTATCGACGAGATTAACGAAACCAAGGCCAAGCTTTCCGATGAAAAGGCATCTCTAGAAGAGGCCAAGAAGGACCATGAAGAGCTACTTCAGATTCAGAACAAGCAGAAGCAAAACCTGGTCGCCACGAAGAATGAAGTGCAGGACGATCTGGAAGATCAGGCCACCACCGTCAATCGTCTGAAGAAGGAGCTCTCTGAGTTGCAGGGGGACCTCTCCAAAATTTTGGGCAAGTCCTACAATGCCAAGGATATCGAGGACGCGGTAGACTTTGCCAGCAAAAAAACGGGTGTGCCGAAGGGCTTTCTCTTCGGAGTGCTGAAGATGGAGACCAACCTCGGCGCCAATGTCGGTGGTTGTACGTACGCGCAGGTAGAAGATGGCGCGGAGAAAAGTTACAAAGCGAAAAAGCTGGGACCGCGGGCCTGGGCGACTTTCTTGCGTCGGCGCGATACGTTCAAGGTTATCACCAAAGAGCTCGATATCGACTATCGCAAGCAGAAAGTGTCGTGCAATCCGCGCGGCTATGTCGGAACGGGTGGTGCTATGGGCGTGGCGCAGTTTATGCCGGATACTTGGATGGGGTACAAAACGGCCGTGACGGCGGCGACCGGACATCGTCCACCGAGCCCATGGAACCTGACCGATGGTGTCATGGCCATGGCACTCAAGCTTGACCGTGTGCCAGGAGTGGACGAAGGGAATCGTTCGGCCTGGAAGCGTGCCGCCGCTGCCTACCTCGGCACCAGCTACGCCCCGTATATCAACGGTATTCTCTACTGGGCAGACAACTATAAGAAGCTCCTCTAGGAGCTTCTTATTTTGGATAGGAGCGCTTGACTATTGGATATAATCGTATATAATCGGATATAGTTACATATATACGATAACTCTATGGAAAATAGGTATTCAAAAAGGGCTATCCTCAGTCAGGAAATACTCCAGAAGATAGCCAAGATTGATGAATTCAAGGGTCTTTGGAAGGGGAGTTTGCGCCTTAGTCCCCAGACATTAGGGAGACTCAAGCGGAGCGTGCTCATCACCAGTACCGGTGCTTCTACGCGTATTGAAGGCTCGCGGATGTCCGATGAAGAAGTAGCGCGATTGATTCAAGGCTTGAAATCCATGCCACCTAAGGGGAGGGATGCACAGGAGGTAGCGGGCTATGCTGACCTTCTGGGGCGAATTTTTGATCATTGGCAAACCCTCAAAATTACGGAGGGGCAGATTTTGCATTTTCATAAAATACTTCTCAATTTTTCAGAAAAAGACAAAACTCATAAGGGAGCATACAAAACGACTGACAACAAAGTAGTGATGCGGAAAGTGGATGGTACGGAGATAGTCATCTTTGAACCAACCAAGCCCTATTTGGTCAAGAAAGAGATGGATGATGTGATCTATTGGCTTTCTGACGAGATGGAGAAGAAAGAAACGCACTCACTCACCCTCATTGCCAACTTTATCTTTGAATTTCTTGCCATCCATCCCTTTACCGATGGTAATGGGAGGTTGTCTCGGGCATTGACGACGCTCCTGCTCCTCAAAACTGGCTATACCTATGTCCCGTACGTTTCTTTGGACGAAATTATCGAAGAAAAGAAAATAGAGTACTATCTCGCTTTACGAAGAACACAATCGAAGCACAAAACGAAGAAAGAAGATATTACTGAGTGGCTCAATTTTCTTTTGGACGCATTACTCGAACAGGTCAGGCGAGCGCAAGCCATTATGGAAAAAGACCAGCCGGAGAATTTGCTTTCCGAAAGACAGCTATCGGTATACCAGTTGTTTCGAGCTGAGACTTTGAGTGTTTCGGAAGTGAGTAAACTTCTTTGTGACACTATACCAATGGCCACTTTGAAACAGGCGTTGCCACGTCTGGTAGCTTTGAGGTTGATTGAAAAAATTGGCTCTGGACGAGGGACGAGGTATCGGAAATTGTAATTCTTGAGAGCGATGATGAGACTCTTATGGTTATTTTTATAAGCGGATCAATAAACTCAGGGAAAAGCACGATTGCCAAATTGCTCTGCGAAAAAGTGCCAAACGCTGCTTTACTTGAAATTGATGGTTTGCGTGAATTTATTGCATGGATGCCCATTGAGCAGGCCGTTCCGATTAATCTTCAAAATGCCGTGTCTGTTATCAAGAACTTTTCTCAACAGAAGATTCATTCTGTTGTTCCTTATCCTCTTTCACAAAAGAATTATGATTTCATGCTTTCTGAGCTGGGGGAAATAAAAGACGGTATCTTCACTTTTGTTCTTAATCCAGAATTAGAGAAGGTTCTATTGAATAGGGGATCGCGGGAATTGACAGATTGGGAGAAGGAGCGAATCGCCTATCACTATCAAATTGGAATCAATAACCCTGGCTTTGGAACGGTTATCGATAACACCAATCAAACTCCGGAAGAAACAGCATCGCGTATATTGGGTCTCATCAAATAGGTCCGCAGGGTATTGGGACGTATGCGGGCGAGTGTTGAGCCTGAGGCTCAGTGGTTTGACTTTTTTGTGAGAAAAGAGTACAGTGAGCGGTCGACATGGTGTCGGCGTTTACTTCAACTGGCTCGATTGAGCCACAACCGGAGAAGAAGATGAAGTTTTACAATTGGCTGGCTGCGGTTTTTGTCGCGTGTGTTCTCGCTGCCTGTGGCGGCGGGGGCGACCAGGGTGAGCCGCCGCCGAACCTGTCAGTCAAGGAAGTCTCTGAGATTTTTTGGGCAGCGCCGGCGCCATTCAATCGGTCGGTGTACGACCAGATTGTTGGGACAGACGACACGGGCTATCGTGTCGTCATCACCGAGGGTGGCCAGGTGCTCTATGACAAAACCCTGCCGGAATTCGGCTACGATGCGGGGGTCTTGGTGGATGGCACGCGCATTCGGCTGGTGTCGGAGTTCACTTCGGCCAGTGACTTCCTACCGAACAAGGAGTACTTGTTCGTCGGGAGCCAGGTGTTCCCGCTCACGTTTCATGCGGTGCGCGCTGGCCAATCACGCCACATCGTGGCGATGGACATCTCCGAGGGCGCCGGTCCGGACTGGCTCATCGTTTATGCCGCGGAGATGACTCCGTACACATACAACGGTGAACAAAGTCCAGAAGATGGATATTGGCGCTCATACTGGGCTGTCATCAATCGCCACACAGGCGAGATGATCGAGTACGGCTATTACGATGAGCCGTCGCCCGATATGTCGGCATCGACTGGCTACAAGCGGGGCTCTGGTCTCGTGAGTCTAGCGACTCGCCGTCTGAGCGTCCGGTCCGCGCAAGCGAACCGTTAGCGACATCCCCCTGATGAGTCGCTTTCGAGCGCGAATCAGTTATGCCACTGCCGAATGCCCCAATGGGTGTCGGCAGTTTTTTCTTTTGAATGGGGGATATATTGAAAAATTGAGAGGGGAAAGAGTGGGATGTAAATTTTTTTTCGGGAGGTGTACGCGAAGGAATTCTCGTGGGATAATATCATTAAGTTGTGAAATAGGCCTGAATCAAGATGATATGAATATTTCTAAAGTACGGCAGTATTTCTTTCAGGAAATGGTGAATCTTTTGTACGAATTCCGTGCTTGTACGACTGACATTCCATCATGTGTAGATTATGATGTCCCTTACGTTTGCCAGTTCGCTTCGGCCGAATCCGTTGAACGAGTACTCTCGGATCATTCTTTGGCTGAAAAAGACCCAAAGTGGTCCGATACCGGCGCTGCATCACCGGAGTCCTATGCAAAGTGGGCTTTTGCAATGTGTGGCATGGCTTCGACAGCGATGGCGATAGCTTTTTTTCAGAAAAAAAGAATACCTATTATTGAGCTTGCTGAAAGCGCTCGGAAGAGGGGCGTGTACCAAGAAGAAGAGCATACTTTTTCGCCTATGCGTTACAGAGAATTTTCTGAGTGGATAGTACGCTATGGGTTGAAGGCGGGTATTAGGACGAGGTTAAGTATGGCGGGTATTCGATATGCGCTTTCTCAGGGCTCACTCGTAATCGCTTCTGTCAATCCTAATATTCGTGGATATGCCACGGCACCGGAAGACCGCATAGGAGGACACCTTGTTCTCGTGCGGGGATTTGATACTTATGAAAAGGTTTTTTTTATAAACAACCCATCTGGATGCAGGAGTACGAATACCCAGAAGAGGCATCGCATATCTGAAAAAGTGTTTTCGAAATACTTTGCCGGGAGAGGCCTGGTGCTTTCACGCAATGATTCATAATCCTCTCGCGTCCCTATGAACTTTTTTCAATACTGCCCACAGTGTGGTTTCAAGGTAAACAAGGAATGTTTTCAGAAGAACGTTTTTTCTTGTCCGCAGTGTCACTGTAAACAATATTTCAATCCGAAGCCAGTCGTCTTGGCGTTCATCAGATCTGGCAATGAAATTATTTTAGCAAAAAGAGGTATTCGCCCCTATAAGGGATATTGGGGTATGCCCGGTGGATTTGTGAATTATGGAGAGTCTCCAGAGGCTGCCCTTCATCGTGAATTGAAAGAAGAACTGGGGGTGAAAAAATGTAAGATAAACAAGATGCTTGCAACCTATCATGAATGGTATGTTTTTGGTAAAGAGCGGCTTAGTCTGAATGTTACTATTTTTCAGGTTTCTTTGTCGCCGGGAAGCATTCTGCAGTCAGGAGATGATGCGGCAGAGATTGGGAAGTTTCCTTTACGATCTCTGCCTCCAAGGATAGCTTTCCCTGGGCAAAGGAGATTTTTTTCGGACTTGACAAAACGCTAAAAAGTGCTATTATAGTGGCACTGAGAAGGAAGGGGATAATATCCCACTTTTGGCTCAAAATGGTCACCCTTCGGGGTTTTAACAATCAATTTAACTTAGCTAGGAGGCCATCATGGCTGCTATCAGTTTGCGTAATATGTTTTCCGCGGCTGTGGCCGCGATGATTCTGTCTCTCTCCGCCTGTGGCGGTGGTGGCAGTGGTGGAGAAGGGGATCAAACCCCTACTCCTATTGTTGTCACAACGCCTCCCACTACGGTGGTTCCAGATCCGGCGACGCCGGTTACGGTTCCTCCGGTTCCGGTGGTTTTGACGACACAGGCTATCGCCTCGGCACCTGCCGAGACGAGTCCTGTGCTTCGTTCGGCTATCCGCTCCGGTCAGTCGCCCGCTCCTGTCGCTTCGCCCTCAGTCAGTTTTGCTGTCGGGGGTATCGCGAAAGCGTTGCCGCTTTCTGCGACAACGTCTACCGTCCGTGTCATTACGGGTACGCAGCTCATGAATTTTGTGGAGGGAGCAATCCCATCACTCTTTCCTGAGCACGCCATCGATCGCGAGATCACTGGTGGCGGAGTCGTCTACCAGTGGCGTTGGTATTCCAACGGCAACATCATTGCCGTTGACAGCAATGGCAACATCTACGGCCTGGGGCCGTATGTTGGTAGCGACACGGTGGCGCACCTCTTCGGAACGCTCACGCAGTTCACCTGTATCGTTGACGCAGAAATGTGTCGGCCGCTTGTGGTGGGCAGTCTCGTGGTACCGCAGAATGGCGCAGTCAATGTGCCCTTGAGTGGTACGGTCATCACCGTGCCGTTTGATCGTCCGGTAGTCTGCCCGGGAGGGTCGACAACTGATACCTTTGGAGCAATCCAGGGGACGATGACCTGCAGCACTACGGCGACATCAGCCACAGTCACTATCGTGACGGCTGAACTGCCCGAAAACGCTCTCATTACAGTGACCCTTGGGGGTTTCCGGAGTGTTGAGAATATCGAGATGGTCAGCTACAGCTGGTCATTCACTACAGTGAAGAAGCCGGTGGTGGTGCCGGTCGTCAAGGTGGTGACCGCAAACAACCACAGTGGTTTCTACGGTGACCGTGGCGCGAACGCTGTATCCATCATTGACCCATCTATCAAGGCAGTCGGCCAGTCGGTACTTCCTTCTGTGCCAGGATACCTTTTTGTGAACCACATTGATATTGATTCTGGGAAAGGAACCATCTACGTGGGAGCTGGATTGACATGGGTGCTGCATCGAGTTGACGCGAAGACGGGCGTAGCTTTGCCATCGTTTGTCATCGATTCGGTAGCTGCTGGTTCGTATGGCCACGGCATTCGTGGAATAGCACACAGTGACAAGGCGGTATGTATCGTTACGGGTATATGGCAGCAAACCACGTACTCGTATTACTGGCAGAACAGACTCATCTGTTTTGATCCGATTACTGGCAACAAGGTATTCAATAGCAATGGTCAGAACAATTTTGTGGGTGATGCCACGATGATTCCGACGAAGCTGTTGTACTCGGCGACACGTGGGAAGTTCTACGTGATTGTCGCAACTGATGCTGGACGCTTTGAAGAGTCAACAACCGGGTCAAACGGTCGAGATGGTTTCAAGCCAGGGACACCTGGGATGGTGGTCGAGATCGACGCCACGACCTATCAGAAGGGGCGCACCTGGAACGTTGGTTCTATGCCACTCGACGCTGAGATTGTCGGTAACACGCTGATGGTTGTCAATGCTGGCGACAAGAGCCTATCGAAGATCGACCTGTCAGTTGCTGCCACTGCTAACGCGGTGACAACCATTGATTGGAAGAATACCTTCACTGGCTTGGCCAACCCCACCAATATCAAAGTTGACCTAGAAAGGGGCGTGTACTACGTCTCTGACTGGGAAAACTCGGTACGGGTGATGCGTTTGGCCACCGACCAGCAAGATGGTCGGATTGTCATCGGTGATGTGCCATGGGGCATGGGGATTGCTGCCGGATCTCTTTGGGTGGCAGCACCCAAGAAAGCCGTCTGGAATCCAACTGGTGACTCGGTGTACAGGGTCAATCGCGCCACACTGTTGGTTGAGGAAACAATTGTGGTGGGAAACGTGATGCCGACTGCTGTTGCCATCTACGACAACACCAAGCCGTAGTAAGGCAAGGGTCACAAACCCAAGCCGCAAATGCCCGCAACCTTGATTTTTCAAGGGAGCGGGTTCTTTTTTTTCTGAGACTTGTGTGGTAGAATATGTGTATTGTAAAAACAAATAAAATACACATAGAAAGTATGAACATATTTGCTTTGGTGGGTGCCCGTCGTTTTGTACTCCCGATAATTTTTATTAGTTTTTTTTCAACGCTTTTGTTTGCCCAGCCGGAGAGTGCTCGGGCTGCTTCGTTTTCTTGTCTTTTTGATGGGCCCTCTATCACTGCTACCCGTGTGCCGTATGGTGGCTCGGTGACGGTGAAGGGACGTATCACCGGTGGGACGAATTGTAGTGCGGAAACATGTTGGATATATAAGGATGGCGTTAATGTCGATGACTGCGCAACTCGACTTAGTCAATTCTCTACGAGTCCTGCGCCATATGGTGGTACGTATGGCCCGCTGTATGCAACGACTACGTTTCGTGTTCAAATAGAGGGTCTTGAATCAGGTCCAGGTGGGGGGCGTGATACGCGTTTTCAAGACTATACTGTCGTTGTTGATCCTCCTCTTACCCCTACTGCTGCCTACACTTTCTCTCCGTCAAGTGGAGATACGAATACATTCTTTACTCAAAGTCTTTCATCTACCAATGCTGGGAGCTGTGAGGTGAAACTGAGTACGAATGGTGGTCCGGAAGCGGTAGCTATAGCTAAAAGTGCGAATGTTACGAGTTGGCCAGGAGGATCGAGTACTCTCGCGGCAGGTACCTATGTGACTAGGACAACGTGTTGGTCGGGTACTAATGGGACAGGCACTGCCAGTGCTGTCGACACGGATACCGTGACAGTCACGCCCGTTGCCCCCGTAGCTGGTACCTGCGGTGTCGCGGACAATACCGGCATGGACTATTTCTCACTTACCAACTTTCAAAAATGTAACACGGGAGTTGAAGATGGTGTTGATACTTTTACTGATCCGGACGGACGCTATCGTGGTATACGATGGCAGTGTAGCGTAACAGCGAAGTCCCCATGGTGCCACGTCATCAAACCACCGGCTTGCGGTACCGCCAATGGCACAACATCCGCGGCTTTCCCAGCGGAATCAGGATTTGGAGCAACCAATACGCTGTGCAATGTTGGTGGTCCGATAAACATATCTTCCAGTGCAACGCAGTGGACATGGGAGTGTCGTAACAATTCGAGTCTTGTCACGAATATAGACCGGGGATGTTCGGCCAATAAGCCATCGGCTGCTCCGACAGCACAGATCACCGCTCGGGGACCGGTGGCTTCTGCCCCGGAAGGGTTTTGGAAAAAGTTTTTTTCCTTCATTTTTGGAGATGACCAGATCGCCAAAGCCTCTGGTCCTGATGCTCGGATTACGGTAGGGGAGAAAGCACAGATTGATTGGACTTCGACGGGAGCGACTGGCTGCTCTGTTTCTGGACCGACCTATAGTTCTTCTAATGTAAATGGGTCAAAAGTACTTACTGGTTTGCCTGAAGGCACTCATACTTATACGATAGACTGCACTGGGGCAACTGGAAGTTCTGCCCCTGACTCTGTCAAAGTCATCGTCGAGGCTCCGAGCACTGGTGGTCCTGGCACGCCTGGTCCTTCTACAGGAGGATCATTCACCGCCACTCCTGGTGCCTGTGGTACCTACCGGATAGATGTGGCTTGGAACGCTGTGGCTGGAGCCACTAGCTATCAGCTTCGTGATGGTGGGACGCAGATATATAGTGGTGCCAGTACGTCATTTTCTCACACGGGTCTGGCAGCTAGTTCTCCACATAACTACGATGTTCGCGCTACCAATAGTAGTGGCAGTTCGGCCTGGTCCAGTGTGATCAGTCGTACGGCACCAGCGCTTTGCGCGGCCGTGTGTGGTGACGGCACCTGCAATGGATCGGAGACTTGCTCGACCTGCCCGGGCGACTGTGGTGCCTGCGGTGGCCCGACTTTCAATATTCTCGCGGCGGCTGGTGCTGGCGGATCCATCGCTCCAAATGGTCTGACAGTTGTCAATTCCGGGAGTAGCCAGAGTTACACCATCACACCAAGTTTCGGCTACAGTATCGCCTCGATCCGAGTGGATGGTGTCAATGTCGGTGCTGTTGGGAGCTATACCTTCAACAACGTCTTGGCCAATCACGTCATCGATGCTGATTTCTCTGGTGGCCCTCCAGCATTTTGTGGCGATGGTACGTGCAATGGAGCAGAGACGTGTGGCACCTGCCCGGGAGACTGTGGATCTTGTGCAGCGGCTTCACTCCGTATCTGTCCGACATCCGCGACTGTGTTCCCTGGTACCACCCAGCCTTTCAAGGTCTGGTACAATCCGGCCGGAGTCAGCTTTACTGGCTGTGGATCGCCCAATGGTACCGATACGACAGCGGCCGCTACTTGGAGCAGCTTCGACCCAGCCAAGGTCAGCGTCGTTGCTGGTGGTCCCGGCCTGGTACGAGGCGGGGCCACTCTCGGATCGACCGTGATCCGTGCGGCTTGGGGAGTCTACTCTGATTCTGCCGATGTCAACAACGTCTCTCCTCCTTGTTCCGCGAAGACCTGTGGTGACTTCCCGGCTGACTCTGCCAAAGTCTGTACGGGCAACACCTACGCTATCGGCGATGGCTGCTCTGGTATCCTGACTTGCAGTGGTACACGTGATTGTGACTACAATTGGAAAGAAATCTCTCCGTACTAATACATTCCCTAAGCCCTCTAAAACAAATATCAACTATGTATCAGTATCACAAATTTCTTTTCATAGGCGTCCTCGCTGTCTTTGTCACTCTGGGATTTTCACCCGTAGCACAAGGAGCAGGGGAAGAAGCATCGGAGTCATCGGGCTTTCTTTCTTGTACCCCCAAAGCCGAGGTGGTGGATGGAAAGGGTGGACCAAGCTTTGCCCTGTCTTCTGGTGAAGCGACGACGTTTAATTGTCTGGCCAAGCAGATGACGAAAGGAGAAGCCGTCACGGTAATGCTCCTCGGCAAGCAAGCCTACGGTACAGAGGCGCCGGCCGCTTCGGCCAGTACCCTCTTCCTCGCTGATACTGCCGTGGCCACCACACTGACATTCCCCGCTGCTTATCAGCCAGGAAAGTATACCTATACTTTCTCTCTCATTGATACCGTGACGCAGAAAGTCATCGCGTCGGAGATACCCATGACTGGGACGCTCAAGGGTACCGAGCAGGCCAAGATAGGGACGATGAGTATCAAGGAAAAGAACCCGCTCTGGGGATCTGCCGTGACGCTCAATCTGGCCCTCTCTCTCCCTGAGGGGCAAACACTCGAGACCGACCCGATCATGCTCCGGATCATCATGCAGGACAAGCAGGGGAAAGAGTGTGTCGTGCTGGTAGAAAACCAAGCCGTCACTCAGGTGGGCGGCACCAATACTCTGACCTTGCCGCAGGAAGGGTCTTGTGCCAATATGCTCTCGGTGACACTGAGTACCGCTGACGGGAAAATGCTGGACCAGAAGACCCTGGCTGTCGGTATCGCTGAAAAGTCTACGGTGAATGTATCGGAGCTCTCACGAAGCGACGCACTGCTCGCTCGTATACCCTGGATTCTCCTCGTCGGCTTCGTCGTCACCAGTGTGCTCGTCCTGGCCCTCTTCGGCTACTTCCTCATCCGAAAGCATCGTGGGTATTAGGGAACACAAAGTGCTGAGCCTTGCCAAAAAAAGGGTTTTCTGCTACCATAGCAACACAACTGAGAAAGTCCGACGTTTCTCCCGCTTTACTCTGAGTCCTGTCGAAGGGCCGAGGTAGAGACCAGGAGAAACAAACCCGCATGCGGAGGACTTTCTTCCATTTGTGGGTTTTTCTTTTACGAGTAAGTTTAAGCAGTTAAGAAGCTACAAGCTAACACTATGATCGAGTACGAGCTGTTTTATTTGGTAGGGGAGTCAAAGGATGCAGAGCTGTCGCGTATCCGCACTGATGTGGAGAAGTTGGTAGTATCGTTTGGTGGGACATTTCTTGCCCCGCAGACAGAAGAGAAGCGTAAGCTCGCCTACATGGTGAAGAAAGAGACACGTGGCACATATATCGCCCGTCGTTTTACCTTGCCAGACAAGGATGAGATAGACGAGAAGGGCGTGGCCCCGGAAGTGCATCCGCTTGTGGCGATTAACAAGGCGCTCCTTCTTTCCAAGGACGTGCTTCGTTTCTTGATCATCAGCGCCAAGGGTATGCCAGAACTGAAGGCCATCGAGCGTGAGGAGCGTCCTCGGACAGAGAATCGCAGCAACCGCTATGAGAAGCGTGGTTCTGTACGTCCGATGCCAGCCCCTATTGCTCAGGTCAAGGAAGAAGAGAAGAAGGCTGTCAGCACGGAGCAGATCGATGAGCAGCTCAAGGCTAAACTCGATATCTAAACAAAATTTTTTAATAAGTCATAACACAAGGCTTATGAACGTAAACAAAGTGATGTTGGTGGGGCGGTTGACTCGTGATCCAGACATGCGGACCACGACCAGTGGCCAGCAGGTGGCGACCATCTCGATGGCAACCAATAACTTTTGGACTGACAAGAGCGGGACACGTCAGGAGCGCACTGAGTTTCACACCGTCGTGCTCTGGGGACGCCTCGCCGAGATCGCTGGTCAGTATCTGACCAAGGGTCAGGAGTGCTACATCGAAGGACGCCTGCAGACCAGAGAGTACACCGCCAAAGACAACACCCAGAAGAAAGTGACCGAAATCATCGGCGAAGTCATGCAGCTGGGAAGCCGGGCACAGGGTGGTAGCCAGGGTGGAAGCTATGCTGGTGGTCAGGGCGCTGCGAGAAGCGCTGCTCCTGCTGCCGCAGCCGCCGCTCCGAAGAGTGCTCCTGCCCCAGTCGAAGAAGAAATCCCAACCATCAATCTCGATGATGAGCGTGATGAGATAAAAATTGAAGATGTCCCTTTCTGAAGATGAAGCATGACGCAGGAAGTATGAATCAAGACCCGGAGCCCGCAAGTCACTCCATGATTCATGCCTCATAATTCATTATTCCTCATAATTTTATGGAAGCAGCAATGAGTAAGAAGCTCGCCAATATCGACTACAAGGATGCCTACTTCCTCCGCAAGTTTTTGAACTCGCAGGGTAAGATGTATCCACCAAAACGCCATGGTCTCTCGGCCAAGGAGCAGCGTGGACTGGCGCTCGCCGTCAAACGCGCTCGTTTCATGGCGCTTGTTCCGTATCTCGTCCGTTAGGAACTGTTCGGAATCTTATGTCTCAAGAAAATTTCCAGATTTCGTGCGAAAGCCTTGAAAAGTGAGAAGGGCTATCATGATAACCCGATGAGCTTTGAGAGGCTTGCAGCCGAAATCTGGAGATTTTATGAGACAAGCGTATTTTTTTCTTCTCTGATAAGCGGTAAGATTTTGAATAGTTACTAAAAGTTATGTTGGGACTTACTGATATCAAAACCGGCCGGACGATCATCCACAATGGTGAGCCGTACCTGGTACTCGACTACCTCCACTCCATGATCGGTCGTGGTGGGGCGGTGATGCGCACCAAGCTGAAGAACCTTCTCTCAGGAGTCATTATCGACTTCACTTTTACGGGTGCCGAAAAAGTAGAAGAAGCAGAGATGTCCAAGTCTCGCGCTTCGTATCTGTACCGTGAAGGCGATCAGTACCAGTTTATGGATACGGCGACCTATGACCAGTTTTTCTTGAATGAAAAGAGCTTGAGTGGTATGACCAAGTATCTGATCGAAGGTACCGAAGTTAGTATCTTGAACTGGAATGGCCGGCCAATCAATATCGAAATCCCGATCAAGGTGACACTGACCGTGACGGATGCCCCTCCGGGGCTGAAGGGTGATACGGCTTCCGGTGGTGACAAGGTGGTCACACTCGAGACCGGACTCCAGGTGACGACCCCACTTTTTGTGAAAAGTGGTGACAAAATCATCATCAACACCGAAACCGGCAAGTACGTCTCCCGCGCCTAATACATGAATCCCGCTCCGGCGGGATTTTTGTTTTCTATCTGATTTTCTTGGCTTGGAATGGGCTTTTTATGTTACTTTAGAGTAGTTGCCTTTTTCTTGAAAAAAGGCTAGAATAGAGGAAGAATACAGAGCCAAACAGGCTTTCTATTTTTGAACAATTGCCTTTTCCCATTATGTCACTTTCAGTCTATCTCTGGGGGATTTGTTTTTTTACACTCCTCTCGTTCTCGGCGTGGTTGGGCATTGTGATAGTGGTAGACCCGACCCAGGCAGGAGGGGTAGGCGTGGGACTCTTTTTTACGAGTCTGTTCGCTTTCTTGCTCGGGATGATGACGCTGTGTGTGACGTGGATATATCGCCAGGCACTCGGTGCAGCCAGCGCGGCCCACCATCTGGGAGGGATATTTCGTCAGGCACTGCTTCTTGCACTTTTTTTTCTGGGGGTCGTTTTTTTTCAAATGGAACGAATTTTGACCTGGTGGGACACGCTGCTTCTCTTGGCGGCCATCCTTCTCATTGAGTTTTCTTTCCGGCAAATATTTTCACGAAACAATCAAGATTAAATCGTATTCTAGAGAGACTTATGGCAAAAAAGACAGAAACTTCTTCATACGATGCCAGTTCTATCCAGGTGCTCGAAGGACTCGACCCAGTGCGCAAGCGCCCGGGTATGTATATCGGGGGCACTTCGCTTGAGGGTCTGCACCATCTCGTCTGGGAAGTGGTCAACAACTCGATCGATGAAGCAATGGCTGGTCACTGCAATGAGATTTCGGTGCGCCTCTTGCCTGATAACTGGGTGGAAGTGACAGACAATGGTCGTGGTATTCCAGTCGATATCCATCCTCAGACCAAGAAGTCGACGCTTGAGACCGTCATGACGGTGCTGCATGCCGGCGGGAAGTTTGGCGGGAGCGAGAGCGGTTACAAAATCTCCGGAGGGCTGCACGGTGTCGGTGTGTCCGTGGTGAACGCACTTTCCGTCCATACGAAAGTGACGGTCGAGCGCCAGGGCAAGACTTGGTTTCATAGTTACAAGCGTGGCAAGCCAGAAGGAGCAGTCAAGTCTATCGGCAAATCTGATCGCACTGGTACGACCGTGGCGTTTCAGGCGGATCCGGAAATTTTTCCAGAGATTGAATATTCGTGGATGAAGATTCTCGAGTATCTGCGCTATCAGGCTTTTCTCACCAAGGGCGTGCGGGTGAAAGTCGAGGACTGGCGTGAGGTAGCGAGCAAGGAGGAGGAATACAAGATCAAGCGTCACGGGTTTTTCTTCGACTCGGGCATCATCTCTTTCGTGAAGTTTCTCAATCGCAAACGCGAAGTGAAGAACGTTGTCCCGTTCTATGTCGAGAAGACTATCGACGATATCAATGTCGAAGTGTCGCTTCAGTTTACCGATGGTTTCAAAGAGCATCTTTTTTCGTTTGCCAATAATATTCTGAACCCAGGTGGTGGGACGCATGTCACGGGACTGAAAATGGCACTGACTCGTGTGCTCAATGACTATGCCAAGAAGAACAATCTGATCAAAGACAAAGAAGGTTCGATGACGTCTGAAGATTTGAGTGAGGGACTGACGGCCGTGGTGTCGGTCAAGCTCGCCAATCCGCAGTTTGAAGGTCAGACCAAGGACAAGCTGAACAACGTCGAAGTACGTGGTGCGGTGTCGTCGGTGACGGCCGAGGCGCTCAATGAGTTTCTCGATACGCATCCGTCCGATGCCCGCGCTATGATCGAGAAGTGCCTCCTCACGGTTCGCGCCCGTATCGCCGCTCGTGCCGCCAAGGACGCTGTGCTCCGCAAAGGCGCACTCGAGGGCATGACCCTTCCAGGGAAACTGGCCGACTGTACCAGTCGTGATGCCAGCCGTTCCGAAGTCTATATCGTCGAGGGAGATTCCGCCGGTGGCAGTGCCAAGCAGGGGCGCAATCGGATGTTTCAGGCTATTCTGCCACTGCGCGGTAAGCTTGTGAACGTGGAGAAAACCAGTCTCGACAAGGTGGTGAAGAGTGATACACTCAAGCCGATCATCATCGCGCTCGGAGTGGGAATCGGGGAGACCTTTGACATCGCCAAGCTCCGCTATCACAAGATTATCATCATGGCCGATGCCGACGTGGACGGATCACACATCCGGACACTGCTCCTCACGTTCTTCTATCGCTACTACGAGTCGCTGGTGCGCGGTGGTCATATCTATATCGCCCAGCCACCACTGTACAGATTGGCCAAGGGCAAGGACGTACGCTATGTGTATACCGATGCCGAGAAAGAGCGCGTGCTCGAAGAAA
>JBAQNF010000080.1:0-7759 GCA_049303555.1 Candidatus Moraniibacteriota bacterium | reverse complement strand
CCTCCAGTCGGACCAGCTTTGGGTCAGCATGGTTTGAATATTCAGGACTTTTGTGGCAAGTTCAATGCTGCCACTCAGGATCGTATGGGCGATGTTGTGCCGGCAGAAATCACCGTGTACGAAGATCGTACCTTTACGTTTGTACTCAAGACCTCTCCTGCCTCTGATTTGTTGAAGAAGGCAGCTGGTATCACCAAGGCAGCCTCCAATCCGCTCAAGGACAAAGCTGGCCAGGTGACGACTGCCCAGATTCGTGAGATTGCCGAAAAGAAAATGACTGATTTGAATGCCAACGATGTGGATGCCGCCATGAAGATCATCGCTGGCTCTGCTCGTTCTATGGGTATCAAGGTGGTCGACTAGTCAGTTTGTAAGTTTATAATTGTGGAAGGCCAAAAGCCGCTATTACCACGAAATACTATGTTTAGAGGAAAAACCTATCGCGCCGTAGTCGAAAAAATGACCGCCCCGGAGTATACTCCGGAGGAAGCCTTTGCTTTTCTGAAGGAAAACAAGACAGCCAAGTTTGATGAAGCCGTAGAAGTACACGTGCGTCTTGGTATCAATGCCAAGAAGTCAGATGAAATGGTACGTGCCACCGTTATCTTGCCTCATGGTACTGGTCGCGCCCAGAAAGTAGCTGTTATCACGAGTACCAAAGAGAAAGAGGCCGAAGAAGCTCAGGCTGATTTGGTTGGCGGTGAAGAAATCATCGCTGATATCAAGAGCGGGAAGCTTTCCCCAGGTACTGACTTTGATGTGATCCTGGCGACGCCAGAAATGATGCCAAAGCTCGCTGTTATCGCCAAGATCCTCGGACCAAAGGGCATGATGCCATCACCAAAAACCGAGACTGTCACGGTCAAGATCAAGGAGGCAGTAGAAATGCTCAAGAAAGGAAAGAAAGTGAGTTTCAAGAACGATGATACCGGCAATGTGCACCAGGTGATTGGCAAGCTCTCATTTACCGCAGAGCAGTTGGCCGAAAATTATAAAACCTTTCGTGAGACACTCGACAAATCCAAGCCCGAGAACATGAAGGGAAAACTGATCAAGAGACTGTCTGTTTGTTCAACCATGGGACCAAGCTTGACTCTCAAGGCATAATCACACAAGTATGATTCTCTCGGATCGCGACATCAAAAAGGAGCTCAAGACCAAAGAGATTACTATCAAACCTTTCAAGGCCGAATGTCTCCAGCCGGCAAGCTATGATGTCCACTTGGATCGGCACTTTTTGGTCTTCAATACCAACCAGCATTTTGTCATTGATCCTCGGGATATTCCCAAAGATCTGATGAAAAAGATTGATATCACCAAGGATGAGCCCTTCATCCTCCATCCGGGTGAGTTTGCTTTGGGGGTACTGCTCGAAGAGACCGGGGTATCCGACAAGTTGGTCGGTCGTCTCGAGGGCAAGAGCTCGCTGGGTCGTCTCGGACTGATTATTCATACCACGGCTGGTTTCTTGGACGCTGGTAACTCACTCAAGATGACGCTCGAACTCTTCAATGCCGGCAAGATTCCTTTGAAGCTGCACTATGGTATGCCGATTGGTCAGATGGCCTTCGAGTACCTCTCCTCGCCCTGTGAGCGCCCGTACGGCTCCAAAGGCCTCAACAGCAAGTACTTTGGTGACACCAAGCCCCAGGCCTCCAAAATGCACCTCAACTTCAAGAAAAAAAGCTCCTCCAAGTGAGGAGTTTTTCTTTTTTGAGGAGCGGTCTTCTTAAGGTTTGCGGAAGTCGGTTTTGTGCGATAAAATGGGTATATTGAGGGGTAATTTCTTTTCCGTATTTCTATGCGCCAATACTTGGATTTACTGAAACACATTGAAGAGCACGGCGCGGATAAGGGCGACCGGACTGGCACTGGGACGCGCAGCGTTTTTGGCTATCAGATGCGCTTCGATTTAGCCCAAGGCTTTCCACTTTTGACGACCAAGAAGATGGCACTTCGCTCTATTATTGTCGAGCTTCTCTGGTTTCTTCGGGGTGATTCCAATCTGAAATACTTGGCTGAGAATAACGTGCATATTTGGGATGAGTGGCCATACAAGGCGTATCTGAAAAGGACAGAGCAGACGGTGCCGGAGACGGGGAGTACCGAGTGGAAGACGGGTATGGCGGCGTTCATAGAAAAGATTAAAACTGATGAAGCCTTTGCCAAGGACTACGGTGAGCTTGGGCCGATCTATGGCTACCAGTGGCGCAATTGGCCGACCCCAAACGGAGGGCATATTGATCAGATTACGCAGGTTATCGAGCGCATCAAAGCCAAACCGGATGATCGGCGATTGATTGTATCGGCCTGGAATGTAGCGGACATCGAAGAAATGGGGAGGGCCGGGCTGCCACCGTGTCACTGCCTCTTTCAGTTTTACGTAGCGAATGGAAAGCTGTCTTGTCAGTTGTACCAGCGGAGCTGTGATACGTTTCTCGGAGTGCCGTTTAATATTGCTTCTTACGCGCTCCTCACTATGATGGTAGCGCAGGTGTGTGATCTGGAAGTGGGAGAATTTGTCTGGACGGGTGGTGATGTCCATATCTATAGTAATCACCATGATCAGGTGAAGGAGCAGCTTTCTCGTGAGCCGTTGCCACTGTCGACGATGAAGCTCAATCCTGCTGTCAAAAATATTTTTGATTTCAAGCTAGAAGATTTCACACTCGAAAATTACCAGTCACATGAAGCTATTAAAGCTCCTATCGCTGTATAACCCTCTCTTTCATGAATACTCCACGACTCAGTATGATTGTCGCTGTCGATGAGACACGCGCTATTGGCAAAGACAATAGGTTGCTTTGGAATATCCCTGAGGATCTGAAACGCTTCAAGGAATTGACGACAGGGCACGCAGTCATCATGGGAGAGAATACCTATCACTCTATCGGGCGTCCTTTGCCGAATCGGACGAATATTATCGTGACACTCAATATAGAGCTTGAGTTGCCTGGATGTTTGGTAGTACATTCAATTGATGAGGCACTTGAGAGAGCAAAGGAAAAAGAATTAGAGGAAGTATTTGTCATTGGTGGGGCAAGTATTTACAAGCAGTTTCTGCCGCTGATTGAACGGTTGTATTTGACGCTGGTACAGGGGACGCACGAAGCTGATACTTTTTTCCCAGATTACTCTGATTTCAAAAAAGTGATCAGTGAAGAAAAGGGGAATAACGGGGAATACCAGTATACCTATTTTATTTTGGAACGAAATTAATTTTATAGCATAAGTGGACAGTATTATGGCAAAAGTTATCATCGGCATTGCAGGGGAGATCGCGTGTGGCAAAGACACCGTCGGGAAGTATTTGTCCGAGAAGCACGGCGCGCTTTCTTTGCGTTTTTCGCAGCCACTGCGAGACATTCTCGATCGTATGAGTCTTGATCAAAACCGGGAAAATATGGCCAGACTATCGCTTCACCTCCGCAAGGGATTTGGCGAGGATATTTTCTCAAAAATCATGCTGGCTGAAGCCAAAAAGAGTCCGAATGAGTTGGTAATTATTGATGGGGTGCGTCGACCATTTGATATTGTTCATATGGAAACGGAAGAGCACTTCGCGTTTATCTACGTGGAGGCAACTCCTGAAACACGCTATGGACGTCTCATCCAGCGTCGACAAAATACCGATGATGCTACCAAGACGCAGATGCAGTTTGAAAAAGATGCTCTTCTGGAAACAGAGACGCAGATTCGGGATCTGAAAGAGCGAGCGGATTTTGTCATCAATAACGACGGGACACTTGAAGAATTGCAGAAGCAGGTGGATGATATGATTGCCCAGGTAAGGAAATAATGGGATAGGTATGAAAAAAGGAAAACTGATAGTTTTGGATGGAACGGATGGTTCAGGGAAAGCCACACAGACAAAGCTTTTGCAGGCTCGTTTGAAAAAAGAAGGTTACCGAGTGCAGACGCTTGATTTCCCCCAGTACGAAAAAAATTTCTTTGGAGGTTTGATCGGTGAGTGTTTGGCCGGAGAGCATGGTGATTTTGTTTCCATCGATCCCTATATCGGGTCGACTTTATATGCGGCCGACCGCTTTGAGTCGAAGGACAAGATCATGCGTTGGCTGAAGGTGGGCTGCGTCGTCGTCTTGGATCGCTATGTCAGTTCCAATCAGATTCATCAGGGTGGAAAAATTACTGATGCCAAAAAGCGGAAGAAATTTCTGGAATGGCTCGAGAAGATGGAATATGGAGTATTTGGTATTCCTCGTCCGGATGGTATTATCTATCTCGATGTACCAGTGGCTCTTTCTCAGAAACTTTTGGCAAGTAAAGGTCAGAAAGAAAAGAAGACCTATTTGAAAAAAAGGAAAACCGACGTCGTGGAGGGGAGTCAGAAATATTTGGATGACAGCAGACAGAGCGCACTTCTTTTGGTCAAGAAACAGAATCGTTGGTTACGAGTGGAATGTGCCAAGAAGGATGAGATGTTGTCTCGAGAAGTGGTCGCTGAAAAAGTGTGGGATCAAGTGAAAAAAATTCTTTAAGTATTGCTATGAATTTTCAAGAATACCAGGAAAAATCGCGCAAGACAGCCAAATACCCAGATGCTGGGAGTAACTATATCTATCCGACACTGGGACTTTCTGGGGAGGCTGGAGAGGTGGCCGAAAAAATTAAAAAGGTCATTCGTGACAAGGGGGGTGTCATAGATGATGTGACTCGTGACGATATCAAGAAAGAACTGGGTGATGTTTTGTGGTACGTCACGCAGATAGCGGCAGAGCTTGGTATTTCGCTTGATGATGTCGCTGAAAGCAACATCAAGAAGCTCTATGATAGAATGGATAGAGGAGTATTGGGAGGAAATGGAGACAATCGGTAAAGAATTTTTTGTATGAAATACAACGTTACTATTGGAATGGAGGTGCATGCGGAACTCCGGACGGAATCCAAGATGTTTTGTGCGTGCAAAAACGGCCTCGGCATGGAAACAACGCCGAACGTGAACATTTGTCCGGTTTGTACGGCACAGCCAGGAGCGTTGCCGGTACCAAACGCCGCTGCTATCGAGGCAGTGCAGCGGGTAGGGCTGGCACTCGGGTGTACATTGCGTCTCAATTCCAAATTTGATCGCAAGAACTACTTCTATCCTGATATTCCAAAGGGGTACCAGATTTCTCAGTATGATGAACCATTTTGTGAAAAGGGGACGATGGTGATCGGTGACAAGTCATTTCGTATCACCCGAATTCATCTGGAGGAAGATACTGGCAAATCGATGCATCCGGCTGGTGCTGGGTATACACTGGTTGATTTTAACCGTGCCGGCGTGCCACTTATGGAGCTGGTGACCGAGGCTGACTTCACGAATAGTAAAGACGTCGGAATGTTTTGTCAGAAATTGCGTCAGACACTGCGCTATCTGGGGGCTTCGAACGCTGATATGGAAAAAGGTCAGATGCGTTGTGAGGTAAATATCTCGCTCTATCCTGAAGGAGCTGATCGCTTGTCCGGGACGAAGGTGGAGGTGAAAAATATCAACTCTTTCCGTTCTGTTGAACGGGCGATCGAATACGAAATCGTGCGTCAGACGGAAGCGCTCGAGAGTGGGGAAAAGCTCGTGCAGGAAACACGTGGCTGGGACGAAAACAAAAATGTCACCGTTTCTCAGCGTAAGAAAGAATCTGCCCATGACTATCGCTATTTTCCGGAGCCAGATATTCCGCCGTTTGAGTTTGATGCGGCGTATGTCGAGAGACTGCGGGCGACTCTGCCAGAATTGCCCGATGCCAAACTAAAACGATTTGTAGCAGAATACGGCCTACCAGAAAAAGATGCCGTCATATTGACCGATGAACGTAAGTTTTCGGAATATTTCGAGGCGGTCGTGACTGAATTGGCTGAGAAGGTGAAGGCAGGAGAAGTGACAGCACCACTAGAACGAGCCGTGAAGCTCGCCGCCAACTATATGCTGACCGAATTGCGCAAGCATCTGACCGAAAACAATCAGTCTATTGAAGATTTGCCAATTACCGCAGAAAACTATGCTGAGTTTATCGGCATCGTGGCTGATGGCAAGATCAACTCCAGTGCTGCTCAGACGGTGCTTGGTGAGATGTACAAAAATACCGATGGGGATACTGATCCGTCACACATCATCGACCGGCTCAACCTAGGCCAGGTCAATGATACAGAAGCCCTGGAAAAAGCGGTGGATCTTGTCCTTGAGCGCAATGAACAGTCTGTTACCGACTACAAAGCCGGGAAACAGAATGCTCTCCAGTACCTGATGGGTCAGGTGATGAAGGAATCAAAGGGTAAGGCGAATCCATCGATGGTATTGGAATTATTGAAGCAGAAACTGGCATAAAAAATTCACGAAGTTGCCAAAATAGCCCGAATGGGCTATTTTGATTGCAAGGGATTTCCCCTACAACCTAGGAGTGAATCATGGAGACAAGGAAGCCGATTGTGAGTGGGGGGTTAGCAGATATAGCGAAACGGGTTATTGCTCAGCGCGAACTTACGGGAGAGAATCCGGTGTTTGATGCTTGGCAGACTGCTACGGAGGCTAAGAAATTGGCAAAGCAACGTAGGCTAAGACAGCAGAACGAAGAGGTCATCCTCACCGTAGGAACGCACGAAGACTGCGGAGGCGAGATTGAGTACGTCTCGAAGTTTCACGCGGTTGGCGTAGTCCGCCTTGGTGGTCAGAACGAAATGAAGGAAGCAGCCTCCTGTCACTGCAAGCAGTGCGGAGTGATGTTCAATCCTTTTTTCGCGAAGTATCGCGAACAGGTGACAACTCATCGTAATCGTACAACTGAATAAAAACCGGAGGTCATCATGGATAATGAAGTAAAGAGCCCAGTTTTTCACTTGAGCGTTGCTGAGACTGCAGCGGCTCGGGAACGGGTGTGGGTGGCGGTGGAGGAGCAGCGTCAGCAGTCTACGGAACGTCAAAAGATGCCTGATGCGGCGCAAAGTGCGCAGCAGAAGGATGTGTACAACACCATGTTTTGGGACGTTGCGCACTGACCACAAATGTATATGGTGCGGCGGAGATTCTTCGCAGCACCTTTTTCTTTTTTTTGTGAAAAAGAATTACGTAATTCGTTACGTAATAAAGCTGCTTTTTGAAATGTACCATAATTCCACGGCCGTGGAATTATGGTACATCTTTTAGTATGATGAAAGCTTCACTTGGATCGGTGATCCAGTGGAGGGGAGTGGTTTTTTCGAAGCGGCGAAGCCAGGTCAGTTGGCGCTTGGCGTAGTGGCGAATTTCGAAATTGAGACGTTCTGTCATTTCATCTTTCGAAATTTTCTTTTGCAGAAACAGGGCGACGTATTTATACTCTAGGCCGAAACTTTCCAGTCTCTTCCAGCTGATACCTTCTGTTCGTAGTCTCTCAACCTCGGCTATCATGCCGATTTTCATTCTTTTTTCGAGACGTACTGTGATATTGTTCCAGAGTGTTTCTTGCGAGGGATTGAGAACAATAAGTATGTGAGAATGTTGAATGTTGAATGTTGAATGTTGAGGAGTGGGGACAGTACCAAGAGACTCGCAAATTTCCAGAGCGCGGATGAGGCGGATCTTATTTTTTGGATCAATTGTTTTGGCTCGTCGTGGATCTTGCTTTTTGAGTTGTTGGAAAAGTTTTTCAGCAGAAAGCTTCTCGAGTTTTTTTCGGAGTGTCGGATTTGGTTTCACAGCTGGGAAGGGATTGTTTTCGACGAGTGCCTGAATCCAGAAGCCAGTGCCACCACAGATGATAGGGGTTTTTCCGCGTTTCTGTAT
>JBAQNF010000079.1:0-8885 GCA_049303555.1 Candidatus Moraniibacteriota bacterium | reverse complement strand
TAAAGAAAACAAATATAATCGGAAATGAAAAAACAACTGCTTCATGCAGATACTTCGCTCGTAGCACTTCTTGTGCTCTTTATCGCAGTGCTCATCGTTTTTGTCATATCGTATTGCGGCGCACTTTCCTCGTCATTCTCACTATCATCGATTGCTTGCACCGAAGAAGCCAAAGTATGCCCAGGTGGTAGTATTGTCACTCGCACTGGACCCCAGTGTGAGTTTTCGGCTTGCCCGAACAATGACCTTCCTGACAGGCCTGGCATCACCGAGGAACCATTTGAAATCCCATCAGCAGCTGTCCCGCCAAAAAGCACCCTCCCTATTATCAAAAAAGGTGTTCTGTGTACCATGGAGGCCAAAGCCTGTTCCGATGGAAGTTTTGTCGGAAGAACGGGTCCTCAGTGTGAATTTGCTCCTTGCCCAGATGGTCTTGAGCTTGACTCTAATCTTTAAGAATGATTTTTTGGATAAAAAATGTAGTATACTTTAGCAAGAAGTTGCTCTCATAAAAAATAAAATTTTAATACTAAGTAACTGTTCAGTACAGTTACTAAAGGGATCGTACATATATGTCGTCACATAAATTGTTTCTCGGAGCGCTCGCCATCGTTGCATTTGTCGCCATCGCATTTTTTTGGTTTAACAAAGGAGGCAAACAGGAGGTAGCGCAAGAAAGGGAGACTATCAAGATTGTCACCAGTCTTCCGATGCGAAGTATCACAGTGGGGCAGGGGATATCCAATGGCATCAAGCTTGCTTTGAAAGAAGCCAATTTCCAGGCTGGAGCGTTTGACATCGAACTGGTTACTGAAGATGGCGGCAACGAAGTAGGAAAGTGGCAAGAATCTCTGGAGGCTACTATCGCCAAAAAGGCTGTCGCCGACAAGGACGTCATGGCCTATATCGGTACCTACAATAGCGGTGCCGCGAAAATCAGTATCCCTATTACCAATCAGGCCGGTCTCGTTCAAGTCAGTCCTGGTAACACCTGGCCAGGCCTGACGCAGCCTGGATTTGCACCAGGGGAGCCAGGCATATTCTACCCGACCGGTGTCCGAAACTATTTCCGTGTCGTACCAACCGATGCCCTCCAAGGCCCCGCGGGAGCCATCTGGGCCAAGAATATTGGCGTACAGTCAGTCTATATCTTTGACGACGGTGAAGCCTATGGCAAAGGTATTGCCACACTTTTCAAGAAGAAGGCGCTCGAACTTGGACTCACCGTCATTGCCCACACGACCTTTGATAATACCCCGGCTGGTATCGCCAAAGAACTGGAAAAACTGAAGAGTCTTGATACGGATCTGGTGTACTATGGTGGAACGACGCCCAATGGTGCTGTACCACTCATCAAGGGCATGCGCGCACAAAAGATGGATGCGAAGTTCATGGCGCCAGACGGCACTATGGAGCAGGCCTTTATCGATCAGGCTGGGGCAGCGGCTGAGGGAGCGCTTCTCACCGTCGTCGGCATCCCGGTCGATCAGTTTACGGGAAAAGGCAAAGAATTCGTCAAGAAATACCAGGAACAATTCAACGTGGAACCAGAAACCTTTTCGCTCTTTGGCTATGAGGCTGCCAAAGTAGTGCTCGATGCTATTGAAAAAGCTGGCGTAAAGGACCGGGTCAAGATTCTTAGCCAAGTGGCCAATACTCGAGACTACAACGGCCTGATCGGCAAATGGAGCTTTGACCAGAATGGCGACACGACTCTAACCACCGTCAGTGGCAACGTCGTCAAAGAAAACAAGTTTGTTTTCGATAAATCACTCCATCCTTAGTCTTCAATGACCACCAAAGAAAACGTTGCGATAGAAAGTCCTCAAAAAATCCATTTCTTCAATCGGATAGTTTTCCGGCTGCTCGTACCATATTTTCTGGTTTCTATCGCTACGCTCGCGCTGTTTGCTATTCTCATCTACTACAACTACTCCACCCAACGTGAAGCGATCCAGAAGAATCAGGAAGAAATCGCGCTTAAATCTAGTGCCGAAATCGACTACTATATACAGGATATTTTCAATGGCCTGTCTCTGACACGGCGCGATATCACCTGTATTGAGTGTGCCGATGAGGCGACACACCGAACACTCCAGAACTTTATTGATGAAAATCCGAGTGTCTACGAAGTCACGGTCATCACTGCAACCGGAAAGGAAAAAGACAAGATTGTTCGAATTGATGATGAAGTGACAGCACTCAATGACAAAGGAGAGAGTGAAGTGTTTCAGGAGGTTATGAAAGGGAAGAAATATATCAGCCCGATCTACGTCTCCAAGTACGGTCTGCCATTTATGTCTGTTGGGCTGCCCATCTTTGACCAAGACAATATTCAGATAGGCGCCTTGGCGACCGAAGTAGACCTCAGTCCGATGTGGAATACCGTATCAAAGATAAAGGTGGGCAGTACAGGCTATGTCTATGTCGTCGACAGAGAGGGTAACCTCGTAGCCTACCGAGATGTGAACCTGGTCAAGATGCGTCCAAATCTTACGAGCGTTGTCGGGGTGAAGAATTTTCTCAACACGGCGTCTATTTCGGAAATCTATACCTCTTTTACGGGAGAGAAGGTGATCGGAAGCTCTCAGCCAATCAAAACCACCGGTTGGGGACTGATTATCGAGCTGCCCTATCAGGAAGTACTCGATACTTTTCGACCGCTCATCATCGTGGCCGGAATATCATTTCTCGTCTTTGTCTCCTTCATCGTCCTCATGCTCATCATCGTCTTCCGACGGCTTATCTCACCTATTCGTCGTCTGCGGATGGGAGTCATGGGAGTCGGCAGTGGCAATCTCGACCATACGATCGATGTCCATTCTGATGATGAAATCGGTGACCTTGCCATTGCCTTCAATGGTATGACGACGCGACTGCGAGACTACTACAACACGTTGGAACAAAAAGTATCTGACCGCACCAAGGAACTACAGTCCGCTCAGGGGGACCTGAAAATACAGCTGGAGGAGCTAGAAAAAATGAACAAGCTCATGGTGAACCGGGAGCTGAAGATGATTGAAATGAAAGACGAGCTCGCCAGTCTTCGCAAGAAAACCGGGCTTGATGCATAACCTGAGGCTAGAGGGAGAGGTCGTCATCGACCTCTATTTTGTTTTTCTTCACCGACAGACTAGTGCTTTCTTTATCAAGCACTTTGGCTGCTTCGGCTGATTCTTGTGTCGAAGAGGGGAGTGTCGCAAGGATAGTGCGAAGTGCGATGCCATCAACTTTCAAGACTGATTCCCACTTATCAAGCGGCTCTAGAATAGCACGCAACTTTTCAGCATCATATTTGTAAGTCTTGCGCAGTGACTTGCCGATAATACCTTGCTCGTCGAAAACTCGATCGACACCTTCTTGTTCCATATATTGCAAGATAAGTGCCTGCAGTTTTCCGAGACGCTGTTTTTCTTCACTCATTTTTCCTTTCAGATCAAGGTACTCAGTGATGGCTGTTTTGACCTCCTCGGTCTCAAGCTGATGGGTCTCGGTGAATTTGTGCTTCCATAGTGGACAGATTTTCTGATAGCCGCACCAGTCACAGAGCGGTGAAAGAATCGGCTCAAATTTCGCCTCTTCAATCGACTTGATAACATCAAGAAAGGTCTGATCGACACGCTCCAGCTGTTCTTTGGTGCGCGTACTCGAGAGCTTCACCCCGTGTTTCAGGTAGTAGAGACTGACCGTTATCTTGTCGATATGTTCCCATTCCTTGGGATAGCGTTCCAGAAATGCGCGGAGATAGATAGAGAGCTGCAGGTCATTGTCGACCTTGTCCTGCGACGGCATCTTGCGTGTGGTCTTGTAGTCGATGATTTCGTAGCCGTCGGCTGTCTTGTCGATACGGTCGATGATACCCGAGACGATATGTTTACCACTTTCTTCGTTGCCAATCTCGATAGCAAAGCGACTTTCTAGGTCGACAATAGTGTAGTCGTTCGGCCGAGTATGTGCCAGATAATTCTGGAGAATAGTGACACCCTGTGAGAAAGCAGATCGTTCTTCCAGTTCATTCTCATACACTTCGCTATTCCAGCCTTTGGCGAAATAGTCGAGCGCCTGTTCGACAGAAGGGGAGAGCAGACTCGGCGTGTGAATATATTTCATCACCGCATGAATGAGCGTACCAAAAACCGCTTCCTTGGATTTTGGTTCAGGAATTCGGTCGACGTGCTGGTATTTATACTTGAGCGGACAGGTTTGGTAGGTCCCGACGCTGGAATAGGATATACGCATTGCTTTTTGGTCATTATTTCTTTCTTTATTGTACCAAGAAGCCCTCTCCTCAGCACTATTGACAAAGTAATAAAAAGGTGCTATAATAGCGATTGTACATTAAAAATGGCACTCACCGTGCCGCCGCGCTTTTCTTCCGAAAGGAGAGAGGGTCCCAACAACCAACAGGAGAAGACAAATGTCATGGTTTAATTTATTGTTAGATTTGTTTAACCCATGGAGGGTTATCCGACGGCTTTTGGCACAAAACGCCAAACTCCGAGCGGAGAATCGTGTGCTCCGGAAAAGGAGTGAGTACGACCCCGTGACGGGTGGCCGTAATCGTCATGGCCTTGAGCGAGCTGTGACACTGGCGCTCAAGACGCTAGCCAGTCAACACCTCGTGGAAGACACGAACACCATGCCGCTACTTCCACTGCCATCACTGGCGTTTGTAGTCTCCATGTTATTCGTGGACCTAGATCACTTCAAGGAATTGAATGATGCTCAAGGCCACACAAAGGGTGACAAGGCGCTCAAAGAGGCGCAAGGCATCATTGACTCCTGTTTCCGAGACATCTCGGGACTGACTGGGCGGTGGGGTGGTGACGAATTCGTTATCGTGCTCCCGTGTGCTGATCAAGATGTTGCTCACGCAAGGGCGGAAAAAGTTCGCCAACTGATTGAGAAAAAATTCCAAGTAGATGGTGGGATTACCGCAAGTATTGGGGTCAGCTCAGCGCTTTTCAGAATTGGCGAAAATCCAAGAGATTTTTTGCCCGGCCTGGTAAGTGTCTGTGACCAGGCGATGTACGAGGCCAAACGGTCTGGGAAAAATCGGGTATACCGACTCCCTTGCGCCAATTCATTTGACCGACGGCGGTGACCACAAAACCCGGGTAGCACACAGCGTATGTGCTCCCGGTTTTTTTATTTTTTCAATTATGGTATAGTATATGTAAGTATATTAAACAATAATTCTCTGTAAAGACATATGACTTTCCATAAAAAGTGGTCTCTAGAAATTATTCGTGATGGTTTTATAAAATTTGAAAAGAAATTCAGCCGGCTTCCTACAGGGCCAGAAATTGACGAGATTGATTATCTGCCATCATCACGACAACTACATAGGTTATTTGGTGGTCTGCCTCAGCTGCGAATACTCCTCGGGTATCATGATGTTGATTTCTCAAAAGGCATCCATCGCTCCAAAATCGGACTTGATTCAAACAAGCGCTCTAAAGCGAGTGAAGACAACTTAAGAGACATCCTCTTTGAGAAGTTTCATGAACCCTTCGTTCATCTTGAAAAACCAATAGACAAAAATCGAAAACTCCGAGTAGATTTTTATGTTTTTAATCCAATTGAAAACTTTGCAGTAGACATATTTACAACGGAGACTTACCATAATCTAGATACAAATGTATACATAAAACTAAAAAAATATCATCATATACAAGAAAGACTCTACTTCGTATTACTCTCTGAAAATCTAACAGTAGGGGATGTCTCTCTTTTTATTGAAAGAAGACCCTCTCATTTTCCAAGCAATATTAAGCTCGTCACTCTTGATCAGTTTACTGAAATTATAAAGAGCATTCCTTCATACGAAAACCCCACAATAAAATCACAGAGTGATCTATCCAAGATACCCTAATCTTTACTGCCTTATACAGAGTAATTTTCTTTATTTATATTAAACGTCCCGTAATGTAACTTATAGGACATTGCGTAAGGAAGAAAGGCTCAGTAATAGAAAACATATCGTACTCTATGCAAAACCTTCCTTCTTTTCTTTTTTCTTCAAAAACGAATGCGTATAATCGTTTTTGAGGCGTTTAGAATTTATTGGGTGTACATCTATCCCTCCTCTTTCTCCTCGTTTCTTTTTTAAAAAGTTTTTAATAATTTTTTCTGATAATTTGAGAAAATACAAAACTCAATTGATCTGTCTTCATACAAAATTAAAAAGACTCCCCTCTTTTTATAAAAAGCACCAGGGGAGTCTTGTGAGATTTTTTTAGCCATCAATTGTATTACGGCAGATAGACCGATGGGTTGACGGTAGCACCAATTGGAATATACAGACCCTTCACAGTCTTTGACTGAACAACATCGTACGAATCAGCGGAGAAGACCGTGAAGTGAACGTGGTTGCCGGTAGAATATCCAGTACTTCCCATATTACCAATCTTGCCACCTTTTTTCACGGTACTCCCCTTGCTCACGCCGATAGAGCTGAGGTGACCATAGAGCGTCACGATACCATTGCCATGATCAATAGCGATCCAGCGTCCATAGGCATACTTGCCCAAATTGCCAGTACCGATGACCTTGCCATCGGCTGCGGCATAGATGGATGTGCCGTATGGTCCAGCGAAGTCGATACCATTGTGTTTGCCAGACGCATAGGCTTTCTTGGAGAAACTCGTCTTGCCATATCCCTGGCTGATACGAACGCTTTTCACCGGATAGGCCAAGAGGCTCTTGGAGTAACTTGGGAGACCATCAGTCGACAGTCCGGATTCCAAATCCTCGATTTCATTTTCGATGTCATCACGTTCTTTCTGAAGTTTATCTACCAATCCTTCATACTTTGTTTCTTCAGCCTGGGTTTTGGTAAGGAGTGTTGCCTTGCTCCGTTTGGTTGCTTCGAGGGTTTCGTTGCGCGCAGCCAAATCCTGATAGAGAGTATCTACCTCGCTTTTCTTTTCACCCACCTGCTGTTGCTCTTGAGCGAGGCCGTTTCTCAATGTCTTCACTGAATCCAAGAGATCGCCGGTCTTTTCACTGATATCGGCAGTCCAACTTTCGGTCTTGAAGTAGAGGAGGCTTTCAGCAGAGGTGAGAAAAACTGGCGTACTATCATTTGAATAGTCGTTGTAGTACACACGCATAAGCTCGGACAAGATTTTTTTCTGCTTGTCGATCAGGATGCTTTTTTCGGCTATACGAAGCGACAGACTTTTGATCTGGGCCTCGAGATCTTTGATTTTCTTGGTAGTGGTATCAATCTCAAGTTGAAGTTTATTTACCTGAGCCTGCAAGCCTTCGATCTGATCTGCCAGAGTCGCTCCCTGACGTTGTTTCAGATTGATGATCTGATTGTAGGCTTTGATCTTGGCATCAATAGCTTCAAGTTCATCCTTCAGATCGTCGGCTTTTTTCTGATCAGAGTCTGTTGTGTAGGCTCGAACAAACAAAGAAGACACGAACATTCCAGAAAGGAGTATCGCGAGAAAAAACAGTGCATTAAAATTTTTGTTGATTTTGAGCATGGTAACTTCCATTATACCATAGCTGAATCTCCTACTAAGAAAGCTTTTTGAGAGCGCTTTCCAGTCTGATAAGACTTTCTTCTTTGCCGAGCACCCAGGCCACCTGAGCGGGTGAAGGTGAACGATCGGCACCTGTCAGGGCGAAACGAAGTGGCCAGAGAAAGTCTCCCTTCTTGTCCCCTGCTGCTTCGAGCAAGATTTTTTCCACGGTTTCTTGGTTGAGCCAATCAGCCTCATTCAAATCTGACAGTAATTTATGTGCGCGTTCCAGCGCCTCCTTGGTCATAGTGGAGGTATTTTCTTTCCAGTTTAGTTTTTGAATATCATAGACTGGTTCGGTCGCAAAGAAAAAAAGATTGTGCTCACCAATATCCGAAAGTTTTGCCAGGCGCTCGTGCTCGACGGTCAAAACACGCTTCAAATAGACTTCTGATTGCATCACTGCCGGCGCATTTCTGATCAGATCCTTGGCCAAAAAATTTCCCTCAACGATTCGATCGTAGAGTTCATCAACAGAAAGTTTCTTGATATATTCAGCATTCATCCAGTCCAGTTTTTTCAGATCAAACACGGCACCACCCTTGTGAATCTGTGCAAAATCAAAGGCCTGTACCAACTCATCAAGAGAGAATATCTCTTGTGTACTTCCTTTCCCAGGGTTCCATCCCAGGAGGGCAATAAAGTTCACGAGCGTTTCTTTCAAATAACCTTTCTTCAGGTAGTCTTCCACAGCGACATCTCCCTGCCGTTTGGAAAGCTTACTCTTGTCAGGGTTCAAGAGAAGTGGCAGGTGAGCATAGAGTGGTGCCTGCCAACCGAAAGCCTCATACAAAAGAACGTGTTTCGGCGTACTCGGGAGCCATTCCTCACCACGGATGACATGAGTGATATTCATGAGGTGATCATCCACCACGTTGGCCAGATGATAGGTCGGGAAGCCATCGGACTTCATCAGCACCTGATCATCGATATCTTTGGCATGAATGCTCACTTTGCCACGCACCAAGTCTTCGAAAACAATCGCTCCGTGTTCCGGAGAAACATTGAGACGAACAACGTAAGGCATTTTTTCACTGAGCTTCAAATTTTTCTCTTCGTCTGAAAGTTTGAGACAATACTTGTCATAGCGAGGCGCTTGTTTGTTTTGGGCTTGCTCCGTCCGCAGAGTATCCAGTCGTTCTTGTGTACAAAAACAATGATAGGCCCGACCGTTCTCAAGAAGTTTTTCTATATGTTCACGATACAAAGGAAGGCGCTCCGACTGAGTATACGGACCGGCTGCTCCTTTGGTCGTGAGAGTCTCTCCATCGAGATACTCCCCTTCTTCATAAAAGATTCCCATCTTGTGAAGCGTCTTGATCAGTTGCTCGATCGCTCCTGGTACAAAGC
>JBAQNF010000078.1:0-7405 GCA_049303555.1 Candidatus Moraniibacteriota bacterium | reverse complement strand
GTTCTTGACAAACGCAACCGAGTTGCGTTATTATAGAAACATGGGAAACGAAGAAAAGATACTCTCAACTATCAAAGAGCACCATCTCCGGCTGACCAAGACGCGTCGGGCGATTTTGGAAATGTTTTTTCATCAGCATGCTCCCCTCTCAGTTCTGCGGATTTTGGAGGTGCTGGAGAAAAATGGGATTACCGTCAACAAGACGACGGTGTATCGTGAGCTTGAGACACTGGAAAAGATCGGTATCGTTCAGACGCTTTCATTTCAGGATCGCCGGCAGTACTTCGAGCTGGCGACGCGCAGCCATCACCACCATCTGATTTGTCTCCAGTGTGAACAGATAGAGGATGTCGATGTGAGCGAGGCAGAGCTCCTTCGTGAGGAGCGGAAGGTCAGTCGGGAGAAACGGTTTGTAGTACTTCGTCATTCGCTGGAATTTTTTGGATTGTGTCAGCATTGTCAATCGGTAGAAGTAAAATAATGAGTATGCAAAAAATTATTCTCTTACAAGTATTGAGTCTCGTCCTGATCACGGGAGTATTCCTGTGGTTTCAGGAGAAAAAGAATTCCGTTTCGGAAAAAGAACCGGTGGAGCAGATACAGAAGCTGGTTGTGGTGACGACGTTTTATCCACTGGAAGATTTTGCTCGGGCGGTCGGTGGTGAGCGGGTGACTGTGACGAGTATCGTGCCAGCTGGTGCTGAACCGCATGAGTATGAACCGACCCCGCAGGATATTTTGTCAGCCTATCAGTCGGACGTGTTTCTTTTGAATGGCGCCGGAGTGGATGCCTGGGCAGAAAAGATCCGTCCAGAGCTTGAGGTGCGTGGGGTGAAGGTCGTACAGATGTCGGAACTCATGACTTTGCTTCCTGGCGCTCGGGAAGAGGGAGAGGAAAGCGCGTTTGATCCTCATTTTTGGCTTGATCCCGTCTTGGTAGACAAGGAAGTCGTGGCTATAGCAGAAGCCTTCAGTGCTCGTGACGAAGCCGGGAAGAAGGTGTATGTTGAAAAGAGTGGAGCGTTTCTCAAGAGCCTGAGCGCACTACACGATGCTTACCGAAGTGGTCTCGCAGCGTGTGCGCTCGATACCGTGGTGACATCACATAATGCTTTTTCCTACATGGCCAAGCGTTATGGGTTTGTGACCATTCCGGTGGCGGGGTTGTCTCCTGAAGCCGAGGCGTCACCTCGTCAGCTGGCTGAAACAGCGCTCATTATCCGAGAGAAGGGTATCAAGCACATATTTTTTGAAACGCTGGTCAGTCCGAAGGTCGCCGAGACATTGGCTCGCGAGGTCGGTGCTGAGACACTTACCTTCAATCCTTTGGAGGGGCTGACGGATGAGGAGCGGGCACAGGGAAAGAACTATCTGACGACGATGCGTGACAACCTGAACAATTTACAAATAGCCTTACAATGTCAGAAATAACACCACCAATTCTCGCTTGTGAAAATGTCGGGTTTCGTTATGGGAATAGCCCGGTGCTTCAAGATATTTCTTTTGCTATCAATCGTGGGGACTATGTCGGAGTGGTGGGGGGCAACGGCAGTGGCAAAACGACGCTCCTCAAGATCTTGCTCGGGCTTTTGTCACCAAATGAGGGAGTGGTGAAAATATTTGGTGTGCCTGTGCGGTCATTTCAGGATTGGGAGAAGATTGGCTATGTCCCGCAAAATGTTTTTCGGGGAGACCTGGGATTTCCAGCTACTGTGCACGAAGTGATCGAGAGCGGTCATTTGAAGGGTACGGATTTCTGGTGTCGTTTCGGGGCGAGTCACTGTGATGATGTCGAGGGAGCGGCCAAGCGTGCCGGTATCAGTCACTTGCTCGACAAACGCATCGGTGAGATTTCCGGCGGAGAGCGTCAGCGAGTCTTCATCGCTCGGGCACTGGTCTCGCGACCGGAGCTCTTGGTGCTCGATGAGCCGACGACCGGTATCGATGCCGAGACGGAAGAAAAATTCTATGCCTTTCTTGAGGAGCTCAATACATCCGGGATGACTATTATCCTCGTTTCGCATGATCTTGAGGCTATCACCCGTCAGGTGAAGACCGTCATTTGTCTCAATCGGCGACTGGTGTGTTTCGGCAAGCCGGAAAGTCTGGAACAGCCGGAAGTATTACGCGCCATGTATGGCTCTTTGAAGCGACCGATTCATCACGAACACTAGACTATGAGTTTTTTTTCACTCTTTCAATTTGATTTCATTATCCGCTCGTTTGAAGCGGGGATACTCCTGGCTATTATCGCTCCGATCGTCGGGATGTTTTTGGTGGTGCGGCGCTACTCGCTCCTGGCTGACGCTCTTGCCCACGTGTCGCTTCTTGGGGTGGCGATTGCTGTGCTGCTTCAGATCCCGATTTTTATCGGGGCTCTCACGACATCGCTTCTGGCCGCTTTCGGGATCGAACGATTGCGTCGTGACGGACGAGTGTTTGGAGAGGCGATCATCGCGCTCTTTCTCTCAAGCTCTCTGGCGCTCTCCGTGGTGATCATGAGTCTTTCTCATGGACTGAATGTCAATCTCCTCTCGTATCTTTTTGGTAGTTTGACGACGGTCACTACAGCTGATGTCGTCATTTTGCTTGCTTTGGCCATCGGAGTGATCGTCTTTCTGTTGTTTTTTTACCGCGAGTTGTTTTTGTTCGCGTTGGATGAAGACCTCGCCAAAGTGAGTGGAGTGCGGGTCAAGACACTTTCGGGCGCCTTCATGGTACTCTCGGCTCTTACCGTGACCGCCTCACTTCAGATGGTCGGAGTGCTCCTGATCGGAGCGCTCATGGTGGTGCCGGTACTGACCGCTATGCAGTGGCGTCGGGGATTTCGCACGACGCTTCTCCTTGCAATCCTCTTTTCGTTTCTCTCGGTCATTATTGGGTTTTTCTTGGCCTACGCCTTCAATATTGCGAGCGGCGGTGCCATTGTCATGGTGGCAGTCACCTTTTTTATCTTGGTGTACAGTTTTTCTCATTTTTCTTCATATTTTGCTTTAAAATAGGGGTTTTGTTGACAAAATAGGGGTATTTTAGTTAAGCTATTCGTATCTGGTGCTTTGAGGAAATCACTAGTAATGGGTTGTTGTTTTAAAAAGAAAGGGATCAAAGATGGACAGCATGGTTGTTTTTCCGGTTCCGTCGTCACTTCCGGACTTAGAGATCCAGTGGACTGATGGCGTGCCTCCTGTAGGGACCCGGGTATCGCTGTATCTGGATAGAGCACTGGAAACTCGCGACGGCTCTTCGCGTTCGCGCGATCTCAGTCTTGGGGTTTCTTATCGAGATCAGGAAGCGAAGTCAGGAAGTCGCAGGGTTCACCTTGTGGAGTTCAACATAGAAAGTTCGGACACACGCGAGAACGAGTTGGCGGGCATTCTGAAACAAGTCTCTTGTCTCGAGTTGCACGGAACCCCGGATGGCGACATTCGGGCCGAACTTTCCTATCGCGATTGGGAGGGGACGGAGCGATTTTTCGTTTTGAAAGGAATGGAAGTTTTTTCCCCAACCGAGCTGCTGGCCAAGTGATTGTCTAGCCTGGAACCTGGGTAACTAAAAAAGCCGAGGCGGAGCGCAACACGCGACCGCCTCTTTTTTATACTCAATTTTTTCCTCGACCCTATTTCCCGAGCTTGTGAGGATTGTGGTTGGGGCACGCTTTGTTGCTGCATCTTTCAGGGATTGTTTTCGTGCCTTCCATCATGAGTGATCGGCACATGGGGCAGATGGCGCCAGTTGGTTTGGCTTTGATAGCGTTCTTACACTTGGGGTAGTTGGTACAACTGTAGAAGAGACCGAAGCGACCGCGACGTTCGGACATCTCACCATCTTTGCAGAGAGGACACTTGACCCCGGTGGTCGGCTGGATGTTGTTGGGTGATTGCTTGATGTGTTTGCATTTCGGAAAATTGGAACAGGAGATGAACTTTCCATACTTTCCATCACGCTCGACGAGCTTGCCATTTTTGCAGTCCGGGCAGGCTTCCCCGGTTTCTTTGGGTGGCTCGACAATCTTGCCTTCTTCGGTCAGGGCGCCGTCGCATTCCGGGAAGCGGGCACAGCTGAAGAATTTTCCATTGCGAGCCAGCTTGATGACCATCTTGCCGCCACACTTGGGACAGAGGGTACCTTCTGGGGCGTCGCCCATATTGGTCACTTTGTCTATTTTGTCTTTACTTTTCACTTTTTTGGAAAAGGGACCGTAGAAATCTGTCAGAGTTTTGGTGTAGTCTCGTTTCCCATCAGCGATATCATCGAGCTTGTCTTCCATATCTGCCGTGAAGGCTTCACCGACGATGTCCTCAAAGTGGAGAAAGAGAAAGTCATCGACGACGATACCGGTATCGGTGACGCGAAGCGACTTGCCCTCCTTTTCGACATAGCCACGATCTTGGATAGTCTTGACGATAGCAGCGTAGGTAGATGGTCGGCCGATACCGCGCTTCTCCAGCTCTTTGACGAGCCCGGCTTCGGTGTAGCGGTGCGGTGGTTCGGTTTCTTTTGTTTCTGATTCGATTTTTTTCAGATCAAGAGGATCGGAAGCAGCGACACTCGGAATTTCGACATCATCGCCTCGGGCGTCGGTGTCGAGCTTGAGCCAGCCGTCAAAGAGGAGATGCGAGCCATTGGCCGAAAAGTTCGGGAGCGCACGGTCGGTCGTGTTGGCGATGATTTTGGTGCGGAGAATCTCCGCATCACTCATCTGTGAGGCGAGGGTGCGGGTACGGATGAGCGTATAGAGTTTTTGTTCATCATCGGTTATGCCGGCAGATTTTTTGAGTGGATCGGTTGGTCGGATAGCTTCATGTGCTTCCTGAGCGTTCTTGCTCTTGGTTTTGTAGTGTCGTACCATGAGGTACTTCTCACCAAATTCCTCGGTCACAGCCGCGATAATCTCCGGCATGGCGGTTTCCGAAAGAGAGTTGCTGTCGGTACGCATGTAGGTGATGAAACCGTTTTCGTAGAGCTTCTGGGCGGCTCTCATCGTACGCGATGGAGACATACCGAGACGTGAGCTCCCGGCCTGTTGAAGGGTCGAGGTGGTAAATGGCGCGTAGGGACGACGGAGAGCTTCGGTGGCGGTCACCTCGACAATTTCCCAGGGTTTTTTCTGAGCGAGAGCTAGCATATCCTCTGCCTCGGACTTTTCTTTGGGTTGTTTGCTGCAGGTAAAAAGAATATCCTCTTTGTTTTTCGTGGTACAAAGAGCGGTCAGGATGAAGTACGTTTCCGGGATGAAAGAGCGGATTTCTTTTTCTCGTTCGGCCAGGATATGGAGGGCAGGAGACTGGACGCGCCCGGCGGAGAGCCCATAGCGCACTTTTTTCCAGACGAGCCCAGAGAGGTCGTATCCGACCAGACGGTCGAGGATGCGGCGTGCCTCCTGAGCCTTGCGAAGATCAGTGTCGAGTTCGCGGGGGTGTGCCACTGCCTCTATGACGGCTTTTTCAGTAATTTCATAAAAGAGCACACGCTTGGGTTTTTTGATGCCGCAGGTTTCGGCGACGTGCCAGGCGATAGCCTCTCCTTCACGGTCGGGGTCGGTAGCAAGGAGGATCGTCTCGGCCTTTTTGGCAAGGGCTTTGATTTCGCGGACAATTTTTTCTTTGCCGGGAGAAATTTCATAATGAGGGATAAAGCCACTCTCGATATCAATAGCATCTTTGTTTGACTTGGGGAGATCACGGACATGACCAACTGATGCAACCACTGTAAATTCTCCCTTGAGATATTTTTCAATGGTCTTGGCTTTCGATGGTGATTCGACGATGAGCAGTTTCATAGTATTCTTATATAGTGCATGCCGCCGACATTTTTGGCAAGGCCTTTGATTTCCAGAAGTGAGAGGATGGAACTGACTATGGCTGTTTCGAGTGTAGTCGCTTTGATAATCTTGTCAACGTGGAGTGGCTCATGCGTGAGCGCGGAGAGAAGAGTTTGTTCTTCTTTCGAGAGTCCAGGAATATCGCGCGTGGGTGTCTGATGCTTTGATACCGGGAGTGTTGTTTCGTTCAATTCCTCCAGGATGTCTTGGATACCGGTCACAAGTTTGGCGCCTCGTTTGATGAGCGCGTTGGTGCCGATAGAATATGGAGAAAAGATCGATCCGGGCACGGCAAAAACCTCGCGATTGTATTCGAGGGCACACTGAGCGGTGATGAGGCTGCCGCTGCCATCTGCCGCCTCGATGACTACGGTGCCGAGTGTCATACCGGCGATGATGCGGTTGCGAGCGGGGAAGCTCCACTTATTGCCTTCTAGGCGTGGATAGTACTCGCTCACGACGGCCCCATGTCCCATGATTTTTTTGGCCAGTGAGAGATGAGAAGGTGGAGAGATCTGGTCGAGACCGTTGCCGAGGACAGCAATCGTCTGGCCGCCTGCTCCCATGGCCGCCTCATGAGAGACAGAGTCGATACCAAAGGCCAGTCCTGAGACGACGAGGAATCCGGCTCGAGTCAGATCTTCAGCTAGTTTGGTCGCGACCTGTTCACCATAGGCGGTAAACTTGCGCGATCCGACGATAGCGATCATCGGTACGGGTTTTGTCCAGTCGAAATTACCTTCCGCGTAGAGCGTATAGGGCGCATCGGGAATCTCTCGGAGGAGTGCAGGAAATGTCGGATCATCGAGCGTGATAAGCGCTCTGCCTTGTGTGAGAAATGTCGCCCACTCTTTTTCAGGGTCGATATTTTTTCTTCCGGTGATGAGCGCATCTTTTTTACGTTGGTGTATTTTGGGGATGGCCTGTATTTCTTCCGGTGAGGCCAGCCAGGCGTTTTTGAGACCACCAAAATGAGTAGCGAGTGTTTTGAGCGTTTCGCTACCGATATTCTCGATGTGCAAGAAGGCGTGGGCGTATTGGTTGTTATCGGCCATTCTTCTATAGTAGACAAAATTTTCTTTTTCGGCTACACTCATTATTATGTTTGGGTTATGTACACCTGAATATGTATTGGGCCCTTAGCTTAGTTGGTAGAGCGCCGCATTTGCAATGCGGAGGTCGTCGGTTCGAATCCGACAGGGTCCACAATTTTGTGGAGCGGACGGATGAGAAGTTTATGCCCCGGAGGGGTAAGCCCTGTACGGTCCACTAGAAAAAACCCATACTAATGTATGGGTTTTCGTTTGGATCAACTTAGAGAGAAATCATGAGGGCTGCTTCTCCTGTGATGACACGAGGGTCGACAGGTGTAAGGGCGATCTCACGGAAGAGAAAACTTTTGTGGGAGGCGGAGGAAAGAGTGTTGAGGGGAAGAGCCTTGGCGATGGCAGGGGCCTGATTGAATGACGAGTAGTATTTGAGTCCTCCGATAGTTTCGAAGCCGAGAGCATCGTAGAATGGTTCGTGTTTCGGATTGATAGCGATGCAGAGCATATCAAGGGCATCGTAGCGTCCGCATTGGAG
>JBAQNF010000077.1:0-12941 GCA_049303555.1 Candidatus Moraniibacteriota bacterium | reverse complement strand
TCTTCACACCGCTCTCACTCCTCTCATATCTCATCTTCCTGCGCCGCCACTCCTTCCGCTACCTCATTTTTTCCGGTATCTTCCTCGGTCTGGCTCTCCTCACCAAGTACGTCTCAAACATCGTGTTCGTCTTTTTTTTGGGCCTCATCTTTCTCGAATACCTCTACCATCCAAAGAGCGCAGCTATCTCCTTTGCGCTCTACTTGAAAAAGTCCCTCAAATACCTGGCGCTCCTCACTTTCACGGCACTCAGTACCTTCTATACCCTCTTCCCTGCCGTCTGGGTCAAGCCCTACAAGGTACTGACCGGCACGGTCTTCAGTCAGGCCTTTGAAAAAGTAGCGCCACTCTTTGCTGTACTCATAGCGCTCATTCTGATCGATCAGTGGTGGAACAAGTCCCGCTTCACCAGTGGACTCCTCACCTTCCTCGATGCCAGGGCCAAACACGTCATCGCCATCCTCATCGGTGCTGTTTTCCTCGGGTCGCTCCTCATCACTATCGGCAATACCTGGAGTGGTATGACCATCTATGACTTCTCTTCTCTCCTTTCTTCGCCCAAAACCATCGCCGGAAAGAGTGACTTCCTCGGCGTCTTCCTGACCAATTTCTATCCCCTCATCTTCGGCGTCACTCCGCTTGTCTTTCTTGGTCTCCTCATCGCCCCGTTCTTTTTTCTGAAAAAATCCTGGAGTGAATCGACTGCACTGCGCACCGTGTTCTACTTCATGATCTTCATCCTCCTCTACTATATCGGCACCACGGTCAATAACGTGGCAGCTATTGTCCGCTACCAAATCATCCTCTTCCCGATGGCAGCCATCATCGCTGGTATCACCCTCGAGCACCTGCTTGTATTCGTCCACAAAAAACTCAAGGTGCGCGAGATGCCGACACCGGTCTTTGCTGCTTCAGTCCTCACCTTTCTCGGACTCCTCACCCTCTTCACTACGCCTTTCCCGCTCTCCTATGCTTCATCCTTTCTCCCGGCCACATACCATATCGATGTGAAGGACATGGGAGCCGGCAGCTACGAAGCCGCAGCTTTCCTGAACAGTCTGCCCGATGCCAAAAACATGATGATTTGGACGGATAAAGACGGTGTCTGCAAGTTCTTTGTCGGTGGCTGTTCGCGCGGCCGCAACTACTCCATGCTCCGCGAACGAGGGCTTGACTACATCGTCGTCTCAGCCGGCCGGGAGAGCCGCACCACCAAGATGATGGGTGGCGACATCGCCAACCAAAAGCCTGGCATCATCCGGTTCGATCAGTACTACGATCGTACCAAGCCGACCTATGAAATTGATATCAATGACCGCCCGAGCCACTATGTGAAGATCTTCAAGTTCGTCCCTTGATCCTCTCGCCCATCCGAAACAACACAAAAACAGACTCTCATATAAGGGTCTGTTTTTTCTCTCTTCAAACTGCGCTATTGCTTCCGTGTGCTGAGATATTGCGGCAACGCAATAAATGAAAGAATCATCTGGATAAAACGCGAGAGAAGCGCTGCGGTCACCGCTGTCTCGATACTCACTCCGATCAGACCGAGAAAGGCCACGTACGCCCACTCTTTGATACCAATATTGTTGATAGAAATCGGAATACTTGATACGACTGCCACTAGGAGGATAGCGGCAAGAAACGGCAGAAAAGAAACCTCGCTCCCCAGCGCCCGAAAGAGCGTGTAGTTTGACAGTCCAATACCAACCACGATAAAAAGTCCTGACCACAAGCTGGTACGAAACCAGATGTGCTGTTTGGTATAAAAAATGATCTCTTCGAGCAGACGCCGAATTTTTTGAAATGACAATCGTGACACAAACCCCTGAAACCAGCTCTGACAGTACAAAAAGGTAATGAGGAGATCGACTACGAGAAAGCCAAAAAGAGCAGAGAGAGTAATCAAGAGCGGAATACTCTCCCAGAGATGTGACCACAGCGTAAAGCTCAAAACAAGCGCCAGGAGTGCCGTCGTCCACAATCCGATGAATCTATCAAAGACCACCGTAGAAAGCGCTGCTGCCCGCGCCCCGGAGCGCTTGGCCAGCCACAGCCCGCGGTAGGCATCTCCCCCGATAGTCGATGGCAGGAAGTTGTTGATAAACGCCCCGGTCAGATAGGTAAAGAATCCTTCCTTGAGCGTAAAGTGTAGTTCTTTGTACGAGGCAATGATCTGCCACTTCCGCGCCGAGATCAGATTGCCCGTCAACTGAAACACCACATAGAGACCCAAAAGGAGCCAAGATACTTGAGAAAGCTCCGTCCGGACTCCACCCCAGTCCACCCGATCGATCAGCCAAAAGACCAGCGCCAAAGTCACCACGATTTTCCCCAACGTCAAAAGATTTTTCTTCATACCCGGTGGTACTACTTTTGTATTTTCTCTTGAAGAACAACAAGGAAAACTTTGATATCTTCCAAACTCTCGTGGAGCGCATTGAAGAGCATGCGCGGGTCGAGCTCTTCATAATCATGAGCGAGGGCATTACGAAAACTAGTCATCTTTGAAAGCTTTTCTTCAAGCTCTCCTTCGATGACCCCGTTTTCCTTGAGAATAGAGAAGGATTCTCTCATCGTTGTAGGCTTTCGGAAATCTTTGTAAGCAATATAGCTTTCTCCAAGTTCAATAGTCGACTGTGTGACAAGGTACAAATAACGCTCAAACGCGCCGGCAATAGTCGTATCTTGAAAAAGTTCTTCCAATGAATATTTTTTGAAACCCTCAAGAATCGTGAGGTATTTCTTCACAGAGCTTATCTTGTTTTCGATGACAGTAAGTGTACTCATAGTATTTACGCCAGTGTGAGCTGGTAGCGTCTGAGCATAGTGCGGAAATCGAAGTACTCATTGAGAATATTCGGCTCAATACGAACACGAAAAGATTCACGCTCCAAGAGCACTTTCCCTTCCTGAATAATAGCGTATTTCAGTTCCGGAGACGCGAGGGTATTTAACATCACCAGATCAAGAGCATCTGTTTTGAGCACTTGAGCCAGCTCTGTTCGTAAAGCAAGCGCTATATCAGAAAGCTTCTTTGTATCATGTTCATCCGCATACACCGCAAAATCGTAGTCACTCATCAACCCATTTGTCCCCCTGGCACGCGAACCAAAAAAGTACGCCACCCCAACCTCTGGATGTCGCTCAAATACCTGCCGTGCTAAATTTTCCTGTGATTCATTCATGCTTCATATCCTACCAGAATATGGATGCGAAAACAAGGCTCAATTTCAGCTTTACTATACCATAAACCACCACTTTCCCCTATTCCCAAGCCATTTTCCACTCTTGACTTTTTCATAATTCTATGCTATCATGTGAAGTTCATTAACAACCTTAATTCACCCCAACAAGGAGCTCCCATGCAAGGCTTTAAATTTTTCCTCGGCCGTCTTTATGATTTTCTTTGGATGGTCTGTGACAACCTGCTTTTTCTCATCTCCTCACCCGAAGAGATGAAACCGCGCTGGATTAAGTACGGAAAGAAAATAGGGGCGTCCTACCTGATTATTAGGAAAGGAGGACCGGACGGTGAAGTGCAGATTCAATATCTTCCACCGGGAAAAGTGGGTGAGGAGATCGTCGCGCTGCTGAAGAATAAAACAGGCATGGAGATCGGCTCCCGATTCAGTCTAGTTGAAGTAATTCAACTCTAGTCTAGAAAAAGACTACACGCCAAATCGCCATTCCTGACGAATAACAAGAGCCGGCCAAGCGCAACAGCGCACGGTCGGCCTCTTCTTTTTTATAAACATTCTAAAGCTTATCAAAGCATTTTTTATTACTTATGTCTATGTATTGACAAATCATACTTTATTTGCTATAGTTCGTAGTCTCGCCTTAATGGCGGATAATTTTAGTTACGCTGCTATCATGCAGTTTTCACAATCCACTACTAGGAGACAAGTGATGTCTACTCCTCCAGTCCTTAATGCCCTCGTTCGAGTCTTCGCTGTGAACCCGGAATTGGTTAGCGAATATGCCGGCCATGCCATCGCAGCAGCACGTCATTTGGTCGAACTCAGCGATTCCTTCCCTGTACCGGTCATCCCTCGTATCACTCTTGTGGTGCCTACTGACCAGCGCTATGAAGACGCCGACTGCGGCCTCATGATCGGAACGTTGCAACAGATGATTGCCGGATCCCTCGCGCAGAAGGGCGTCACCGTCCTTGAATCACCGCTAGGTGACCTTTCCTGCGCAGCGATGAACCACGCCTGTTTCAACGCCGTGCAGAACGGTTTCCAGTATTCCTTCACGGTGTCCTCAAGCGTGATGTCCTGGATCAATCGGCCCATCTTGGAACGTATGCTCCAAGCACTCCAAAGAGGTGCGCTCATCGTGCCTTTGGCCATCGAGCCACACCGGCGCTTTGTGCTAAACGGCCGACCGCTCGGCACCTGCACCATCTGGGAAAACCAGGCCCTCTTCAATGTCGGCGGTTTCAACCTTATGGCGGCTCGACCCAGAAAGAAAGAACTGGGGCCACAAGCCGGCACTCGTTGGATAGAGGACTACTGGCCGAGCAAGAGACAAGTTGTCTCCCATGTCATTGGTGGCATGGAGGAGGTCTACCCTACCATCCAGCTCATCCGGCAGTACAAACGGCCCATCGTCGCTCCGATTGACCCCAGAGGCATCATCCAAGGCGATTGGGTTCAACCGACTGACCTGGAGCGGCGCCTGCGGGAAGAGCAGAAACGCGCGACAAAGTTCTCGCGCTGGATTCAACTCTCCACGCTCATGGACGCTGGACCGGGCTTTTGCCTCTCTGGCATCATGGACGGCTATCGTCCCGCGCCTGAGGACATCGACTTCATCGTCGAGTACTAGTCCCAAGAAAGCAGACACTTCACCGCCGACCAACCGCTAACGCGTCTGGTCGGCTTTTTTATTACAGATGGATAACCCTTCCTTTATTAAAGCCAAGAAAATCATGACATTTCTATTAAACTTTGACAAAGCCAAGAAAATCATTGACAAAATTGAAACTCTGTGCTAGTTTGTACTGTTGCGACAATTCTGTGCGCAACGTATTCTCTCTGCCCATCATGCGGCAGCTGGGAATATTTGTTCCTTGAACCAGTAAGCCATTGGGACCTACTTTGAAGTTCCTACCGGCCTACCATCTGGAGTTTTCATCATGTCAGACCGTGTTATTGCCATCACTCGTTCTTTCCAACCGAACAAGACCTTCGAGACTTTCGAACAGGACAAGTTCGATCAAGGGTTGGCCACCTCCGTGCGCCAACTCCTCGCGACCCGTCCGTCCGAACTCGCCGGCATCATTGTGGTCTCCTGCGGTGACCAGAGCTCCTCAGCAAAGGAGCAAGTGATCAACAGTGGCGACAAAGACAAGATCGCCACCCCGACCACCGCAGCGGTGCAGCGCGCTTTCCCTGATGAAGTCAGTTCCGGCTTTATCCAAACGATCGTCTGCGAGGATTGGGGCCAGAACTACGGCTCGGCTACGGCCCTGAACGAGGGCGTCTCCCTTGCTCGTTCGCTCGGCGCTACCCACCACCTCATGTGGTCGGCGGCAGAAATCCGGCTCACCGGACACCAGCTGTGCGAGATGATCGAACACAGCTACCGCTTCGACCTCAAACTCACTGGCTTTGCCCGAAACGGTTGGAGCGAGCGGCGACAGTGGCTCTTCGTCCAGAACACTATCGCTCTCTGGAATGACGAGCTGCTCACTTCGGTGAACGGCTTCAACCGTTGCTGCAACGGCGATGGCGTGACCACCGTCGAGACCAAGGAGTTCGGTGCGGTTCCGCTCGCCGGGATGGAGGACTACCACCTCTACCTGCGCGCCTGCATCCTCAATGGGGCACCTATCCCTTGGGGCTTCGTCGGCACGCGACATCCCGTGAAGTGGGACACCTCGGCCAAACTCCCGGGAAGCCCGGAGTACGAGCGAAATGTCGAAAAAATCGCCCGTCAAGCGCTCGTCATGGACGCCTACGCACAAGCGCTTTTCTCGGACAAACACCCGATTGAAGTCTGGCGCGATGTTATGAGCGCCGTCAAAATCGGTTGACCCCAAGCTACTCAGCTGAGTAGCTTACCATAAATCAAGCTAGGAATGGGCATTACCCCACCTAGCTTTTTTCTTTATTTAAGCCAAAATATTCATATTTTATATCCCTACTTCTCTAGGGTTGACTTATCGTATTTTTTATGCTATAATGGAACGTTGCTGAAATATGCAACCAAATCGTCTAGTCCGCCTGCATTTCGCAGGCATTTCCAACTCAACAGGAGAGCACCATGAGAGTCAAGGGTCGTAAGCTAGGCGCTGTCACGCGCCTCCATGCCCCCGAGAGTCATCTCGTGGGCCACATCGTTCAATCGAACGTCACGTTATTCGACCGACTGTTCTCGACGGAAGTCGATGGCCAGCCGTTCGTGCAGGAGGTGCAAGCCCTCATCCCCATGAATCCCCGCTTCCCCAGTCACTGCGACTGTGGTGAAACGCGCAAGGCTTTGGTCCAGGCCATCCAGAATTACTGGTGGTCCAATCGGGTCTCGATCCTCTCGAGTAATCGAGACGATCCGTTCGGTAACCTGCCGAACTACGGCATGCACCAGCTGGATCGTAAGGGTTGCGACTGGGGTCTCATGATCGCTGCGGAAGCTTCTGGGTGCTGGACCAGTGAACTCGCCACAGAAATCAGCTACGCAGCTGATGATGGAGCGAGCATCATCGGTCTCGGCCTGCCCGAGCTCGAAGAGCTCACGAAAGTGGGTATTGTTTCCAACCGCTGCGCGGTCTGGAACATCGGCCGTCTGATCGAAGCTGGTGGGTTCTTCCCCATCAGTTCACCCCTCATCGCGCCACATGTCGCATCGGTCTTCACAGGCTGTTATGACAACAAGGAGTACACCTATGCTCCAGTCGGTGGTGAAGAAGGTGTCACCAGCATCCTCATGGCCCAGCTCGGGGCTCGTGTCGCTGTCATTACACCACGCCACGACATCCCCGTCGAAGAACCGTCCAGTCCCAACAAGCTGCGGCAGTTCCAAGCCATGATGGCCACCAAGGCCAAGCGCACATGGGCTGCTATCGAAGCAGTCAAGCTCTCCTCGGGTGTTCTCACGAACGCTCTCATCTGAAACTGGGCAACAGCCCGTTTCACAAAAAAGCCGGTGTGGATAGTAATCTATCCCCCGGCTTTTAAATTTTTTATACCTTGTATAAGCCATTTATTCTCTTACGATATTGACAGAGCCTCTTTTTTTTGCTATAATACTTCTTCACGCTGCAAGAGGCGTGCTTAGTCCCTCTGCTACCAAGCAGAGTTTCACAACCAGTATGCTCTCGTGGCACCACCTGAAGCCTATGAGCCTACCAACTGGAGATAGATACCATGATGAGACTTCTTGCCAATGATGAGATTAAGCTTTTTGAACGGCTACGGGAATACTTTGGCATCCCCGCCGAGCTCCCGCTTGGTATTTCGCAAGATGGCGACATCAAAGTGAACGCATCGGCGGTCACCTCGCTGATTTGGATTGGGTTCTCGATTGCAGAGAACGTCCACAAAAGTACCAGTGGTTCGGCAGAGACAGGTGCAGCTCTCTATAGCGACCTCCTTGATACCAAGATTGAGGGCCTTCGCGACGACCTGACTAGCAGGGATTGTTGTGCCGAGCTTACTTTGGAGGGTCGACGCTATTTCGAGGAATGCCTGGAGATGACAATACGAGAACGGGAAACCATTCTTCGCATCGCCCAAAAATTCCCAGACGCTCTGTCGGAAATCTGCTGCCACTACTGCTCCGACATAGATGTGTGGAACTTCTTCGGATACCTTGTAGGTGGCCAGACACACCATCAGTTCTACTTCTCTGACAAACCACTATTTGCCAGAAGTGAACGGGGCGACTGACCACAAGCCTGACCCACGTGTCAGGGAAAACGAAAGCCGAGGAACGTACTGCGTTCCACGGCTTTTTAATTTCTCAAGTTTTTGTAACTATTTTTTGATACTTTCTTCCAGTACCTTGCGGAAATTCTCTGCCACCTTGTCCCAGCCTCTCGCTTCGGCGCGACGGCGACTTTCTTGACCGAAGGCAATGAGACTCCCCTGGTTCTGCGCCAAGCTAACGAGCGCTTCTGCAAATGGCGCCGTCAATTCGGGATCAATAAACAAACCATTAGCACCATCAGTCACGAGCTCCTGCATGCCACCGGTGCCAGAGACAACCAGCGGCAACCCCGAAGCCAACGCCTCGAGAGCCGCATTGCTCATTCCTTCATTCTTCGATGGCAAGACAAAGACATGCGCCTGCTGATAGAACTGTGGAAGGAGATCATGCTCCACCCGACCAAGAAACTGTACTTGTTCTGTGATGCCAAGCTCCTTCACTCGCGCTTCCAGCGCTTCTTTTTGTTCTCCCTCCCCGATGAGTTGCAACTTCAACGGTACCTGTGCATGCTGCACGGCTACCGCAAAGGCTTCGATCAGGTGATGGATGCCCTTGCGTGGAGTCAGACGCGATGTCGAAAGAAATACTACTGGCGAATACGACTTGCCTTCATTTTTCGGTCGAAAGGTCTCAGTATCCACGCCGTTTTCAATGATCATCATCTCCTGCTGTGGGTCGGTCTTTTGGGCGAGCTCCATGATGCCGACACTATTCGGAATCACTTTTTCTGCCCGCTTCCACAGAAAACGCACCAGCGGCTTGGCGAAGAGATAGAACTGGTCATACTTCTCGCTAAATCCTGGGACATCGGCACCACGCAGTGCTGTGACATAGGGGATACCATAAAAAAGCTTGAGGAGATACGCCACAAAGCCACAGGGAATGGTGAAAAACGCCAGCGTAATATCAAATCGCTGTTTCTTGTTTTCTTCTCGAATGAAAGACTGGAGAAAAATCCAAGATTTCACGGTGTAGACAAAAATATCCCGGAGTGACTGTGAGTGAAGTTTGCTCGGATCCTTGCCAATCGGTATACGATGCACATATACTTGCCCGCCAACATGCACCTGTTCGTACTCAGCCCCCACCGCGGCCGTCACCAGATGCACCTCCATATCTGGAACACGACTCCATTCACGAAGAAGAGCTTCCGTCGCCACACTCGCCCCACCACCAATCGGCGGGTATTCGTAGTTGAGAAACAAGATTTTCATAGAGCCTTACACTCCAATACCGTAGTAGGTGAAGCCATTGTCTTCGGCCTCGGCACGCTCGAGAACGTTGCGACCATCGTAGATGATATCGCCCTTCATAAGTTTCTTCAGAACCTTGTAGTCCACCACGCGGAATTCGTCCCATTCGGTACAGATGACGAGCGCGTCGGCACCCTTCAGGGCATCGAGCGCCTTCTTGGTATAGGTGAGATTCTTGTGCACCAGTATCTTCTTGGTATTGGGCATCGCTACCGGGTCAAAGGCCTTCACGGTACATCCTTCCTCTAGGAAGAGCTTGATATTCTCGATACCAGGGGCTTCGCGGATATCATCGGTACGCGGCTTGAACGCCAGTCCCCACACCGCGATAGTCTTGTTCTTGAGCTTGCCATCAAAAACCTCCTGCAGTTTGACGAATGGCTTGATACGCTGCGCTTCATTGACCCCGCTCACCGTCTCGATGATATGGAAATGCGAGTTGTACTCACGGCCGGTTTCGATGAAGGCCTTCACATCCTTGGGAAAGCACGATCCGCCGTAGCCAATACCGGCATAGAGAAAGCGACTACCGATACGTGAGTCATATCCCAGACCCTTGGCGATTTCCTTCACATTGCCACCGGCTTCATCACAGAAATTGGCCACTTCATTCATGAAGGTGATCTTCATAGCGAGAAAGGCATTGGCGGCGTATTTGATAATCTCGGCACTGCGCACATCGGTGAACATAATCGGTCGGCCAGAACGAGCGAGCGGCCGATAGATCTGCTCCATCAGTTTACGTGCTTTGGCAGACTTGGCGCCGATGACGACACGATCCGGATTCAAGAAGTCTTTGACCGCTGCCCCTTCACGCAAAAATTCCGGATTCGAGACCACCTCAAACGGATGCTTGCCTTTGGAAGCTTTTTTGATAATCTCTTCTACTTTTTCAGCGGTTCCGACTGGTACCGTCGATTTGTCGACAAAGAGTTTGTAGCCATTCAAGTGCTTGCCAAATGTCTCAGCCACCTTGAAAACATACTGAAGATCAGCCTGCCCAGTCACCTTGTCTTCCGGGGTGCCAACGGCCATAAAGACCACTTCAGACTCCTGAATAGCCTTCTTGAGATCAGCCGTAAAGGTCAGTCGGCCTTCTTTGACATTACGATCGACGATTTCTTCCAAACCGATTTCGTAAATAGGAATACCACCCTTCTTCAGGATGGCAATTTTCTTGGTATCAATATCTGCACAAATCACCTCATGGCCGATTTCCGCCAAACAGGCACCCGATACCAGTCCCACATACCCCGTCCCCAAAAAAGTGACTTTCATTTCTGTAGTTTTTAGTAATTAGTGTTTAGTCATTAGGACAGCACACTCTTCTTTCTTTTTCTGTCTAACAACTAAGATCTAACCTCTAAAGGCTAGACTACTGTTCCCGCACCTCACGAATATTGTAGTTCATGTGATGACGCCCCTGGTAGTAGTTGCGTACCGCGATATCTGCCAAGAGACCGGAGATAAAGAGCTGAACACCTACCAGTACGAAGAAAATACCCACTAGCGGCCACATGCGTTCAGAAAGAGAGGCACCAAAGTAGAACTTCTCGACTGCCATCCAGAAGAGAATAGCGCCGCCGACAAAAGACAGTACCACTCCACTTGCCCCAAAGAGGTGGAGCGGCCGATGCGAATACTTGCGCCAAAACCAAATAGAAATCATGTCGACGAAGCCCTTGAAGCCACGCTTCCAGTTGTACTTGGTGACGCCGTGGATGCGTGGATGATGCGAAACCTTCACTTCTCCCACTCGGTACCCCTCCAGCTGCAAAATAGCCGGGATGAAGCGATGCATCTCACCAAACAAGTCGACGTTTTTGAAACACTCTCGCTTGTAAGCCTTCAGGCTGCAGCCAGAATCATGAATATCGTCGCGAATAAGCATCTTGCGAAGTAAGTTGGCAATACGTGATGGAATCTTCTTGCTCCATGGGTCCTGACGCTTGTGGCGCCACCCAGACACCACGTCATAGCCTTCGGCCATCTTCTCGAGCAACAGCGGAATATCGGCCGGGTCATTCTGGAGGTCTCCGTCAAGCGTGATGATAATCTCGCCCTTGGCCTCCTTGAAGCCCGCATCAAAAGCGGCCGTCTGACCGAAGTTCTTACGAAAGGCAATCAGCTTGAGCGGCGAAAGCTTTCGTGCCGCTTCAAGTGTCCCGTCTTTGGATCCGTCATCGACGAAAATAATTTCAAACGGCCTACCGATTTTCTGAACCGCCTCATAAATTTTGTGATACAACTCCGCCACGTTTCCCTCTTCGTTGTACAGTGGCACGACCACCGACAAATACAGGTTATTTTCTTCCATATACCCTAAAAGAATATTCAAACTTATGCCCTAATCATAGCAAAATATTCCCAATCCGCCAAATAGAGCCTTTTCTTTGAAATTATCACTTTTCCCTGCTACAATGGGATGAATCTCTCTCGCACAAGAATACGTCTACCATGAAACACTCAGAAATATCTGTTGTTGTCCCCTGCTACAAAGAATCATCTGTTATCGAGGAAAGCGTCCTCGCTCTTTTTTTATATCTCCGTGATAATTTCGAACGCTTCGAAATTATCATCGTCACCGATGGCAGCCCAGATGATACCGTACAAAAAGTACAGACCCTTGGACGGCATCAGCCGGAAATACCTCTCACCCTTATTTCTTTCAAAAAAAATTATGGTAAGGGCGCGGCCGTCAAAGAAGGAGTCTTGGCCTCGCAGTACGACGCAGTTCTATTCATCGATGCCGATCTGACCATCCCCGTTGAAGAATTGAAAAAATTCATCCCCGCTCTCGAAACATCAGATATCGCTATAGCCTCTCGCCTTGTCCCCGGCTCAGTCTTTGAAGAAAGAGCCCCTTGGTATCGTACGGTGCTCGCTCGTGGATTTCATCTCCTCCAAATCCTCCTCCTTGGAAATTTCGAATATTCCGATACACAGTGTGGATTCAAGCTCTTTCGTAGAAACGTCGCTCGTGCTCTTTTCGAAAAGGCTCGCGTCAAACGCTTCGCTTTTGATGCCGAACTCCTCTTTCTCGCCAAAAAGATGGACTTTTCTGTTGCTGTCCTTCCTGTTACTATCAAGAAGGATACTCGCAATACCAATGTCGACACCTTCCGCGACCCTATCAATATGTTCGGTGCCCTCATCAAGATTCGCTGGAACGACCTGCTCGGCAAGTATAAGTAGCATTCCGCTTGAGAAACTTTCTACTTTTCAACTTTCTAGACTCTTGTCCTATGTGGATTGTCCTCCCTGCCTACAATGAAGAAAAGATTATCCAGGATACACTCCGAGAAATTCAATCTGCCGGATATAAAAATATCATCGTCGTGGATGACGGCAGTCACGACCAGACCTACGAGCGAGCCAAGGAAATCGCGGGTGTTGTCGTCCTCAGACACAAATTGAACCGCGGCAAGGGCGCCGCCACCAAAACCGGTATAGAAGCCGCCAAACTCCTGGAGGCCGGCATCATCGTCACTATGGATAGTGATGGTCAACACAACCCCGCCGATATCGCTCGTCTCATTGAACCAATACAAAAAAATCACTGCGATGTCGTTTTGGGTACCCGGCTCAAAAATCCCAAAGGTATGCCCTGGTACAAGATTTGTGCCAATCATGTCGGCAATGCCATCACCTGGTACTTCTACGGCCTCTGGGTTTCTGATAGCCAGTCCGGATTTCGTGCCTACTCACGCCACGCGAGCGAGCTTATCAATACCAAAACTGATCGCTATG
>JBAQNF010000076.1:0-4663 GCA_049303555.1 Candidatus Moraniibacteriota bacterium | reverse complement strand
AGTGTCGGATTTGGTTTCACAGCCGGGAAGGGATTGTTCTCGACGAGTGCCTGAATCCAGAAGCCAGTGCCGCCACAGATGATAGGGGTTTTTCCGCGTTTCTGTATATCAGCGATGGCGCGTTTGGCGTCGCGGACGAAGTGGGTGACGTTGTAGGTTCGTTTCGGACTGGCCACATCAAGCAGGTGATGACGGATGCCTTCAGAGAAGTAAGATCCCAAATCAAGTTTGGGATGCCTCGTGTCGCGAGGCACCTTTCCAGTTCCAACATCCATGCCACGGTAGACCTGGCGGCTGTCGGCCGAGATGATTTCACCATCGTATTTTTTGGTCAGAGCAATGGCTAAATCGGACTTCCCAGAAGCCGTTGGTCCCATGATAACGATAGTCTTGTCGAGAGTGTTTTTCATCCGCCTAGTATGCCACATTTTCTCATTTTGGCAAAGAAAAAAGAGCTGGTCAGGCTCTTAGGATGTTTGGGTCTGTTGTTCGCCCCATTGGATGACTGCGGCGAGACCGGAGAGAAAGACAAGCTGTAGCCCTGGGTCATCAATGTTGTCCGAGGTCATTCGGTAGCCAGTTTTCTCGTTGAAATCAGATTTGTCTCGGTAGTCAGTACCAAAGTATGATCCGCTACCGTCTTGAGCTCCAAAAGAGAGGAAACCATCTTCTATGAGGGTTCCGCAGTATTTGGCATGTGGGAGTTTCAGGCAACTCGCCGCTCGTTGCATGATTTTTGTTGCGCCCATTGCTACGTCGTGGGTATTAGAGTTTTTCAACAGGCGTTTCATTTCATGCGAAACACAGGCTGCCATCAAATACCCTTTCATTTCGGGCACAGAACGAAGGATATCGCAGGCGGCGAGCTGGTAGCGGTCTGACTGAACGTGATCTTGACTCACTGCGAGTGAGTTCAGTAGGTGGGCCAAAGCTCGTTGCTGGTTTTTCGCGGTGATAGGGCTGAATAAGAGATCGGCCTGGATCCAGCCGTCGCGTAACGACGTTCGGAAATGTGAGGTGTCAATGCACGGAGCATGAGATTGAAGAGTCTGTGTCCAAGTCTCTTGACGCATCAGGAGTCGGAGCCCAGGTTTTTTTGGTGTAGGAGTCATTGAGTACCAAAAAAGTACCTTCTCGTCACAAACCAATCTGAGGGCCGACGGAGGGCGGGTGGTCATGGGGATACTCCCAGTTGTTAAAGAATGACCTCTTTATACGGTATTTTTGGAGAATAGGCAAGGCGGCTGTTTTACAAAACCGTCTCTACTCCTTCAATCATCTTGATCTGCTCGAGGTGTTCGAGTGAGGGGTTGATGGAAAAAGTTGTTTCGATCATGGTACCCTGCATTTTGACGGAGACTGGTCGGGAACCCGTGGGAATAGATTTGAGGAGCTCCGAGAGCTTGGCGATGGTACCGGTTGGGTTGGTTCCACCGATGGTGATGACGAGACGGTCCGGGGATACCAGTTTTGGTTCTTCTGGTATAGAGGCAGGGCGAGCGAGCTTGGTGCGAGTGGCTTCGGTGCGGGCGAAGTGCGAGAGGGTATCGGGAGAAATTTTTTCCACGCCTTCAGCAATACATTTGAGGTCGCCATCTTTGTGTGAGATGCGGCCATCGACGATGACCACCTCACCTTCGACCCAGGAACCGGCGGTGTGTTCGGCGGTTTTACCGAAGACCAGCATTTCGATCCGACCAGTCATGTCTTCGAGGCCGACGAAGAACATCGTACTGCCGGTCTTGGTTAGGACTTTGCGTACGGTGGTGATGACGCCGCCCATGCGGACACGAGCGCCGTCGCCTTGTTTGTCCAGTGCGCCGAGCGGTGTGGCGGCTCGATTGAAATATTCTTGGTATTCACTGGTCGGGTGGTCACTGACGTAGAGGCCGAGCAGTTCCTTTTCCCAGTCGAGGCGCATTTTTTTGGTGGCGGGAGTGACAGAGGCCAGTTTGATCTCGCTTATAGGCATATCCATGGCACCGAAGAGACTGGTGGCGTGAGTGTCGGCGATGGTCTTGAGGTTTTTTCCGTGACGAATGATATCATCGATGCTCGCGAGGAGCTGACCACGCTCGCCGAAGTCTTCGAGGGCACCGACTTTCGAGAGGGATTCGAGAGAGCGCCTGTTCAGATCTTTGGTCTGGACACGTTTGATGAAGTCTTCCAGTGTTTTGAATGTTCCTCCGGCCTTGCGTGCCCTGACTATTTCTTCGGTGCAGAGACTGCCGACGTTTTTGATAGCGTTCATTCCGAAACGGACCCGCTCCTTTCCGTCATCACCAACGACGACTGCGAAATCCTCGAAGCTTTCATTGATAGATGGTGCCAAGACTTCCAGTCCGATCTCGCGGGCTTCGCGGACTTCGATGGCTACTCGGTCAATATCATGCTGGTCGCTGGTGAGGAGCGCCGCCATGAACTCGGCAGGATAGTGCGCCTTGAGGTAGGCGGTTTGGTAACCGATGAGCGCATAGCAGGCAGCATGGGAACGGTTGAACCCGTAGCCAGCGAATGGCTCGATGAAGGCAAAGACCTGCTCGCCAATCTTCTTCCCGACACCTGTTTTGATACAGCCCTCGATAAATTTTTCTCTTTGCTCAGCGACCAATTCGACGATCTTTTTCCCGACGGCCTTGCGCAAAACGTCTGCTTCACCGAGTGAGAAGCCGGCCAAGTCGCGAGCGATTTGCATGAGCTGTTCTTGATAGACGGCGACGCCGTAGGTGTTGCGGAGGATTGGTTCAAGTAAAGGGTGGAGGTATTCAATTTTCTTGGTTCCGTGTTTGCCACCGATGAAGTCTGGGATGTAGTCCATCGGGCCTGGTCGGTAGAGGGCGACCATGGCGATGATATCTTCAAAGACCGAAGGCTTGAGCTGCTTCAAATAGCGTTTCATGCCGGAACTTTCCAACTGAAAGACACCGGTCGTGTGTGCTGCTTGCAGGAGCTGGTAGGTTGCTTCGTCATCCTGTGGCAGACGACTCATGATGTCGGCGACAGAGGCAGTATCAGCATCGAGGCCGAGTTTCTCTGCCAGTGGCTTCAGCTTGCCGAGGGCGCGCACGATGCGGAGGGTGTTTTGGATGATAGTCAGGTTTTTCAGTCCCAAGAAGTCCATTTTGAGAAGGCCGATTTTTTCTACGGCATTGGCCTTGGTCGAAGAGGCGTATTGGGTGACCACACCCTCACGAGATCCGGAGATACGCTGGAGTGGCGTGTACTCGGTGACGGGCTGATCGGTGATGACAACACCACAGGCATGCATCGAGGTGTGACGAGCCAGACCCTCGATCAGTTTCGCTGTATCGATGAGTCGTCTGGCTTCGGCATTATTCTCATAGTGCTGTTTGAATTCCGTCACTTCTTCAAGTGCTTTTTTGATCGAGGTGAACATGGGAATCATCTTGGCCGTCTGATCACAGAGGGGGAGAGGAATACCAAGGGCGCGACCGACATCACGGATGGAGCCACGGGCAGCCATCGTTCCAAAGGTGATAATCTGTGCCACGTGGTCATTGCCATATTTTTCTCGTACATAGTCAAGGACGGCTTCCCGACGGTTGTCAGCAAAGTCCATATCGACGTCTGGCATAGAAATACGTTCCGGATTGAGGAAGCGTTCAAAGAGGAGATCGTACTTGATCGGGTCGAGATCGGTGATGCTCGTGAGGTAGGCGACAAATGAACCCGCAGCCGAACCACGACCCGGTCCTACGACCACACCATTGTTTTTGGCCCAATTGACGAAGTCCTGCACGATCAAAAAGTAAGAAGCGAATCCGGTTTTTTCGATGATGGAGAGTTCATAATTGAGGCGTTCGCGCTGTGTCTCGGTGATGGTTTCTCCGGGGAAACGCTTGCCAAGACCGACTTCGCAGAGTTCGCGGAGGACATCATCGGCTGTCTTGCCCTCTGGAAGGGGAAACGATGGCAGATGATTTTGTCCGAGTTCTATCTCGACGTTGCAGGCATCGGCGATTTTTTGGGTATTCTCTAGGGCCTCTGGCATGTCGTGAAATATTTCAGCCATTTCGTCAGCAGAGCGGAGCGACAGATCGAGTGCCATCATGCTGAACCGTTCGGTGTCAGTGACTTTTTTGTTGTCACGGATACAAAGGAGGATGTCTTGGGTGGAGGCATCTTCTTTTTTGACATAGTGTACATCATTGGCTGCGACGACAGGGATGCCGGTCTCGCTGCTTATCTGGACCAGTCCCTGATTGGCAGCAACCTGGTTTTCAATATCGGTGTGCGGCCCCAGTTCGAGATAGAAATTTTCTTTGCCAAAAATATCCTGATATTCAAGAGCGGCCGCTTTGGCGCGTTCGTAGTTACCATAGATAATTTCGGAAGGTACTTCGCCCTGGAGTGATCCAGAGAGCGCGATCAGTCCTTCGCTATACTGACGGAGCAGCTTTTTGTCGGTGCGGGCTTTGTAGTAGAAGCCATCAAGCTGAGCGATGGAGATGATCTTCATCAGGTTTTTGTAGCCAACGTTGTTCTTGGCGAGGAGTACCAGTTGGTGACGACGCTTGTCTTCACTGGTATTGTTTTTGCTGCGGAGGTCTTTGCAGACGAACACTTCAGCGCCGATGATTGGTTTGATGCCGTAGTCTTTGGCATGCATGTAGAACTCGACGGCACCATACATGGCCGAGGT
>JBAQNF010000075.1:0-4129 GCA_049303555.1 Candidatus Moraniibacteriota bacterium | reverse complement strand
CTTTACTCGGGTTGTCTCGCAAGGCCTGTTGCAGCTCATTGCTCCACTCGACACCGTACGTAGCCGTAGTACTTACCACCAGAGTGGTCAGCACCAGAAAATAGAGAGGAATTTTTCCCATGGCATTCTCCTTGTTAAGGAAATTTTGAAACACGACTCTATATTGAATCACTTTTCACTCTCTGTGTCAAGTGGAAGAATATCAGCCAAGACACTCTCCAAATCATCGATACTCCGTGATCCGATACCATCGGCTTTGCAGGACGGATTCTTCAGTTCTGCTCGGACAGTCTCTACGACCGAGATTGGCTGCACGCCTTTTATAATATTGTCATTAACGGCGATATTTGGGCCATCCTCGCAGCCCGAGAGACAGCGTGGCGACTCTATGACCAGCGCCTCCTCCGGTGCAAATCCTTGCTTCAGAGCAACAAAAACATTCTGTGCGCCTTTTTGGCAACAGTTCGGTCGTAGGCACACCTTGATAGTGGCGCGGGCGTCTTTTGTGGGGAGGTATTGATCCATAACTGGTTCATTCTGCCATAAATTACCACTCTTGGCAACCGCTGGCTTGACTCTTGACTTTTACCCCCCACTTCCTATACTTGAGGCAATGTTTCTTTCACAACTAGGAGCGTTCCATGACTTTTCCCTTTACACACCAAGTGCCCGTGCTTCCCGTAGAAACCTACGCGGCACTCGCTTTTGACTGGGTGCTCTCCCAACATGAACTCAACCTGACCCCGAATGCTGTGGTTAAGGTTATTCCAACGCCTGACTTCGATGGTGGTTACACGCTTATCTACGAGCAAAATGATCAGCACTTAGCAATCGGGACTTACATTGGCACAGCGCTGGGCGGTATAGTCACGCTTATCAGCGCCAAAACTCCGAGCGGCGAATGGCACGATTACAACCGAGAAGATCACTTCTGTGGAGTAGATGCCTCCTCTGGCACCCCAAAACACGTTCGTTTGCAGGCGCCCCAGCCGGCCTAGCGCACCACCGCACCCCCCCTCTCTTTCAGTCCGACGGTAACATCCGCCCGGGCTTTTTCATTTTCTTTTCTAAAATTTTCGGTGAGGAAATTGCACGATATAGGCTACCTGAGCTTCGATAGTTTTCGGCTGGTCACGACGATAGGAGAAATACTTGTCTGATAGGCAATAAGTACATTCATCTGTATCGACAATATGCTCCGACGCTATCCCGGCCTCTTGAGCTTGTTTTTTTATAATCCCCTTCAGATCGACTCGGATATTTTTGTCTTGAACAATATATTCAGGATAAACAGAAAAAGAAGAAAGAACATCTTCAGTGATTTCAAAATGCCTGGCGCAGATACCGGGACCGATAGTCAGCACGGTGCTTTCTTTTTTTCCGCCCATATCGATGAGAGCGGCAATAGTTTTCGGAAGAATTTCTCCGACAATGCCTCGCCAGCCACAGTGTGCCAGTCCGATGATACCCGCGGTCTTTTCTTCGAGATATACCGGGAAACAATCAGCACCAGTAAGGGTCAGGATTATTTCTGGTGCCTTGGTGAGAAGGGCATCGGTAGCCGGTACGAAGTATTCCGCTCGGGCATCGACGACAGCGACCGTTGTCCCATGTACCAGATTGGCCACCACCACTTTTCTCCCACTGAGACCCTTTGATTCAAAAAAGAGTTTCCGATTGGCAACATTTTCCGGAAGGGCATCCTTCATCGGCAGATACATCAAACCATCTTTCTTTTCCGAAAATCCTTTCAGTATTTTTTTCATGGTATCCTTTTACAAACTCAAACCCAAGCCCCAGACAGCCAGACCAAGCACCGCAATGATCACCACCACAAAAACCCACACCTGTCTCAGTGATAAAGCGTACCCCGAAGAAACTGTCCCGCCAGTCCCCGACCGCGACCGCCCTATTGTCCAGCGTCCTGTTGCATGGTTTTTCATATATTCATTCTACACTATCAATGCGTCTATGACCTTCAGGGCATCCTGAGTACTCTCGAGTACGCGTCCATCGTCGTGCATATCACGGAACCAATGTTTCTTTTTGAGAGAATCACTCACCAGTCCATTGACCGCGGTGATATATACTTTTTTCCCTTTGCTTTCGAAGATGTCAGCTATTTCCTTCAGCGCCTCCACGCCGTCCATATCGATGAAGAACAGGTTGCGCAAACTGAGGACGGCAAACTGAGCGCCACCATTCATGGCTGTGACCGTGTTGATATGCGACTGAATGTTGACGTAAGTAAGCTGACCAGCGAAACGATAGACCACTACATCGCCGTGCTCTTTGAGATGAATAATCTTGGCCGCGTTGACACGCTTGATAATCTTCCGATCTTTATTGATGGTAATTTCTGCTTCGGACTTAGACATTTTGTCGACAAAGATCAGGAGCGCCACAGCCGAACCAATGAGGAGACCGTCCATCGGATCCATCACTACCGTCACCACTGCTACCAACAGACAGATGAACAGCGCTGACTTGTCGTCATTGTAGATAGTGATCAAGTGTTTCTTCTCCACCATCTGGACGGCGATGAAGACCAAGACAGCGGCAATGACCGGCAGCGGCAAGTACTTGAAGACCGAAAGAAATGCCACAGAAATAACTATAATCAGAAGGCTACTGATCGTAGCTGAAAACTTGTCGGTAGCACCACTTTTGATATTGAGTGCTGTACGAGCCAGAGCAGCCGTCGCCGGAATACCACCAAAGATACCAGAAGCGATATTGGCCAGTCCAGAGCCGAGCACTTCCTTTCGAGTGTTGTGCTTCGTCTTGGTCATACCATCAGCCACTTTGGCGGACAGCAGCGTTTCGAGAATCGCTACCAAACTGATAGCAAAAGCCCCGACAATGATGTGTTCATTGAAGGTGAATGATATCTTTGGCATCGCCCACAGGCTCCCGGAAATATCTCCAAACTTGGTGTAGAGTGTCTGGATGTGGAGGTTGATGATGCCCACCTGAGAGAGGTAGCCGAGCAAAATACCAATCGGCGCGAGGATAATCACGCCAGGGATAGCCGGGTACCACTTCTTCCACACAAAAAGAAAGAGGAGACCGACAACGAACACAGACAGAGCGCCCCACTCGAGCGCACCCAGGTGAAGGAAACTCTCCCTCAGATTGTCTATCAGCCGTTCATGCGAAGTGAGCCCCTGAAGCCCAAGGGCAAAGTTGACCTGGCCGAGAGCGATGATACAGGCCACGCCGAGCGTAAAGCCGTGTACCACACTTGAAGGTACGAAGATGATGTAGCGTTCCCAGTGCAGGATATACACCAAGAGAATGAGCAGTCCCGACAGGATAGCCATCAGTGGCAAAATCGAAACCCCGTAGGTCATACTGTAAACGATCAGAATACCCGACAAGGCCCCCGTCGGCCCAACGATATTGAATCGGCTCCCTCCAAAAAAAGAAGCGACCAGCCCCGCCCAGATGGCTGTAATGACACCCATAAGCGGCGTCGCCCCAGCCGCCACGGCGAGAGATATAGACAGAGGAACAGAGACAAAGGAAACGGTCAGTCCTGACTTCCAGTTTTGTTCAAACTTTTCCCGCAGACTCAATGTGTGATTTCTATGCATATGTTTGTTCACGAGGAAAGCACACGTAGAAACGTGTGCTTTTTCGATGATGCTTAAAAGGGAAACAAGGGTACCTGACACCCTCGTAAGTTCGATTGTCTCCTTCGGAGTATTTAAAAAACAACATTTCTATTTTACTCCACTCGATGTCCTTGTCAATGACCCGCAATGAATACATGCGGATAGTTGACGAAAAGGCCATGCCATGCCAAGGTAGGGGCAATCGACCGGGAGGGCTCCCATCGAAACAACTGTACCTTTCAGGAGGAAGTCATGTCAGATTCACTCATTAGCGTCCTGCACCACAGGCTCGCTGTCAAAATGACATTCTCAGCGGCAGATCTGGAGGATATCAACGACCTCATGTCGCAGCTGACGACGAAGTGTAGCGGCCTCAGTCTGGACGACCTGGAACAAATCGTCGGCCAGGGTCGCTACCTGTATGCCAAGCGGCAAGATACGATCATTGGGGTCGCCACACTGTTTCTGCTTTCCAAGGCAACAGGGCGCTTTGCGGAAGTCCACGATGTCGT
>JBAQNF010000074.1:0-1910 GCA_049303555.1 Candidatus Moraniibacteriota bacterium | reverse complement strand
CTGTAGACGTATTGTCTTCACCCGTTTTTCATTTCTCAACATATTCATTATAGCGCAAAAAAAGAGAAAAGTCAAGGTGAGAGAGGGACTGGAAAGAGTGATGCATCTCCGCTATACTATATAAGTTGTTGTAACATATGTGTATGCGAAAAATATATTTGGGAGGGCTTCTCGTGGGAGTATTGGTTCTCTCCGGATGCACGACGTCCGAAGTGCGCCAGGAAAAAGAAATCAAAGATGGATTGAATTTCAGCGAGTTTGAGAAAAAAGCGACAGAGCAAGAGCTTGCTACGAGAGGGGACCAAGAGAAGTCGGTGAAGAAAGGAGAAGAGACTAAACCAGTAACCAGCAAAAAAATGTATTCTTATCAGCCAGTGATGTCGATCGATACAACCAAGGAGTATACGGCCACGCTTGAAACGAGCGCCGGCAAGATGGTGGTGACGCTCAATGCCAAAGAGACGCCGATTACGGTGAACAACTTTGTGTTTTTGGCCAAGGAGAAATTCTATGACGGTACCATCTTCCATCGCACCATTCCTGGATTCATGATTCAGGGTGGCGACCCTCAGGGGACGGGTATGGGTGGTCCGGGGTACAAGTTTGCTGATGAGAAGTTTGAGGGAGAGTATGAACGCGGGACACTGGCCATGGCCAACGCCGGTCCTGACACCAATGGCAGTCAGTTCTTTATCATGCACAAAGACTACCCATTGCCACCAAACTATACTATTTTCGGCAAGGTAACTGAGGGGCTCGATGTTATCGACAAGATTGCAGCGGCTCCGACCAAGCCGGGCGGTGAGGGATCGAGCCCGGTCACCCCGGTGACCGTCACCTCGGTGACGATTAGTGAGAAATAGACTGAGTTCAAATATACAAAAAGCCTCCCTTGATATATTCAGGGAGGCTTTTTTGTTTTACGCTTCTTGTTCTACTGGCGCTGTTTCTTTTTCTGCAAACCACATCTTGTAGATGACCGGGATGAAGAAGAGCTTGGCGACACCGGAGAAGGTGAGGCCGGCGATGATAGCACCACCGAGACCTTGCCAGATCGGGTCTGAGAGGGTGATGGGAATGAGGCCGACGATGGTAGTGAGCGCGGTCAAGAGAATTGGCTCGAGGCGGCTGGCGGCACCTTCGCTGATAGCCTGGGAGAGTGGTAGGCCACTGTCCATGTTGCGGTTGATCTTGTCGACCATGATGATCGAGTTGTTGACCACGATGCCGAAGAGGGCGAGGATACCGATGAGAGCAGGGAAGGAGAGCGGGATGCCGACGATCGAGAACATGATAAAGACTCCCGAGATGGCCAGTGGTACCACCATGAGCACGATGAGCGCCTTGCGGAAGGAATTGAACTGGATGGCCATGGTACCGAAGATCAGGATAGAGGAGAGGAGCATCGCCTGGAGGATCGATTGGACGGATTTGTTGTTCTCGTCATTTACCCCGCCGGTTTTCCAAGTGTAGCCATCTGTGAGCTTCAGGGTGTCGGCGAATTTCTCGAGCTCGGCATTGAGGGTACTAACCGAGTAACCAGTCGCTACGCCAGCTGAGACCGAGAGGGTGCGTTTGCCATCCTCACGGGTGATAAGCGTCGGGTTTGGGGCGAGTGAAAAGGCGCCGAGCGAAGAGAGGGGCAGTGCGCCTTTGTTTCCGGACACCGAGAGCATACCGAGACTTTCTGGATGCTCCAGAGAGGAGGCATCACCGAGACGGAGCACGATATCGAACTTGTCATCTTTGAGACGAGCATCGCTTTTGATGGTGAAGCCACTCCCGAGGGTGCGGAGCATGAAAGCAGTGTCATTTTCACTGATGCCGTTTTCAGCCAGTTTTTCCTGGAAGGGAGTGAAAACGATTTTGCTGGCGCCACTGGTGATCGACGTGGAAACATTTTCGATACC
>JBAQNF010000073.1:0-2375 GCA_049303555.1 Candidatus Moraniibacteriota bacterium | reverse complement strand
TCTGGCATGCCGATGGTCTTCTTGTTGCGGCGAGTAGCCAGGATGGCGGCCTCGTTGACCAGGTTGGCGAGGTCAGCACCCGAGAATCCCGGTGTCCGCTCGGCAATGGTGCGCATGCGAACAACTTCCTCAATAGGCTTGTTCTTCACGTGGATAGCGAGGATCTGCTCGCGCTCATTGATATCAGGGAGATCCATGGTGACGCGACGGTCGAAACGTCCTGGACGAAGGAGCGCCGGGTCGAGTACGTCTGGACGGTTGGTAGAGGCAATGACAATGACTGATGTATCAGTTTCAAAACCATCCATCTCTACCAGAATCTGGTTGAGGGTTTGTTCGCGTTCGTCATGACCACCGCCAAGACCCGCACCACGATGGCGGCCGACGGCATCAATTTCATCGATGAAAACGATAGCCGGGGCGTTTTTCTTGGCTTGTTTGAAGAGATCACGGACACGGCTGGCACCGACACCGACAAACATCTCGACAAATTCCGAGCCACTGATATTGAAGAACGGCACACCCGCTTCACCGGCTACGGCCTTGGCCATGAGCGTCTTGCCTGTCCCTGGAGGGCCGAGGAGGAGCACACCTTTTGGAATTTTGGCACCCATGTTGAGGAATTTCTTCGGATGCTTCAGGAATTCAACGACTTCTTCGAGTTCAGTTTTGGCCTCGGTCGCACCGGCGACATCAGCAAACATGATACGCTTTTTCTTGTCTTTTGGGTCGATCATGCGGGCACGGCTCATACCAAAGGAGAGCGCCTGCGAGTTACCGCGCTGAGCCTGGCGCATCATGAACCAGATAAACGCTGAGATCAGGATAAAGGGGAGGAGGAAGGGCAAAATAGCCGTCAACCAAAAACCGAACCCAGAGTCCTCGGTGATATTGAGTGTGACACCCTTCAGTTTTTCCTTGTCGATACCGTAGTTATTGAAAGTTTCGGAGAGAGAGCTTTCCGGCTCCTTGCCGGCCTTCTCTTTTTTGCCATCTTTGAGTACAACAGAAAGCTCGTTATTTTTGACAACGATTTCTTTGACCTGATCCTGGTTGATTTGTGCCACCAGTTCAGAAAGTGATACTTCCACTGGTTTTGCTTCCGGAGACTGGTAGAGAATGACTATACCAGAAATGAGCAGAAAAAGCAGAACGAAGGTTGAGAGGTTTTTGAGCATTTTTTCCATAAATACGTAAAAATGATGAGGTTATGATTGCAAATGAAGCAGTCTCACTGTATCACCTTTTCGTTCTATCTTCAAGCCACGGAAAGTGAGAATCTTATGTTTGTTTTTTGTGCTTCCGAGGAGCTTGATGATTTCATCAATCAGTCCCTTGGGAGGTGATTTTTTTTGATAGTAGGTGATGAGGAGTGTTCGGAATTGGTATCGGAGGAGAGTTTCTGGAAGAGCAAGGAGGGCTTTGGCTGAAAACACCAGAGTGCCATTTTTTTCTTGATAGGGGAGAACTGGCATGTGTTCGAAGAGGGCGTAGTCGGATGCAAGTAGGGTAGCGGTATCGGCCAGAATCTTTTTGAGGGCGGGTTGGTATTCGCGTTCCAAAAATGGAATGAGCGAGTGACGGATTTTGTTTCGTAAAAATTTTTGATCGTGGTTACTCACATCGGTGCGGTGATGAATCTTCCGTTCTTTGAGATAGCGCAGAATATCTTCTCGGCTCATGTCGATGAGTGGCCGGATGATGGAGTTATTTTTTGGGCGCATGGATGACAGACCGGCCATGCCGGAACCGCGGAGAAGGCGAAGGAGAAACGTCTCAGCCTGATCATCTCGGTGGTGCGCTACAGTGATGAGCGTCGCTTTTTTTTGTTTGCGCAGCTTTTCGAAAAATTGATAGCGAATATCCCGGAGCTTTTCTTCGAGATTGGAGGCGGTTGTTTTTTTCGGACGGAGTACCGAGAAAGAGAGTTGATACTGGGCAGCTTGTTCTCGGACCAATGCTTCATCAAGGTCAGAGTCTGCCCCACGCAAACGGTAATTGACGTGGGCAATGTGGAGGGTAAAGTCGTATTTCTGCGACAAGAGATACAAAACGTCGAGCAGACACAGGCTGTCGGGGCCACCAGAAACCGCTACAATAAAGGATTCTTTCTTGCTCCAGAGCTGATGTTTTGCAACGGTGTTTTGGACACGCTTCAAAAAAGCTCGAATAAAAGGCGAAAGGAGTTCGCTAGTCGAGTGATGAGTGTTGCTTGATAATTTTGGCGACTTGCTCGATGGTTTGCGCAAGCTTGCCTTCTTCGTTTTCGACTTGGTAGTCATAGATGTCGAGATGATTGAGCCACTCACGGGTATAGTCCATGCGTTCTTGGAAGTAGGATTCGTCTTTGCCGGTGTCGCGAGAGCGCAGTCGGG
>JBAQNF010000072.1:0-27227 GCA_049303555.1 Candidatus Moraniibacteriota bacterium | reverse complement strand
AAACCTGGACCAATTCCTGTCCAAGCATCCCAAGACTCCCCAATATCAAAACCTTCTTTTTTTCTGTCATAACTCTATTCTAGCAAAAAATCCTCCCTGAGAGAACTCTCACTGTTTGACCCGGCGTTCGCGGATTTTCTGCACTTTATGGTCAAGCGTCTGCATAATATCGATATCCATGGCTTTCGCCAACATAAAGGTCGTGATGAGGACATCGGCAAACTCATCTTTCAGAGAATCAGCATCTTGGGCAGCCAGCTTATCTTTCCGTTGCCCTCCAATCGAAGCCAGTACCTGGTCGCACAGTTCACCGAACTCCTCGCCGAGCTTGATCGTCCGCGCAAAGACATGCTCCCGGTCGCTGAAGTCTCCTTTCCGTCGATCCCGAAAAAAAGCATCCTGCTCATCAATAAATTTCCGCAATTCTTCTATTGTCATAAACAATTTCAAAAGACACATTCTTCACTCCGTTGAAAGTCAAAAAATTCGTACTCAACGTCTTTCGTACTGCTCGGCGTAATACTTCTGGTAATCACCACTCTTCACATTTTTCCACCAGGACTCGTTTTGTTTGAACCACTCGACGGTTTTGGTGAGACCCTCTTCGAGTGTGACACTCGGTTCCCAGCCCAGTTCAGTCTTGATCTTGTCGAAATTGATAGCGTAGCGACGGTCGTGGCCGGGGCGATCCTTTACGTATTCGATCATGCTTTCATCCTGACCGAGAAGCTCGAGCAATTTCTTCACGATCCAGATATTCTCCTTCTCACCGTTGCCACCGATGCAGTACGTCTCACCGAGTTTTCCCTGGTGAATGATGAGGTCGATTGCCTTGCAATGATCTTCTACGTAGAGCCAATCCCGTACCTGCAGTCCATCGCCATAGACCGGCACCGACTTTCCCTCCAGAATGTTGGTAATGGCAAGCGGGATGAGCTTCTCCGGAAAATGATAGGGACCGTAGTTATTGGAACAGTTGGAAATGGTCACTGGCAAGTCGTAGGTATGGAAGTAGGCCCGGACCAGGTGATCCGAAGCCGCCTTGCTGGCACTGTAGGGACTGCGCGGATCATACGGGGTCGACTCATCAAACGGTGCAGCCTCCGGAGTCAGTGCGCCAAACACTTCATCGGTCGAGACATGGTGAAAGCGCTTGCCGTACTTGCGAGCGGCTTCGAGCAGCACATACGTCCCGTGGACATTGGTCTCGACAAATGCTCCTGGATTCATAATAGAGCGATCGACGTGTGACTCAGCCGCAAAATGCACCACAATATCGCATTCCGCTACCAAGCCATCGACAAGGGTCGCATCCGTAATATTCCCCTTCACGAAGCGGTGATGAGAATTGCCTTCGGCTGCCTTCAGATTCTCCAGATTGCCGGCATAGGTCAGATCGTCGAGCGTGACGACATCATAGTCGGGATACTTCCCCAGTATGTAATGGACAAAATTTGATCCGATAAATCCTGCTCCACCAGTAACAAGTAACTTCATAGTATTAACCTTTAAAAACAAATTCTTTTGGTACATCAGCGAACAGTGGATGTTTCTGATCCTTCTCAGAAACGATCGGGTTTTCTACACCCCACTCGATACCGAGCGCGGGATCATTCCACAGCACTCCGCGGTCATGCTCTTTCGAATAGATATCCGTGCACTTATAAGAAAAAAGCGTATTGTCTTCAAGCACCACGAAGCCATGAGCAAAACCCTGAGGAATCCAAAGTTGCCGATGGTTGTCGCCAGAAAGCTCCACCATCACATGTTGACCGTACGTCAGCGAGCCATCCCTCATATCCACCGCTACATCGAGCACCCGGCCAGACAGTACCGAGACAAGCTTTCCCTGCGCCATTGGCGACGCCTGATAGTGCAGCCCGCGGAGTACGCCCTTCTTTGAAAAATTCAGGTTGTCCTGCACAAAGCGATCCGTGATCCCCAGTACCTCCTGATAGCGCGCCTCCTGAAAAGTCTCTACAAAAAACCCTCGCTCATCAGCGAACACGTCCGGGATAATGATAAGTATGTCACTCAAAGCTGTTTTTTCTGTTTTCATATTTATTCTTCAAAAAATGCTATGTTTTTCATTGATGCCTTGGGTCCAAGTACTGCATTCACATGCTTTTCATACAATCGTGCAAAATGTGCATTCCAGAGCTGTTCGGCTGTATCAAAGTCACTCCTAAAGTGTCCTATCATTGTATCTTTATCACCATGATAATATTGCTTCACATATTCAATAACTGATAAAGATAAAATATGTGCTTGCAACCCATTAAAAGTATCTTCAACCGGAGGCTCAAGAGTTGGTGGGTCAACCGCTACCCGAATGCCCGGGAATTTACTTTTATCAGGAGTCTCCAAGGCTACGCCACCAAAAATTCCGTCATCAGCATGCCGGTCATGGTACTGCCAATTACCCTGGAAATGTTCCGCCACAATTTTTGCTGCACCATCAAAAGAGCTCTCGGGAACATAGACGATTACTGAGTCTCGTGAATTCGTATCTCCCAGAAGCGTTTTAATCTGAAAACCGGCCGGAAGGGAATCGCTATTCTCTGATAATTTCTCAGAAAGCTGTTTTACCAGATAGACGGGACGATCCGTCGATGCCGCCTTGATATTGATACGATACACACGGCCACCTTTCCGGTAATCATCACTTTTGATGGTATCAAGAGTCGAGCCATTTCCATACGTCTTGAGACCCGACACCTTTCCTGAACGTATCCGTTCAAAATATTCCTTCGCCTCATCAAAGAGACGATCATCTTCTAAAAGAAATGCATCGACCGCCGCCTCTCCTTTCGTTTCTTGCAAGCGGCGAATATGCTCGTTAGTTTGTTTATTCAACTTGTACGAATTTTTCGCTGCATCCTGAAACTCTTCAAGAGTATTAAACTGCTGTATATCTGGTAAATCGAAAGTTACTACCTGAGTTTTCAAATCAAGCGCATCATGCAGTCCCCCCTTATCAGGGCTGGAGTCACGCTCATAAGCTTTTTGATCGGTATTGGCAAGATTGGCAAGTACTATTCGTAATGCATGATTAAGATGTCGCCGAATAGAATTTTCTTTCGCTTTGTAATATTCAATCGAGCCATGGTGCGCCTCTTGCTTTTCTTGTTTCACTCCTGGGTGATTCGGAAATTTTGGGAATGTTTCTGACATACAGATAAAGATGGAGATGAATTCCTTTCATTTTATCCTATTTTTCTCAATAAGAAAACCGCCCGAAGGGGCGGCTTTGAGAAACTAGAGACGGATGTCATTCATGACGTCATCCAGAGTCTTCTTTTCTTCTACTGGCTTTGGAGTATCGGCAGCTGGAGCAAATGATTCGCGAGGCTCGCGTGCCGGACGAAGTGATCCTTCTGGCTCGTTGATTTTCAGGTTTACCCGGGCACTATTCCGAGCACCGATTACTCGGAGCAAGGTACGAAGCGCCTTGGCCGTCATTCCTTCACGACCGATAACCATCCCCATATCCTGCGGATTGACATCAAGTGTAATGAGCACTCCCATCTCATCAATCTTTCGTTCTACCTTCACATCGTCTGGATTATCGACAAGCATCTTCACGACATACTCGACGAAATCCCGATCCTTCATTGCATTGTCAGTCATAAGGCTAAAGACTCACGGATTAAAATTGATTTTCCCTCTATCCATATACTACTATTTTTTCTCTTCCTGCGCAACCGGCTCCTGGAGCATTTCCCGGCGTGATTTTTGGAAAAAATACCCGATGATCAGGAACGTCAGCACCGGAGCAAGCCACTCAGGAACATGCGCGCCGAACCCCTCAGCAATCATGACGGTTCCGAGACAAAAGACGGAGTACATGGCACCGTTTTTCAAATAGGCGTACTTTTTTACACGATCAATATTGGCCGCCGTCAGCTGACGGACGATGATAGCCCCGATACCGCTCCCGAGCAGAATGAGTGGCACAGACAAGGTAAACGCAAACGCTCCGAGCACTCCATCGATAGAAAATGTCGTGTCGATGACCTCCAGATACATGATCTTGCTCCAATCAGACATATTGCCCCCCATCAGTTTCCGTTCCGTTTCTTCGGCATGCTGACGGAACCCATGCGTGATGAAAAAAGCCGTTGAACCGACGACTGCTCCAAAAGCAAGCATCGGGCTCTCGCGTAGGGCATACCAGACAATAGCCATCAAGAAAAGAGAAACAATGGCATAAAACCAAGCACCCTGCTCCATAAAAAAGCATTCCGCTCGCAAGCCAAAGTGCTTGGCCTCGAGAAACAGCCAGTGCAGGAAAAGGAACAACAAAAACACTCCACCACCCATCAAGAGAATCGGTGCAGAATCCCGAAGCGCCCCCGCTACCGCCGGATCATTGGAGAATGTGGCCGTCAGCGAACCAAAAAAACCAAGACTCGGGATAGTAGCAAAAACGATCAGCCACGGCAAGATACCGCGCACGACAAACACCGCGAGAAAAATCCCCCAAGTCATGAAGAAACGGCGCGCTTTCTTCCCCATGGTCGAGAGTACCTCGGCATTGATGACAGCATTGTCAATGCTCGATACGGTTTCAAACAGTATCAAACCAAGAACAATAATACCGGCAGAAAAAAAATCCATTTCGAAAAATCAAAGTATGTCCCTAGGATAACTCAACTCATTCACGCCGTCCATTCAACGGGTGGGGTAAATGATTTCTTGCGCCACTCTGCCGACTGTCGACACAGAAACGACACGGTCGTCCGTGGATCGACGAGCAATTGCTCCGTCACCTTCTCCATACGCAACCCCTGTGAGCCCTTGATCAGAATCAGGTCTTCTGATCGGACGATATTCATCACGGCTTCTACGGCGGTCATCGGGTCAGGCAACCAGAGCACCTGCTTTCTCGAAAACCCGTCTTGGAGCAACGCCTCATGGAGAGAGCGCATATATTTTCCAACCGTGACCACAACATGGATATCCGCCTCACGAAGCGCAGGAGCCAGCGCGGCGTGCTCTTTTTCTGCATCAGGACCAAGCTCGAGCATATCCCCTAGGACTACGATCTTCCGTGGTGCCATGAGTTCACCCATCACTTCTAGCGCCGCTCGCGTCGAGACCGGAGAAGCATTGTAGGTATCATCAAGCAGGTACGTATTGTCCTTCCCCGGCAGAAGACGGAGTCGACCTGGTAACGGTTCAAAGCGTTCCAGCGCCTCGATGACCTCGAACACATTCATCTTGAGGGCAACGGCCAGCGCCAAAGCAGCCAAGGCGGCCGGAACATGATGCTTGGCCACAATTTTCGGCAAACGCAATGGTACGGTTTTCCCATCAAAATTTACCTTAAACGACAGTCCTTCCGCGCGACGCGCCTCTCGATGGGCAACAAAATTATCAGCATGAATATCTACCCCGTCACTAAATCCATAGGTCACTACCTGTGCTTTGGTTTTTTCTTTCATTTTCAATGTCAATTTATCATCAGCATTGAGAATGGCGATACCGTCTTCCGGCAGCGCAGCAATAAGCTTCCCTTTTTCTCGAGCGATACTGCCAAGCGATCCAAAATATGCCAGATGGCTCGAAGAAATCTGAGTGACGATACCAATCTTCACCGGCACAAACCGCAAAAACGCGTCCATGTCTCCTGGCCGATCAATGCCCATTTCCAATACCAAGACTTCCGGATAGCGGATGGGAAATACCATGACAAACAACCACTTGCAAAATACTCCTATCCAACCAAAAAGGGAGCTGCCTCCGCCCTTGGCACCGATAATCGTGAGTGGCAAACCAATCTCATCATTGTAGCTTCCCTCGGTTTTCCGCACGTTATACGCAACACCAAGCACCAATGCTACCGCCTCTTTGGTCGAGCTCTTCCCGACCGAACCGGTAATACCCACTATCAATGGCTTGTACTTTGAGAGCACGGCTCGAGCCATGAAGCGTAGTAATTTTTCAAGAATTTTTCTTTTACTCATCATACATTCGTAAATCGATTATCTCTTCATCGTTTCTTCCGTTGGCTTGACCTTGGCATACTCTAGCAAAAATTTCATAATCTGACCAAAAGTCGGTGCAGCGCTCGACTCCGCCCATTCGACATTCTTGGGATTATCGAGTTTTACCAATACGACAAACTGCGGGTTATTGATTGGTGCGTATCCGACGAAAGAACCAATACTCTGCCCCTCCTCATATCCTTTGGCATCACTTTTGGCCACCTGAGCCGTACCGGTCTTGCCACCCACCAGGTATCCGGGGACATCGGCACGTTTTCCGTGGCCATTGACCACGACACTCCGAAGCATGGCTCCCATCATTTTACTGGTTTCTTCACTCACGACCCGACGTACTTCTCTGGGCTCGTTTTTTTCTTCGTTACCATCAGCGTGAATGACCTTGTCGATGATATTCGGCTGAAGCAAACGTCCACCATTGGCCAGAACACTATATGCTGTCACCATCTGAATCGGTGTGGCCGTAATACCCTGACCAAATGAGGCCGTAAAAAAATTCAGTGTGCCCCGCTCATTTTTCAGATTTTTCAGATTCCCCGGCAGTTCGGCTGGCAAAGCAATCCCCGTCTCCTCCCCAAAACCAAATCGCTTGAGATACTCACCAAACAGTTTATTCCCGACCAATTTTTCCACAAAAATCACTCCCGTATTAATCGACTGCTCAAGCACCTTCATCATATTGCTCCGCCCATACGTCTTCCCCTCAGCATTCCGGATCGTATAGCCGGATTCCGCCACCGCACCCGTATCGACATACTCCGTTTCCGGCGACACTTTCCCGGCTTCGATACCGATTGCCATGGTGATCGGCTTCATAATCGAGCCTGGCTCATAGGAACTACTGACCGCGTGATTGAGAAAAATGGAGTAATCCTCTTCCTTTGAGTAGTTATTGGGATCAAACTGAGGTGTTGATGCCATGGCCAGAATATTTCCCGTCTGAGGATCCATCACGATAGCCGTCGCCCGATCTGCCTGATAGCGCTCCACCGAATCTTTCAAAATCTTTTCTGTCTCGTACTGAATGACTCGATCAAGTGTCAGGATGATGCTATCACCATTTTCAGCATGGGTAATCAAGCGATCCGAGAGTGGGATCCAACGACCGCTCGCATCTTTCTCCTGAGACAGCGTCCCAGTCCGCCCGCGTAACTGATCATCAAACGATGCTTCGATACCATACCCCAAAGCACCGCCCTTCTCACCGAGGCTGGCAAAGCCGATGACCTGCGAGGCGAGCTCCTCTGCCGGATAATAGCGGTACTTCTCCGGTACGAGCACCACGCCCTTCATGCGTCGCTCTTTGATCCGGGCTACTTCATCATCATTCAGACGCTTCTTGATAATCTCAAACGGATCATCCAACCGATTCAATTTGTCACGAATTTCACCAACATCCACACCAAGAATAGATGAAAGCTCAATCGCCACAGTGTCTTTCTCGACAATGTCCCTCGGAACGACAAACACCATCTGATATTCACGATTGATGGCCAATGGATAGCGATCGACATCGCCATCGTGCATATATATCTCACCCCGATCAGCCGAGAGTTCCAGAGAGGCGTTATGTTGATTTCCGGCCAGCGCTACCCACTTGTCGTGCGATACCACCTGCAGAAAAAACAAACGAGCCATGATAGCAAAACCAGCCAGAAACAAAAAAAACATCAACGTTTTCAGACGCAAAACATCACTCGGCATCCCTACACCGGCTTTTTTCTTCTTCAATTGGTAGTTGGGAGCATTTCTCATAATACCGTCGCTATCACAGGCCCCCTTCTCTATACCCCGCCTATCTTATCGTAAGGCTACTGATCCGCTCTGCCCCAAAACAAGTGGCGAGACGGCATCACGCTCTTCCAAATACTTCACATTTTCAAGCTTCTGCATCTGAAATTCTCCCTCTGCTGTCTCAATGCGCTGTAGTGACCGGAGATCCGCTTCCGCAATACGCAGTTCAGCATTTTCCTGTTTCAGAACACCGATCTCTTTCTCGAGCGTCCGCATATGATATCCCTGCACAGCGCTTTGATTCACTGAGTAGAGATAGCCACCACCAGACACAAAGAGTGCCGTCAGCACGGAAAGCACCAAAAGATGTGCCGAGCCGGGGAGTGTGCGCGTGTGTCCCTGCGACACCCATGGAGCCATTAATTTTTGATGGGAAATTGCCATATGAAATTTTGTTTTTGTTTTTTCCGCCAGAAGCGGACAGGTTTTTTCTCCTCTGCGACCTCTATACTTTCTCTATCACCCGAAGCTTGGCACTCCTCGCTCGCGGGTTTCTTGCCAGCTCCTCATCTCCTGATACAATCGCTTTTTTGGTCACTATTTTTATCTTCGGTACCTGGCCACAACGACAGACAGGGAAATTTGGTGGGCAGACACAGCCTTGCGCTTGGGCTTTCATAAACTGTTTCACGCGCTTGTCTTCACCAGAATGAAAGGTGATAATTGCCAACCGTCCACCGACCCGGAGACACTCTACTGCTTGAGTCAAGAAACTCTCCAGATGCTCAAACTCTCTGTTGACCGCGATACGAAGCGCCTGAAATGTCTTGGTCGCCGGATGGATCTTCAGAGCGTAGCGGAGCTTCTTCGGATACACCGCCTCAATCAGCTCCCGGAGCTCTCCCGTCGTATGAAGCGATTGTTCCCCGCGCTTCTCTACGATGGCCTTGGCGATTCTGCGCGACTCTCTCTCATCGCCATACTCCCGAAGCAGCTCTTCCAGCTTTGCTTCGCTGTACTCATTCACTATCTGATCTGCTGTCAGTGGCGTGGTCTGGTTGAGACGCATATCGAGCGGTCCTTCCTCTTGGAAACTGAAGCCCCGTGACGCTTCTTCTATCTGATCGGAAGAAAATCCCAGGTCAGCCAGTATTGCATCTACCTTCTCCGCACCCATCCGATCCAAAACCCCAGCCACATCCGAGTAGTTACTCTGCACGAGCACAAGTCTCTCCTCCTCAGAGGCTTGCTTGAGTAGCACATCGGATGCGACAGAGGCTTCAAACCGATCCAGTGCTTCGCGATCGGTATCGAGCGCGATGACCCGACCGGGGAAGACTTCTGCGAGCATCATGCGCGCATGACCACCCCCACCGAGTGTCGCGTCGACGACCGTCATTCCTTTTTGAAGGTGCAAACCAACCCTCACCTCTTCGAGCAGTACCGGAATATGTTTCGTCATAACTTTCGATTCAACCCTCAAGTATAAAAACTTCGTCTCAGTAAACTTTTATATTTGATGTTTGAATATTTCTCTCTTTGTTTGCCTGTTGATTGCTTTTTGCTGATTGTTAGTAGATGCCCAACTTTCCGAGATCTTCAGCGATCTTGCCCGTATTCTTCTCTGCCTGACTCTTGTACTTATTCCACTTCACCGTGTCCCAAATTTCCAAACGGTTGAAGAGTCCGACAATCGTGACCTCCTTTTTCAATCCGCCATCCGCTTTCAAATATTCCGGCAAAAGCACTCGCCCCTGACTATCAAGCTCGACATCAGTGGCACCAGCCAGCATCACACGGATGAAACTGCGCGTCCCCGCTTCACCTACCGGCAGTGTCCCCAATTTGGTCGCCAGTTCTTCCCATACCTTCATCGGATAGACGAAGAGACAGTTGTCGAGACCGCGCGTCACGATCACTTTGTTCCCGAGCTCTCCACGAAACTTCGAAGGCAGCGCCAGGCGCTTCTTGGGATCGATCGTATGTGAGTATTCACCGATAAACATACAAGTACTCTTGTATGCCGAACCTGATTCGGCATCTTCATACCGGACCCGATCCAGTATCTGGTAGATTATCTAGATCCCAAATCAAGTTTGGGACGACTTCGTCGATTTCCCCACTTTCACCCACTTATCTGTAACTAGTCCCCATTTTACTCCACCAAGAGACACACCGTCAACCTCAGAAGTTATCCACCAAAAAAACGGCCTTTTCAAGCCGTTTTCTGGAAAAATCACCAGGTAAGAAAAGCTACAGTTTCTCCAAAACTTTCACTAATAGTCGCACCGGCGCACCGGCAGAACCTTTGGAGAGAAACTCATCCGGCAGTGTCGTCATGCGCGGCGCAATGTCGAGGTGTACCCACGAGTAGGCCTTGTCTACAAACTGTTTCAGAAACACCGCCGCTGTGATAGCGCCGCCGTAGCGCGTGCGCCCGAGATTGGCCACATCACCAAATGTGCCCTTCACCTCAGCATCATATTCATCCCACAGCGGCAAGGGCCACACATGATCACCACTCTCTTCACCGAGGTGACGGAGTTTCAATTCAAGCTTCTCGTCTTCTGTAAAAAGCGCCGTGGCTCGTTCGCCGAGCGCCACCATGGCTGCACCGGTCAGTGTCGCCACATCGATCACAAGCGATGGTGTGTACCGCTTGGCATAGTGAAGCGCATCAGCCAAGATGATCCGTCCTTCGGCATCGGTATTCAACACCTCGATGGTCTTGCCTGACATGGAATGCAAAATGTCTCCCGGGCGATAGCTCGAGCCCGAAGCCATATTCTCCACCGCTGGAATAAGCGCCACAATATTTTTCCGTACCTTCAGTCGAGCGGCAGCTGCCAATGCATGTATGACCGCTGCCCCGCCTGACATATCCATGTTCATCCCGAGAATACTGTCGCTTGGTTTTAGGTTGATCCCACCAGTATCAAAGGTCACGCCCTTTCCTACCAGAATCGTCGGGTGCTCCGTTTTCTTAGTTCCAAAATATTCCATAACGATAAATCTCGGCCGAGCTTCCGAACCCATCCCCACTCCGAGAATCCCACCCATCCCAAGCTTCGTCATCTGTTTCTCATCGAGCACGGTCACTTTGACCGGCAATCCTTTGACCGACGCTCTTGCATGACGCGCCAAAATCTCCGGAGTCATCGCCCCACCAGGCATGGTCGCGATATGACGCGACTGATTCACTTCTTCCCCAATTACCATCCCGCGCTCAATGCCAGACTTGATCTCTTTTCCAGAAACACCCGTCAAAAAAATATTTTTTATTCTCGGAAAACCCTCTTTTGGTACAGTCAAAAATTCCTGAAACGAAAACTCAGCCATGAGAAAATTCACTGCCAAGAGTTCCGCCAAATCAACCACTGCCATCTTGAGGTGCGAAAAATGAAAAGCCTGGAAATCAATGACTACTTCTTCATATTTCTTGGCCAGAGCCTCGCGCACTACTCGCCGAGCGAGGAGCATCAATTTGCGCCGTGTCATATCCTGACCCTTTCCAATCGCCAAGACAAGCGTCTCGATCCCATTCTTCACCTCTACCACACCATCTTTCCCCTTCTCTGCGAATCGTACCATCAACACATCTTTCTTCATCTTCCCCTTTTCAGCAATCTTGATATTCATAAATATTTTTATAATACTGGTACTCGAAGAGGAATTTTAGCATACTATAAAAAACCCCGCCACGAACGATGTCGCGGGGGGCGGGTTTCCTCCTTTCTTCAGTTGATGAAATTTAGGACTTTCCAATCAAAGTGCACAGCTCGGAATACAGCTCTTGAGCACCATCTGGAGGTGGACTTGCCCGTCCCAAAAGTACCTTGAGCGTTGCGAAAGCGTTGCTCACATCATCCTCGCGGAGCAACCGTTGTGCAGACAGAAACAACTCCTGCCATGTCTCCATCCTGATCAAATCAGGCTTTGGAGTGAATTCTGGTGTATGGGGGCAAGAATGACTCCCGCAACCTTCTGCTTCAAACTCTATCATGTCTTCCTTTTCTTCTTTCTACAAATAGAAACTCCCAGGTTCTGGGGGTTTCGCGCGTACCTGACTGTATCAGGCTTTAAGAATTGTAACCGAAAAATGAAGCCCTGTCAAGAGGACGGATTCGGCTTCCAAGAATTCTCTTGGGCGACTTTGTAGCCGAAAGCATGGTCTTTCCGTTCTGACGGAAAGTTTCGGCGTACAACGTCAGTCCAAACCTCGCAGGGGTTTGGACGGCACAAGAGAGTTGCTTGGAAGTCGAATATACTCAATGAAGCTAAACAATATTAAGGTATTTCCGTCCTTTCAACCGTTCAGGAAAATACTCTTGCTTGGCATCTTCTTTGGACTTGAAATCAGGAGTATATTTGTAGCCCTTACCATAGTCCAGCTCTTTCATCAGTTTGGTGGGAGCGTTCCTCAGATGAAGCGGCACCGGCTCATTAGGAAAGTTCCGCACATCTTCTTTGACGGCACCATAGGCCGTATAGAGGGCATTGGATTTTTTGGAAAGTGCCAGATACACAGTAGCTTGCGCCAGGTGCACTTCACACTCCGGCATGCCAAGCATCTGACACGCCTGAAAGGCCGCTACCGCCTGCGGCAATGCAAACGAATTGGCTATCCCGACATCTTCCGAGGCAAAGCGTACCAGCCGACGTGCCACATAGAGCGGGTCTTCTCCCGCCTCAAGCATCCGCCCGAGCCAGTAGAGCGCGGCATCGGCATCGTTGCCCCGCAACGATTTATGCAGAGCCGATATGATATTGTAGTGTTGCTCGCCACCCTTGTCGTAGAGAATATGCGAGCGCTCGACCATCTTTTCTACGATTTCTGGCGTAATTTTTTTCGCATGCAGAGCACAGGCCTCCAGAATATTGAGCGCCTGCCGAGCATCACCGCCAGCCACCTCCGCTATGAAAGAGAGTGTATCATCCGTAACGGAAATTTTTTTCTTGACCAATTCAACATCATCCGTCACCGCTCGCCGAAGGAGCAGCGTCAACGTTTCAACCGTATGCTTTTCCAGGACCAGCACCCGAGTTCGCGAAAGAAGCGCGGCATTCACCTCGAAACTGGGATTTTCTGTGGTAGCGCCGATGAGCGTCAAGACACCAGACTCTACCGACGGAAGAAGGGCATCTTGCTGAGACTTGTTCCAACGATGTATTTCATCCAAAAAGAGAAGGGTCTGTTTCCCTTTTTCATGATTCTCCACTGCCTGAATCAAAACAGCCTGCAAATCTTTCTTGCCACTACTGACCGCAGAAAGTTGCACAAACTCCGCACTGAGCGCCTGTGACAAAATTTTTGCCAAAGTGGTCTTACCGCTTCCCGGCGGCCCCCACAAAATGAGAGACGGCACCCGATTCTCTTTGAGCGCATCACGCAGAAACGACCCTTCACCAAACACTTTTTCCTGACCCAGAAACTCTTCAATAGTTTTCGGCCGGAGACGTTCAGCCAATGGGATATTTTTATTCATACAATAAACACCTACAAAATGGTCATCCCAACCGGACAATGATCCGAACCCATCACAGCGGGAAGTATAAAAGAATCTTGCACCCGATTCTTGAGAACGCTACTGACCAGAAAATAATCAATACGCCAGCCGACGTTGCGCTCGCGCGACTTGGCGAAGTGTGACCACCAGGAATAGTGGCCGTTCCCTTGGTGAAACAAGCGGAAGGTATCGATAAATCCGGCGTCGACAAAATGCTGAAACCCTTCTCGTTCCTCATCGGTAAAACCGTGCTTGCCGACATTCCCCTTCGGATTGGCTAGATCATCTTCGGTATGGGCAACATTGAGGTCACCACAGAAGATCACTGGTTTCTTCTTTTCCAGATCTTTACAATAAGCGAGAAAGGCTGGATCCCACATCTCATGACGAAGCGGTATGCGACTCAGATCTTCCTTGGCGTTGGGCGTATAGACCGTCACGATATAGAACTCCGCAAACTCGGCCGCGATCACTCGTCCCTCGGAGCACGGATCGCCGTAGCCATCTGGAACAAGATTGAATTTCTTAATAATCTTTTCGGGGAACCCATTCAAAACTGAAAGCGGTTTGGTCTTGGTAAAAATGGCTGTGCCAGAATAGCCCTTACGCTCCGCCGAATTCCAGTATTCTTCATAGTCCGGTAGATCAATCTCTGCCTGCCCCTGCATGGCCTTGGTCTCCTGCAAACACAAGATATCTGGCTGATGCTCCGCGATAAACGACAGGAACAGTCCCTTCTTATGGACCGCCCGAATCCCGTTCACATTCCAAGAAATAATTTTTATTGATTTGAGCATATCAGGTGTTTACTCTCCTTACATACTATCAAGATTTTAGGCAAAGAGAAAGGCCGTCCGCTGTGCAACAACGTAACGGCCTCACAAGGCGAGAGCGTTTTCATCAGAACAAGCGCCTCGCGTAACGAAATTCCTGCCAGGTCTGTTTCCAAGCCTGGCGGACAGATTGGTCACGAACAACCGCGACCGCAACCACCAACACGACCAACATGGTGGCCAAAACGTCTAAACTCATAGCAATACCTCCAGAAAAAAAGGAACAAACCTCAGTAATCACGGATGACTACCTTATTTGTATTATACACCCAAAAAGGCTCCTTGTCAATGGAAATATCTCTTTTTTTGCTTCTATTAAGCCTTTTTTACTTGTTTTTTCCTTTGAAGGCAATAGCGTCCAATTCATGAAAACGACGCTGTTTCTCCTCAATCAAGATATCATCCTCCATACCCTTGGCGGCAGCCGTACCCGGGCGTGGTGAAAACCAGGCAATAAACGTTTTGGCAAAATCCACCTGCTTCACCAGGTCGATCGAATCCTCGAAATCCGACCGGGTTTCCCCAGGAAAGCCCACGATAATATCAGTCGTAAAAATAATGTCCGGAATCTTGGTGCGGATGCGATCAATCAGGGCGAGGTATTCTTCCCGGGTGTACCAGCGATTCATTTTTTTCAAAATCTCATTACTCCCCGACTGCACCGGGAGATGGAGCGTGCGGTCGATATTCTCATGACGCGCCATCACGTCGATCAGCTCATCGGAAAAATCCCACGGGTTAGATGACAGAAAGGAAACTTTTTTCAGTCCAGGAATTTCTGCGATCGTTTCGAGCAGATATGGAAAGAGTGTCGGAATACGATGACGATTCAAGTGTTTGACCATGATAGGCTTTACTTTCTTGCCATCGGGCAATTCATACTCCTCCCCCTCTTTTATTTTCTCTTGCAAAAAATCCGCGCCATAGGAATTGACGTTTTGTCCCAGCAGAACGACTTCCTCGTAGCCCTCCGCGGCTACTTGTTTGGCTTCGGCCACAATATCAGCAAAGGCACGCGAACGCTCCTTGCCCCGTGAGAACGGCACGATACAGAACGCACAGTAATTATTACAGCCATTCGAAATAACAATGGATGCCATTTTGCCTTTGGCACGCACGGGCACATGTTCAAAGCCGACTTCTTCCATGGGGAGAAACTCCGCCTCGGGTAGTCGTGTCGTCAGACGTTTCATCATCTTGCCGGATGGTTCGCGTGCCGCCGCCCCGATGAGACAACCCGTCACTACAATCCTCGGCGTCCGCCGGCTGGCGGATGCTCCCAGACGCTCGGTCAGACTGCGCACCATACCATACACCCGCTCTTCAGCCTTATCACGAATGACACAGGTATTGAGCACCAGAATATCGGCTTCTTCGAGTGTCTCAGCACGGAGAAATCCGCGCGAAACGTATAGGCTTTCGATGCGCTCTGAGTCAGCCACATTCTGCTGACACCCAAATGTTTTGATAAAAAATGTTTCCGACATGATTATGATGCCTTATTATTCTCTACGATGAGCTGGCCACAAGCGGCAGCAATATCATCCCCCATCGTCCGGCGGCGGGTCACTACCACACCAGCATCTTCCAGTTGTTTCTGGAAACGAACAAAATCACCTGGCAAACTGTCTTTGTACACGCTGCCCGTGAAATTGTATGGGATGAGATTGATACGTACCTTGCCGACACGACGTGCGAAATCAATCAGTTTTTTGGCATGCATGTCAGTGTCGTTGATACCGCTGAGCATCACATATTCAAAGGTCAGGTGCCGCCGCCGACTTTCAAACTTCTCAAAATACTCTTTCGTCCACGCTACCAAGCCATCCAGAAACCCATCATAAGAACTCGGCATCATGTTTTTTCGCGTATCCGAGTCAGCACTGTGGACCGACACTGCCAAACGCACGGCTGGCCACGCTTCGTCAGTCAGAATTTTTTTGAGCATTGGCAATAATCCCACGGTCGAGACGGTAATCCGGGTCATACCAATATCGGTATAGGTAAGAAGCAAACGCAAGGATTCTTTGACGTTCTCGTAGTTGGCGAGCGGCTCGCCCATACCCATAAAGACCACATTACTGATGCGTTCGGGAAGTTCGGCTTCACCATTCGACAAGCTCATGGTGGTACGCTTTTTTAAAAAAGCGTACCAAAATCGCACCTGATCAACAATCTCATCGGCCGTCAGATTACGAGTGAAGCCCATAGTGCCGGTTGCACAAAAAGTACAGGCCATAGCACACCCCACCTGAGATGAGACACAGACCGTCCACTGACCACGAGCATTCTTCATAAGTACCGTCTCGACCCGCTTGCCATCCTCTGTTTCCACCACTGCTTTACACGTATCTTTTTTTACGCTTTCAAAAACCCGGACCTCTCGTACTGAAAGCCAGGGAATCTCTTTTTTCAAAGCCTCCCGCATAGCAAGCGACATATTGGACACCTCCGCAAAGCTTTTGAACATCGGTGAAAACAGCGCCTCTTCCATCTGTTTGAGACGAAAAGCTGGGGCGCCCGGAAACAAAGTAGCAAATTTTTCTTTGCGAGAGATTGGGGACATATCCTGAATATTCTACCCTTTTTTGAGTAGAACGTCAACCACTCTCTCACTCAAGTGACTTGCCAGAAAAAATATCCCGAGAAATCACTGGTGTTGTTTCGTGAAAAATCGCCCGTTCTTTGAGTCGCTCTACCACGCCCACAAAGTTGCGTTCCTTGAACCGTGTTTCTTTGAAATGTTGCTCCAAAAATGTTTTCTTGGTTTCCTCGCTCCACTGGTACTGATAGAGATTCTTGTACCAGATAAAACCACCAAAACCGAGCACTACCAGGAACCCAAAGAAGAACATCACTTTATAATGACGATACCAAAAAAACATCAACCGTTTCCAGGAAAAATATTTCTTGAGGTTTTGAGAAAATTGGAGTGTTTTCATAAAAATCTCATTTACTATTCACGTACACTATCGTATCAAATGTTGCCTCAAGCGATCCGAGAATCACTTCTTCTGCCAATCCTTCAGCGGGAGCCGCCTCACTCGGGACGAGAGTACCACCTCCAAAAATGAGGAATGGATTCCGTCCTGGATTGCTCGGCTGTTTCTCTTCAGCCTCCTTATCGCGCAGCTTGATACTCAACCCGATAACATCAAGACCGAGCGGGAGCGTCTCCATCTTGTGAAGAAACGTGACCACGTCCCGATACTCTCCTATCACCACAACATTGACATGGAGGTAACGGTCATACGGTGCGGCATCCAAAATAGATACGACTGTTTTTTTCTGAAGGGTTTCCTCATCGCCCGGAAGAGTCGCCGCGCTCTTCGCTTTGGGCTTGATGATTTTCTTGTCCTGAATCGCATTCCCCTCCTTGGCCTGGAGCGTGATATGGATCTTGGTTTCTTCTGCCAATCTTTCCAGCGTTTTCACAAAATTGACTATTTCACTCTCGGCAAGCAATATATCAAGCGTCTGTTCATCGGCAACGATACTCTTGAATTGCTCCTCCAATTCTGGCAATCTCTTGATCTGGCGCTCACGATTTTCTTGCGTCGCATAGTATTCTTGGATACTATCTGCTTTCTCTACGATGAAGCGCTGAAATGGCAGGATACCAAACCACAAAATAAGCCCCATACCGGAAAAGAGTACGATCATGACCACCAAAGGAAAGGCTTGCTTGTGTTGTTGTAAAAACGTTTTCATAGTGATTCTTTTTCTTTGGAAACTGATACGTTCTCAGAACTTTTTAGACACTCAGGGAGAAGCGAAAAATCAACCTGAAAATCGATGTCTCTCTGAGAAAAAAGATTGGACACCGGAATATTGACATTGGTAATACACTCTGTGGCATCTTTTAATTTTTTATCGAACAGCAACAAATCCTCACGCTTGGCTGCCTTCCCAGAAAGAGACACGGCGTACTCACGGGTCTCCAAATGCTCGATCAAGATGCCGTCCGGGAGCACCGTATCAAGCAGTGTAAACACTCGGGAAAAATACAAATGGGAGCGTTCCATTTTTTCTACGACTTCCACCAGACCATTCGTCTCTTGAAACTTCTTCTCATATTCGTTGAGCTTGCGCACTTCAGTCTGCGGTGTGATAGCAGAATTTTCCCCGACAGCCTGCAGACTCTTGTGTTGAAAATCAAGAATCAGATAGATGCTAACGAAGATACTGAGGCAGAATACTTCCAGTACAAACAGCAAAAACAACTGCCACAAAAGGAAGCGGAAGTGCAGGTGTTTCTCTATATATTCTTTCTTCTCCTCAGGGAGAAGGTTAAGCAAAGTCTTCATATTCGTCCAAACCTCTTAATGCCAATCCAATAGCGGTAGAATATTGTACAGAACGCTTCCGATCGATCAGCGGAATTTCCCGACCCAAATGCACGTTGACCCATGGATTGCCAAATTCGACCGGCTGACCAAGACGTCGTGTCATATATGGAAGGAGTCCATTCATGTTCGATCCTCCCCCGCACAGAATAATGGCGTCGATGGTACTTGAGTACTTCAGATTGTTCAGATAAAAATCGATAGACCGCTCAATCTCCACTGCCATACTCTCGAGCACGGGCTCCACTGCCTTCAGTACCGGACTCTTCATCGCCAGTGACCCCAGTCCGTGTTTTATCTTCATGGCTTCTGCTTCCTCAAAAGAAATCTTTAGCTCCTTGGAAATAGCTTCCGTCACCATCTGCGATGACAGTGGGACGCTCGAGGTAAAGCACGGCGTACTCCCGATAGCAATGAGGAAGCTGGTACGGCGGTCACCGATATCGACGATCAGCGTGGTGCTCTTCTCATCTTTTTCCGCCAAGAGACTTCTGGCTTGAGCAATCGATTCAGTCTCGAGACCGATGACTTCGAGTCCGGCGTTTTCCAGCACCTCCTCAAACTGGTCCACCACGCTCCGTGCCACTGCCACTACCAAGACGCTCATCTTTCCCTTCTCACCAGTCAGATTGAGATCGAGAATCTGCCAATCATAGTACACCTGGTCAAGTGTCAATGGGATATTGGCCTCTATCTCCCACTTGATGGCCTCACGCACCTCTTCTGCATCCATCTTCGGAAGTACAATAATGCGGAGGAATGCCTTGGTCTCAGGCAACGAACAGATGACCTTTTGCGTTTTGATCTTCTTTGGTCCAGCCTTTTCCATGAGATTCTTGACGGCACTCTTCACTGCCTCGGCATTCATAATCTCGCCATCCACCACATTCCCCAGGGCAAGTGGCACCGAGCCGAAACTCGCCACGGAATCATGATTCCCAGAACGATCGAGCCATACAGCCTTGATAGAGAGGTCGCTCAAATCCAGCCCGAACGAGCTCGGGAATAAATCAAAAATTTTCTTGTGCAGGATATTCATTTGTTTTTCTTTTTCTGTTCTTCTTTGTTGGGTAGGACTTCATTATTGTAACACGATTTTTCCGTGTCATCCCACTTCATCCACTCACTACCGTTCTTCCCACAAATCCATCTCGTACTGTGTGCCCGTAGGGAAATACGGCGGCGGACAGTAGAGCAGATTATTATCATAGTACAAATTACGATTGATATAGCCGGAAACATGATTTCCCTGATTGTCGATCCAAGCAAAGCCATAACGCTGGTTGCTCGCAATAGCGCCATAGACGGTAATCGTATCCCGGATAGCCGTCGCACCCGTGTAATTGGCACGACCGACACGTCCTAGCTGAGCGATGAGTGAGGCATCCAGCCGCAAAATATTATTACTCGAACGGTACACCTCTACATCTTGTTGGCCAATCAGTCCCACCATGTCGGTACAGTCATAATTCGTATAGCGAATATCTTTCCCAAGATACATGGTCTTCTTGGAAGAAGAGATAGTATTGGCTGCTACCACGGTCACGCGTTTCCCATTGACCGTCCCCTCAACCCAAGCGTTGTTTTCAACAAAGATAATCCCATCATTCGGAATAGTATATGTCGTTGCCGCACCATTGTAGTTGCCTATTTCATTCGTTGAAGCATTGAAATTCCGCACAGTCTGAATCGTAAAGGTACCGTCTGTCTTCAAAATGATGTGCCGCCCATTATGACTATTATCAAAGTACAGACTGCCGTTCGCTCCCGCCTGAGCCTGAGTCTTCATATAGGCGAGATCACCCAAGACACCATTGAAATCAGTCGAAGCCACCGGGAAAGAACGCCCGCCTTCAAACACATCCGGCCGATCCGGCACGGCTGTCGGCGGGAGCGGATCAACTGTTCCACTATGGGTGTGCACCCCAAATTCATTCCCACCTGTATGATCAGGATCATTATAGTTCGCAAGAGCACTGGTTACGACATTATGCGCCAGACCATCGAAACGAATCCCCTGATTCGAGTGAATCCTACCAAATACCTCCGTACCTGCTCCGAAACGCATGTTGCCGTTGGCCAGCACGGCGTACTCGCTCCATGATGGCTTGCGAAAACGCACTTGTATGACTCGACGCACATCAGGAAAGCGATAGGTCCAGCCGGTTGCTTTAACGATCACCACCGTCGATCCGGTTGGCGGAGGTGTGACCTCAAGCCGATACATCCCGATAGGACTGCCACCCGGATCGGTATACTCCATTTCATAGGGAGTGGGCGCTACACCATAAGGACTACCCGTCGCCCAAAAATCTGCCACCTGCTGTGCCGTCCGTCCCTCTACCTGGTGTGCCAGATACCAGCGATAGAAATGAATGCCCGATTCTGCAATCTGGAATGCCTGCTCACGAGCATGTACCTGAAGGGCATACTTCGTCTGAGAAACCACAAAACCAATAATCGACGACATGACGATAGAGACCACGAACATGATCACCAATCCGTAGACCAGAACTGACCCCTTCAATAGACACTCTTTTTTTCTCATAGATGCAGATTACGCAAATCAACAAACGATTCAATATTGATATTGTCCGGAGCATGTATCGGATTGATGTTCACAAATAGGTGTATCTTGATAAGCTGAATATTGCCGACACTAGCCGGTGTCGTCAGTGGATTATTTATCGTATCCCCAGGATAATCATCATTGTAGTAAGAAAATACCGGATCTGTAGCCTCATTCACCACATAGTTTGTCATAACCGTCACCGTGGTATCACCAGCCGGATAGGTAACAGGCACCACTGTCGTATCCGGATCTGTCACGCCAACTTTCAGCTGGTCATTGACCTGATCAAGAAAATAGTGCACCCGCTCTACCACACCATCATCATCAACATCCGCATACAGTGTGAAGTCGAAGTCATCAGCAGAAACAATCGCATACGAACCATTATCTGACTGCTGTACCCCTCGTAATTGAATCACAATCTGATTGGTAGCGCGAGAAGCTGCCGCTGAAGCCAGTCCTTCCTCCAGAATAAACTTGTTGGTATCCCATGTTTTGAGAAACATATAGGTGAACCCCTCCATAACGATGAGTGCCACCGCGATAGCTATCAGCATCTCGAGAAGCGTCATCCCCTTCAATTTTTTTTCAGAAACAGACATAGCTTATGGGCTCATTTGTATCGTCTTGGTCACGAGTGCTGTGCCGACGGTTGCTGTATCAGTCTCATCGGTATACCCAGAGAGACTGACCGTGATATCATAGGTTCCGGCAACCAGGGCCGGCAAGGCAGTCGGAAAATAAGCGTACCCGTACTGATCCGTCACTACCGTCGCATCATAGAGGAGTACTGCGTTGGTCATATGGACCGAAGCCCCCGAGAGGGCCGTCAAATCAGCCTGGTTTTGCACTTTCACCTTGACGGATCCGATGTTCTTGTCGAGCAAGACAGCTGTCATATCGGTCGCCACACCGGCCAACGCCGAAAATTCGTTGGCAATGACACCCTCCGGCGACATCTTGTAGAACTCGTAATTTGCACCGGAAATAGTGACGACATATTGACCTGCACTCTCGTCCGCATAGCTCGCCACACCAGAACCATCAGTCGTACCGGACTGAGAAAAACCAAACGTATCCTCAAAAGTCACTGGGTCCGTTCCCAAAAGACGCCCTCCCTTGAGGGTGTAGCCAATAGCCGGCACGGCCGTCCCAAAGGGATCCTTGGTCGTCAGTGTCATATCAGAAGACTGATCCATGACCATGGTCTTTTGATTGAGCACGTCAGCGGCCACGGAAGCATGGACATCGACTGGCTCATAAGCAGTAGTCGGATAGGCCGGATACGTCGTGGCACCATAATAACCATTTTTTGAAACCGTCAGCACATAAGCCTCTATGCCAACTGGGGTCCCCGGCAAGGTAAGGTTGCCAGTCGAGTCAGTACTACCAGTCGTATCGACTCCGGCAGCACCATTGACGATATGAACACTGGCGCCAGAGACACCCGATCCATTCCCATCCAAAATATTGATCGAGAGGACCCCGCCACCGCTTGATACCTCTACACCATTGGGAGAGAAATTTCCAAAGAGTATGACTGACTGATCACTGCCGAGATTCCCCCAAGAGACTGTCAGGCGCACGCGCTTATAGTCGGTCGGAATAGCGTCACCTGTCGAGACGGTAGCATCAAAGCTGTCATCCACATACTGTACGAACGTATGGACTTCGTACTTGACTGTGTTGACACTGATAGTCTCATTTTCTGCTAGATCACCAGCTGGCACACCAGATGTCGTACCGATAGCATCATAATTGATACTCCGAATGATCTCCATCTTCTGGTTGGCCAGCGCCGTCGCCCCGAGACGATTCTTTGACTCGATGATGAGTCGTGTCCCGACAGAGTACGTCTGCAGAAACACCATACTCACCAATGAAAAAATAAACAAAAAAACTAACGATTCAATGATCGTAAACCCTTTGAAACTCCGGATTCTTGATTCATGATTCATGATTCATGATTCTTACTTAATATTCTCCAACACCGAGTACATCGGCTGCAACATCGCCACCGCAAAAAATCCCACGCCGCCACCAATAAACAGCATGAGGATTGGTTCGATAATCGAAGACATGTTCTTGGTAATCTGCGACACCTCCTCTTCATAAAACTCTGCCAGACGCTGGAGCACCGTTTCGGTTTTACCTGTTTCTTCGCCCACCTCGAGAATCTGTGTAACGAGTAGCGGAAAAATAACCGGATACTTACCGATGATTTTGGAGAGCTCTACACCTTTTTGAATTTCTGCGATAGATTCCGCCAGCGCATCTTTGTAATACACATTCGAAAGCGTTTTTGAGACAATCGTCAGTCCGTTCACTACCGATACACCGCTTTTCAGAAGCGAGCTATAGATACGGGCAAAACGGGCGCAATTGACCTTCACGACAATATTGCCAACGATCGGCATGCGGACAAACACAAAACTGAAAAAGCGTTTACCGGGAGCTGTCCCAGCAAAAAGCTTTGTTCCTATCACGACAACAAGAACCAAAGCTATCGTCAAAAAAGCATGGCCCCGAATAAAATCTGAAAGCGCCATGATAGCTCGCGTAGTCGCCGGGAGTTCCACATTCATGTCCTTAAACACTCCCGTAATCTTCGGGAGGATGTAGACCAACATGAGGATACCGATACCAATCATCGCCACCACGATGACTGCCGGGTAGATGAGTGCCCCGCGCACCTTGGAAAGAAGATCGTTTTCTTTTTCCAGCTGCAAGGCCAAAATATCCAGCACTTCTTCGAGGTTACCACTCACCTCGCCCACATACACCATGTTGACGTATAGCTCATTAAAAACCGATGGGTATTTTCCCAAACCCTCGGACAAAGTCTTGCCACTCTGAAGATCATCATTGACATCATTGAGAATCTGCCGAAACGTCTTGTTGTTTGTCTGCAGACTGAGATTGTGCACCGCTCGAGAGATCGTCAATCCAGACGATACCATCACAGAAAGGTTCCGCGTGAAAGTCATTTTTTCCTTGAGCGGCACTGTTTTGAAGCGATCAAAAAACTTTATTTGCAAAGACGAAGCCGCCTGCTCTTCTTTGAAAGAAGTCAGAAGCAACCCCTGCGCACGCAGATCCTGCGCCAGAGATTTCTCATCCGCTGCATCCATTTCACCACCAGACGTTTCGCCTGTTGTGGCATTTTTTGCCGTATAAAAAAACTTCGACATGTTGGTATGTATATTTGCGCTCTTTTGTATCAGAGCCTACCACAAGTATACCACATTTTCTCAAGACAAGCGCTTGTCTTTTTCTTTATATTTGAGCGGTGAGATTTGAAAGAGATACTACAAGCTGAGGCGTTCTTTGAACTCCTGAAAGACCCGTGGTCCACGCGGACTCGGCAGAAAAACCAATGTTTGATCACTTGCTTCTATCAGACTCCCCTCCAAGTGCGTCTTGGGGTTATGCTCGATCCTTTTTTTCTGCCAAGATCTGAGCCATACTTCCAGGTGCACGCTATCACAGAGGCGCTCCAGAAACTTTTTCACCCCTTTCCCCTGAGACGTCTCCGACACCATCCAGAGAGACGGCAGCAGTGTCGAAGAAAAGTTTGGTTTGTAGTCTCTGATCCAACGATTTTTCAATTCAAAAATTTGAAAAAGCGGAAAAGAGAGCATCGGGATAAGAAACCGATACTCATGCGCCGAAAACAAATCTTTGGTAGCGATTTCCAAATGATTATCCGTCACAAAGTAGTTGAGGCAAGCTCGATTGCTGATCTTTTTCCCATGACGGCGCTTGCCTATGATATGGAGAAAGAGCGTCAGTATCGTCCGCCCGATCCAAATCTTTCCCGACCGAAGCACCACAAACATATCCCAGTCACTGCCTCGCGCGCCATGCTTCATCGACAGGCTGCCCGTCGCCCCGATCATCCGAAGATACGGGAGATAGACCAGCCACCGCACCAAACGGCGCATATTTTTCAGCTTCTGCACGGACAGCTTCTCGCGCTGTATCCGTTCACCGACCAACACCTCGCGACCGCGCAGAAAGTAAAATCCATTTTGTTCCGCTATTTTCCCAGTCAACTGTTCCGAGTGAAGCACGCCCCACACATCACCGAGCGTTACCGTCTCAGTCAGCGCCGGATGCTCCCGGTCATGCTCCAAAAGATGTTTCCAAACTTCAAAAGCCGTCAACGGAAAATCCATGACGTCATAGTACGTCACTGTCCCGACAATATTTTTCCCCAATATGTAACTCACACCCTAGTATTAAAAAGTACTCCTATTTTACCACTTCCAAACCATTCGTTCACTATTGACTAATTTCCTATTTTATGTCACATTGAGTCGTTAGTTTGTTAACAACTTCTACCACCAACCAAAGGAGCTCCCATGGACACCATCGAGATACTTCTCCTGATATGCTTCATCATGACAGTTGCCAACCTTTTTGTCGGGCTTGGCACTGCATGGCATTCACACACCAATCGGCGTGTCCTCCGAGCTATCATTGCCCGTAACGACGCCGAGGCCAAGAAACTCCTGGCCGAAGCCATGGATGTATACGATTGAAAACCAGTCGAACCACCAACACCCCCGAACGTATCGGTGGTGTCTTTTTTTACTCAAAAAGCATTTCTATTGGTGAGTTTTCCAAAAATATCTTCCTTTTCCTTCCAAGAATTCTCTTGGGCACAAAATAGTTCTGTCCACGTTTTCAATCTTCAGGTGGATTTTTTTCGTTGTTTCGTTGTCTGAAGCGGTCTCTTGGTTCGAAAAAAGAGCTGTTGAAAACAACTTTTGAAAACTCACTGACGTTTTAGAAGCATCTTTCTCCCTCCCAAGAATTCTCTTGGGCACGCCTGGAGACAAAAGCCGGTCTTTTTACGAAGTAAAAAGTTTTGGCGAAGAGTAGAGAAAATCCGCTGGGATTTTCTCGGCACAAGAGAGCTCTTGGGAGGGGGAAAGCCCTCCTTATGAATCAAAAAATTCTTCTCTACAAGTATTTCGCGGTGAAGCTACGCTTGCATGACTTCAATTTTTCAGGAGTGCCAGCGTAGATAAGCTCACCGCCTTTTTCACCACCATCAGGTCCCAGCTCCAGCACCCAGTCAGCAGACGCGATGACATCGAGGTTATGCTCCACCACCAGCACGCTGTTTCCCTTATCAACGAGCGCTTCCAGTACTTCAAGCAGACGGCGCACGTCTTCGAAATGCAGCCCAATCGTTGGTTCATCAAGAATATAGAGTGTCTTACCGGTTGATTTGCGAGCCAGTTCGGTAGCAAGCTTGATACGCTGTGCCTCACCACCAGAAAGATTGGTGGCACTCTGTCCGAGCACCAGGTACCCGAGACCGACTTCATCGAGCACTCGTAATTTTTCTTCGATCATCGGCTGATCCAAGAAGAAATGTCGCGCCTCGGTGACCGTCATCTGCAGTACGTGAGCGATATTTTTCCCTCGATATTCAATAGAAAGCGTCTTTTGGTTATAGCGTGTCCCCTGACAGACTTCACATGGGACATAGACATCCGGCAAGAGATACATCTCAATCTTCTTCAGTCCACCACCCTGACAGGTTTCACAACGGCCACCACGCATGTTGAAGCTAAAGTGACTAGCTGAGTACTTCTCACGCTCCGCTTCGGCCGTCCCTGCAAACAAATCTCGGATCAGACTGAAGACACCAGTATAAGTCGCGGCATTGGAACGTGGTGTCCGACCGATTGGATCCTGTGTCACTGCGATCACTTTGTCGATATTGGAGAGTCCCTCCATTTTCTTGTGAGCGCCCGGGATGGCCTTGGCATGATAGAAATGCTTGGAAAGCGCCCGCGACAAAATATCGTGCACCAGTGACGACTTGCCCGATCCGGAGACACCCGACACGGCTACCAATACACCGAGCGGAATTTTGACATCGACATTTTTCAGATTGTGCTCCGTCGCCCCGGTGATGGTGATACAGTCACTCCCAATCTTGCGCCCCTTCTTTTTCTCGGAAACTTTTCTGGTGCCTGAGAGGTACTGTCCCGTCAGCAGCTTGGAGCGAAGCAGTTTGTCCGGCGTCCCAGCAAAGATCACTTCTCCACCCTCGACACCAGCTCCTGGCCCCATATCGATAATATAGTCAGCGCGCTTCATAATGGCCACATCGTGCTCCACGATGACGAGGGAATTGTTGGCCGTGCGCAAATCCTCAAGGGCATTGATCAGGCGCTCTGTGTCACGGCTATGCAGTCCCACTGATG